>CAYPSZ010000275.1:0-75238 GCA_964413125.1 uncultured Desulfobacterales bacterium
GGACGGCGGTTGTTGGTCATGGACTCGAGCATCTGGGTTGCAGTGATGACTGGTTTTCCAACAAGGTTCGCCTTCCTCATCAGTTCTTTCTGGATCCCCGGCAAATTCTCGATGGGCATCTCCACGCCCAGGTCTCCCCTCGCGATCATAATCCCGTCTGCGGCCTCCAGGATCTCTTCCATGTATTGCAGCACCCCTGAGCGCTCGATTTTGGCGATGATGAAAGGGTGATGGCCGAGACTTTCCGCAGCTTCCCGAACCGCATGAATGTCCGATACCGTTTCCACAAAAGACTGGCTCACCGCATCCACTCCGTTTTCAAGTGCAAATTCAAGGCATCGGTGATCCTTCTCCGTGAAAGCGCTGATTCCCAGATTGATCCCCGGCAAGTTCAGCCCCTGGCGGGATCGGAGTTCGCCTCCCACCACCACGTTGCACGCCACCTCCTTCCCTCTCACCTCCTTCACCTCGAGCTGGATATACCCGTCATTCAGAAAAAGCATGTTTCCCGGTCTTACCGCCTGGGGCAATCGGGAAAAGCTCACCGATATTCTGGCCGCATCACCCACAAATACTTCGGTTCTCAATGTGACCCTGCGATCGGCCTTCAGTTCGATGGGCTCCTGGGACAGTTCGCCGATCCGGATTTTCGGTCCGGAGAGATCCGCCATGATTGCCACAGGCTTGCCCACGGACCGGGCCGCTTCCCGCAGATTCTCGATCATTTTCTTGTGGCTCCGGAAGTCGCCGTGGGAAAAGTTAAGACGAGCCACATTCATGCCGGCCCGGATCAGGTTCGCCATTATTTGGGATGTTGCAGAGGCCGGCCCGATGGTGCAAACGATCTTTGTCTTATTCTGTGGGATAATCATCAGTTTCTTCTCCATGCTTTTCTGTCACCCTGCGCTCAAATCATTTGAGCATATAACCGTTCGGCATCCTCCCTGCGGCACAATTCCGTTCCCGGCGTCATGACGGCCGCCGTACCGGCCGCCACGCCGAACAGGACGGATTCCCTGAGCGGTTTGCCCCGGGCAAGGCTCAAGACGATACCGGCCACCATGCTGTCCCCGGCCCCGACCTTGCTGATGATCGGCACGGTGGGCGGCAGGATTCGTTCCGAGATCTCCTCCGAAACCATCAAGGCACCTGCTGCGCCAAGCGAGATGACCAGCACCTCGCACCAGCCGCTCTTGACCATTTCTTGGGCCTCGGCCTTGATCTGCGATTCCTCTTTGATATCCTTCCCAACCAGTCCACGGAATTCACGGACATTGGGTTTGATTAAAAAGACCCCTTCCTGAATGGCCTGCTCCAGGGCTTCACCTGCAACGTCGATGATCACTTTTGCTCCCTTCTCCTTTCCGACACGCGCAACCTGTGCATAAAAATCACCGGGCACGCCCGAAGGAAGGCTCCCACTGGCCACCACATAATCCAATGAAGGCTGCATGGCCGATAGTTCCTGAAGAAATGGTTCCCATTCTTTTTTCTGCAGTGGTCCTCCGGGGGATAATCACGAAAAGACTGATGACTCCGGCCCTGGAAGCGGACCAGCGCAGCACCAGCATGATGAGCAACATGGTGACAATCGGCAGCATGGTAAAGAATTGCCCTAAATCTAACCCCTTGACGCTCTCAATAGCGCAAACTCGCAGCAAGGGCTGCGTGGTCCGGGACTTCTTCCGGCGAGACCGCGTATACCGTGCCTCCATTGATCAGGGCCTGGATCGCAAACATTTCGAGGAGGTCCTCATCGCCGGGTTCAGGGGGCTCGTGCACATGAACCTTGTCTCTTTCGGCATCAAACCCGCCCCACACCTGCACTCCGAGGGCAACGAAGAGCACATCGATCCGCCCGTGATATGCCGCCAGGACCGCCTCCGTGACGTCGGTCGTGGTCTGCCCGGTGCCTGCCAGCTGCCGGTACCGCGCATATCCTGCTTTCCGTTCCTCTTTGAATACGGGTTCCACGATAGCCCATGCCTTCTGGTGAAGATCTTCGGGCGTCATCCCTTCAGGGTTTCCCGGAATCCCTTCATCCATCAGATGCGGGTAGGTATTGACTTCTTTATAGAAAGGAAAAAGGGTGTCGACTCCGGCCAACACCAGAGGAGACTGCCCGTCTGATAGAAAACCGCGTAATTGTTTATCGATCATGCGGAACCATTGCATGATGCGATTCTTGATGTCGTTGCTGATGTCGTGCCCATGGAACATGGCCGGCCGGTTTCCGGAACCCGAAGACGTGCCTGTATGGAATTGCAGCTCCTTTTCCGGAAAGGCATCAGGGAAGGCTTCGGAAAGATTTTGAGGCACATTTTCCAGATCGATTTCATCCACCGAGTGCCTTGTCCCCTCCAGAAGTCGCAGCTGATTTTGACTGAGTGCGAGGATGTAGAACGTGCCGTCACTGGTCAAAATCGGAAGGAGCGGTTTTACATGAAAACGATGCGAAACCACCGCCAGTTCCTTGAAGTCCATCGGCAGTCTGAAAAAGTGTAATCTTTCTGCGGAAAAAAATACGGCCAGGCCGTCGCTCTGCCGCTGCCAGAAATCCTTATCCTGCAACAACCGCTTGGACTCCTTGAGCAACTCCTGAATTTCTTGAGAGCGCAAACCTTTTGCCGCAAGTCGTTCTTCCGCCTCCCGAAGCAGGTTCTTGAAACGAATGGGATCCTGTTCCATCTCCCGACCCGCCCGGTGCGTCGGCATGAACAGCGAGACACACCAGCCGGAATGGCGGTCCAGAAACGTTTGCTTCAATAGATCCATAGTGATTCTATCCATACGCAAAGTCACCTCCCTTGGATTTTTGGCTTTCCGCGGCGCCCTTTTTCATTCTCACCCGACAACAGGCGTTGCCCCATGGTCAAGGGGTAGACGGCGAAAGAAATGATCAGGGCAATACCTGCCGGTGCAATTTCGCCTCATGGGTGTTCTTGGTGTAGCTGAAACCGCCATACACCAGCCCAAGAATACCGGCTACGATGACCACGATTGCCGCGATTTTGGTTGCATTAATTACGTTACCTCTTTGAAAGAACCGTTTGGGGGATGACCCTGGGTTGGTTGTTGTGCTGAACTCCCATCATTGCGGAAAGGAAGATAGAATGGCGTCCATCTGATTTTCAATCTCGCGCCGCCTTTCGATAGGCATTGAAAAAAATATTTCAGGCTTTTCCAGAAACTCAATCACGAACTCGGCAAGCTCCGGCTCGATACCGGCCGACATTATGAAGTCAGACTTGGAACCGGCGCTCTTTCTCTCATCATTCATGCCCTTACCCCCTTTTCCTATATCGGTCAACGTCCCTCTGCCTTATTTGAATTTCGAAACCGCATCGTGATAAGCGGCCTTGCGGACTCTACTTCCCCACGACCTTTTTGACCCGGCCGATCCAGCATGCCGATCACCGGATTAACCCGAGAATGCCAAATACAAGGCCTTATTATCTTCGGCCACCAGGATACGTCCGCCTATTGCTTTCCCTGCCTTTGAGGAAGCAGCCTTTTTCGTTTCTCTCCTGCTCTCTCCCATCTCACACCCCCTATTGTGGAGTGTAATCATATTGTTCTTTCTTTTAAGCCGGCTGTCCATAGGGGGATTGCTCATTCTTGTGGGGGAAACTCCCGGGATACGGTAAGAGATCCCGGAACCCGGCGCTCAGATCATGCCGGAAATCTGGTTACATATGATCAATGGTCATATATGATCATCGCCCTTCCGTCTTTCCGTCCCGCCCACCCATGTCCATTCAACAATATATCCCAATTAAATCAATTGAATACAGCTTAAGCGCCGGATGCACGATTTTCGGCATGAAGTTTGAGTAGGTGAGTTTTTACAACCAAAAGAAAGGAGCGACCATTATGAACATTTTAAATTTTTTAATCGCTATTGTTGCTTTAATCATTGCAATTATGGCATTTCAAAGGACCGGCGGCACCAAAGAACTTAGGAAAAACACGGCCGAGCTTCTGGCCAAGATGGAAAAAAAGATGCGGGAAGATGAAGCCGCTAAACAGGAGAAAGATGAAATATCTCAATAGACACAGCCATATTGAGAGACCCAATCGTTATGTTCTCTGCCTGCTTTTTTCCATGATCATGATGTCGATGGCATCGGCCAGGGGACGAGTTTAAGGGAGGAGGCCAATCATGTACCTTTCTTTAATTATTACCTTTTTGCTTCTCCTGGTGGTTATCATTACCGCTATACAAAACAGCATGCCATTGGAGCTCAAGTTTTTCGCCTGGAAATTGCAGATATCCATTACAGCCTTGATTTTCTATTCCTCTCTCATTGGCGCTGCAATCGTGGCGGTTCTGGCCTTACCCAAGCTGGTGAGAAAGTCCCTTGATGTCAGGAGGTTGCAAAGAGACAGCTATAAGTTGAAAGGAAGGATGCTGGATTTGGAAAACGGACATGGTGACGGGTCTCAGAAAGAACAGCACTCCCGATAGAGGAACCGGAACAAGAGATCAAGGCGTGCACAACCTTCCTTTATCCCGATGAGACGCTTGGATAAGCCGTCTTTTTCATACAAGGGGCTGCACGGCATGAAATTATATCTGATCAATCCATCGAATCCGCTGGTCGCCATCCTCAAATACAATGAGAGCCGATGGAACCGCTACCGCGTGTGGAAACCACTCAGTCTTATGGTTCTCGCGGGCCTGACCCCGCCGGAGTGGCAAACAACGATCGTGGACGAGAACCTCGGGGCGCCCGACTACAAGGCCATGGCCCGTCCGGACCTGGTAGGCATTACTGCTTTCACCTCCCAGGCGAACCGCGCCTATGAAGTAGCCGCCAACTTCAGGCGTCAGGGCGTGCCCGTTGTCATGGGCGGTATTCATGCAACCATGTGCCTGGACGAGGCCATGGAACATGTGGACGCAGTCGTAACCGGAGAAGCAGAGGGAGTATGGCCGCAGGTCCTGGAGGACGCCCGGCACGGTAGATTGAAACGCCGGTATGACGGGGGTCTCGCCGAGATAAGCGAAGTGCCGATCGCCCGTCATGATCTGCTCCCTGCGGGATATGCCTGTGGGGCCGTGCAGACCACGCGCGGCTGCCCATTGAACTGCAGCTTTTGCAGTGTGACGGCGTTCAACGGGGCCCACTACCGGCAGCGACCCATAGCGGATGTGGTGCAAGAATTCAGGTCCGTACGTGAGAAACATGTCCTGGTGGTGGACGACAACCTCGTCGGCACGCGTCCCGATCACATCGAACGCGCCAAGGATCTGTTCCGTGCCATGGCAGAGGCGAACCTGCGAAAGCGATGGGTTGCCCAAGCCGGCATTAACTTCGCCGACGACGAAGAACTCCTGGCTCTGGCTGCCAAGGCCGGGTGCAGCGGCGTTTTCATCGGCTTTGAAACCCCCTCCCCGGAAGGACTGCGGGAACTCGGGAAAAAGTTCAACCTTTCGAAAAACCGCGATTTTCGATCTTCCGTACGGCGCATACAGCGGCACGGCATACTGGTTGCGGGTTCCTTTATCATCGGTCTGGATATAGACGAACCGGGCATCGGCAAACGTGTGGCCGAAGCAGCCGGCCGGTACGGCGTTGATAATCTCAACGCCTTGTTTCTCACGCCCCTCCCCGGGACTCGCCTGTGGGACCAGATGAAAACCGAGGACCGCATCGCCCTCGACAGGTTCCCGGAGGACTGGAAATATTACACACTGACCTTCCCGGTGGCCCGGTACAAGAACCTGTCTTCGGACGGCATTATCTGGGAGATGATCTCCTGCGACCGCGATTTCTATACCATCCCCCGAATTCTGGGCAGGCTGTGGCGAAATCTGCGGCAACGCCGCGAACCCCTGATCAGTCTGGTGGGCAATCTGTCATACAGACGTAATCTCCGCCAGAACCTGGCGGCATATACGAACTTCAGGCGTTCTATGAGGGCCCGTATTCAGACCAATTAAAACCACAAAGGATCCCATGGAAAAGCCGATAAAAAAGTTTGCTGTTCATGTATTGAAAAGCAAGGCGGTTATCATTACAGCTGCGGTGATCGCAGTTTACACCCTGGCAGGATTTTTTCTGGCACCCTATCTGATCGGTCATTTTGCCCCAAAGATGCTCAGCGAACAGCTCAAGAGCGAAGTTTCCCTGCAGCAGGTAAAAGTCAACCCATACAGCTTGACACTTGAGGCGGAGAATCCAGGATCAATGAACCTTCCGGAGCGCCGATCATCGGTTTTGACCGGCTGCATGTCAATTTCCAATTGAGCAGCCTTTTCCGGTGGGCCCTGACATTCAAGGATGTGATCCTGGATAATCGGCAGGATAAGCCTGGACAAGGGCATGCTGCATTTTGCCGATTTCAGCCTGAGGCCGCAGTTCGACACCAGGATTCATGAGCTCAAAGGCGTAATAAACAATGTATCGTCCCTGCCGGGCGTCCGCACAAAGGTCGGTCTTGACGGCCGGGTAGATCGATACGGGACCAGCAAGATAACCGGAGAGATCCACTTTTTCGACCCGAAAGAGTTCACCGATATCTCCATGGTATTCAATAACTTGGAAATGCCCAACCTGACACCCTATTCAGGAAAGTTTGCCGGGCACAAAATCGACAGAGGCAGGCTTTTCCTCGACCTGCAGTACAAGATCGAAAACAGCCGCCTGTTGAGTAACAACAAGGTCGTCATAGATAATCTGGTGCTTGGAGACAGGGTGGAAAGCCCCGACGCCGTCAACCTGCCCCTGCGGCTTGCGATCGCCCTGCTCAGAGACGCCAACGGCATCATAAATATAGGTCTGCCCATCACAGGCACTCTTGATGATCCTGAGTTCAGCTATGGTCAGTTGGTGTGGCAGACTGTCTTCAACCTGCTGAGCAGGATCGTCACCTCGCCTTTCAGGGCCCTGGCCTCACTCCTGGGGGCCGAGGACGAAACGCTCAACGAGGTTCTCCTGGAGCCGGGCTCAGGCGGCATTCCTCCGTCGGAACAGGAAAAACTGGACAAGCTGCTCGAAGCGCTCCTTCAGCGGCCGAAGCTGAAGCTCATCGTCACCGGCCGCTACGACGCCGATGCGGACGGAAAGGTGCTCAGAGATCTGCAAGTCAGAAGGGCCTTTGCTGAGGAATCCGGAATAGAGCTGGAGCCGGGTGAAGACCCGGGGCCCATGGACTTCAGCAGCACCGAGGCACGAGACATACTGGCCGAACTCTTTACGGAGCGATATGGTGCGGAGGAGTACGAGGAGATCCTTGCCGGCATTCTCCCCACTGAAGAGGAGTCAGGTGACGATCAGGAGAAAAAAATCGATCCCGGAGAGGTCGCAGGTGCGCTCTATGATGCACTGCTTGAGAGGGAGACCCTGGCCCCCGGCGTCCTGGAACGCCTTGCCGATAAAAGGGCGCAGGCGGCCCTGACGCATATGACCGGGCCTGATGGCCTGGATCCGGAACGCATAACGACCCGACCATCGGAAAGCACCGGCAAAGACGAACCTCTCTCATTGATCCTTGACCTGGACACCGTGGAGGAGGGCTCCTGAAGTGAAGCTCCGGCCTGTGCCGCCTGCTCGGTGTACCACTACATACAGGGTTCACGGTCTATGACAACCGATATTCATAAGGTCTTCTTCCAGACCTTTGCAAGGCCAAGGCCCAGCGAAAACGCTGATCACGTCTTCGAGCACCTCATCCTCTTCGACGAAGAAAGGCCGTCAATAGGACTCATGAAAGGCCCTTTTTCCCCGCAGAGTGAAGCGGATCTCGCCTGGGTAAGGCAATATGCCCGGGGCAAGGAACCAGCGGATCTTCAAGGCTCGGCTCAACGCATTTGAACGAGGCCCGGTCGCCAGTCGTGGAATGGCCCATATCGTATCTTTCCCTTCAGATATCCGGCATCTCGAACCTGCCGGACACCGAAAAAAATCGATGGACTCAGTTGCGCTATGAATGCAGCCGCGCTAAAATACTTGCATTCACAATGAGCAAGAGGCTGCTGACCTTAAAATAGGAACAATCAGTAAAGGGCCGACAATTGAACAATCAAATCCGAAAGACTTTTCTAGAAATTCACAACAGCATCCTTGGGTCGATACGTGAACCCTTGATTGTGCTTGATCCGGACCTGAAAGTCGTAACGGCCAATGATGCCTTTTACCACACCTTTGATGTCAAGCCTGAAGACACAGAGGGCCTACTCATATACGATCTGGGCAACCGGCAGTGGGACATTCCCAAGCTCAAGGAATTACTCGAAGATGTCCTTCCTCAAAACACAAGCCTTCATGATTTTGAGGTGGAACACGACTTTGAAAACATAGGCCGCAAGATCATGCATCTGAATGCCAGGCGGATTTACAGTGAGGACAACCAAACCCAGATGATCCTGTTGGCCATCGAGGATGTGACCGAGCGTGAGTATTACAAAAGACACTTGGAGGAACTTGTCTCAAAACGAACAGCCGAACTCACCGAGGCAACGCAAGAGGCGGAAAAAAGCCGGCAAACAGCCGAGGCCGCCCTTTCTGAAATCAGTAAGCTCAAAGACCAGCTCGAGGCCGAGAGGGCCTATCTTCAGGAAGAAATAAAACTGGAATACAACCACGAGAACATTGTCGGCCGGAGCGATGCCATCAATTACGTGTTTTTCAAGATAGAACAGATCGCCGAAACCGACACAAACGTCTTGATTCTCGGAGAAACCGGGACCGGCAAGGAGCTGGCTGCTCGCGCCATTCACGGCCTGAGCCTGCGGAGGGATCGCGCCCTGGTAAAAATGAACTGTGCCGCATTGCCTTCCAACCTTATCGAAAGCGAACTCTTCGGCCATGAGAAAGGTGCTTTCACCGGCGCGCAGGCCAGACGGTTGGGGCGCTTTGAAATCGCCGACGGAGCCACGCTGTTTTTGGACGAGATCGGCGAATTACCTTTGGAATTGCAGCCCAAGCTGCTCCAGGTGATGGATAACGGCGAGTTTGAACGCCTGGGCAGCTCCAGCACCAAAAAAGTCGATGTCCGCATCATCGCCGCCACCAACCGAAACCTGGAAGAGGAAGTGAGCAAGGGCAGATTCAGGGAAGATCTCTGGTTCCGGCTGAATGTCTTTCCGGTTACCATGCCGCCCCTGCGGGACCGCCTGGATGATATCCCGCTTCTGGTCAATTTCTATGTCGACAGGATTTCAAAGAGATTGGGCAAATCCATCAAGATGGTCCCGGTGAGCGTTATGGATGGGCTGCTGCAATACCATTGGCCCGGCAATGTTCGCGAGCTGGAAAACGTTCTCGAACGAGCGGTGATCAACTCCTCGGGTCCCAAACTGAGGCTGGTGGATGAACTCAAAAAGCCGCACAAGGAATTAATAAAGCCTGCACAAACCCTTGAAAATATGGAACGTGAACATATCAAGCGCGTGCTGGAACAGGTCCAATGGAAAGTAAGCGGTAAAAACAGCGCCTCTGAAATCCTTGGTCTCGACCGAAGCACCCTGCGCGCACGCATGCGCAAACTCAATATCCGCAAACCCTGAATGTTTATCTCCATTCCGATCCGCTTTTTTCTTTGCTGCTTTCCCGGCATATTTTGAGCGCACCTGAATGCGATCACGGACTATCCGCAATGCATTCGTGCCTTGATCATGGCCCCTACCCGTGAACTGGCAGAACAAATTCATCGGGATATCGAAACCCTGTGTCATAAGACGCACATAAGAAGTGTTACTGTCTAGAATATAAACGGCAACCTACTTGGGCCATTCTAACGCGGTCATCTCGACCCGCCATACCGGTCCGTTCAGAAACATGGCGCCCTCGAATCTTACAAACGCAGGAACATCCCCTGTGACGAGCCAGTAGCGCAGGTCGGGCGGGCTTCTACCGACCAGCGAGGCGATCACGCCGGCGAGTCCGCCGATCTTCAGCTTCACCAGCGAGCGCTTGGTCTTCATGGACCTACCGCCCAGCAGCACCTCATCCTCCCCCTCCCAGCTCCACTCCATCTCGATCAGGCGCGGCTCCGGCGTGAAGACAGCCAAGTGAACCGTCGCACCGGCACCTCCTGGAAGGTTCTTCAACAGTATCAGGGCCATGCCGTTATATAGATCGGCCGGCATCTCGAATGTTCCGCCGGCCGCCTTTGGTTCATCGTCCTTTTCCGCCTGACTTCGGGCCCTGTATTGACCGCTCTTGCGATCGAAGGAAACCTCCAATGCCGGGAAGGATGGGCCCTGCTGCACGAGCCGGTAGCTCTCAAGTCTGAAAACGCCTTCTTGCGAGAATGTCACCGATTCATCGTACAGCGAACCATCCTTGAATCTCAGGATCATGCGGAACTCGACCAGACCGCCCGTAGGCTTCTGGCTCATCTCGCCATAGGCGATCGCCGCCCCGGCCAACGACCGGACCACGACGAAACCTCGATAGTTTCCCTCGATCAGCCGGACGCTGATGGGCGCAGCATCAACGTTGCACGACCAGAGCAGCGCGGCGATGACGACAAAGAGTGGAAGCGCCTTATTGGACAATGAACGTGAGCTCTCTGGAGTCACTGCTGCCGCCGGACTGAATGGTGGCATAGACGGTATAGACACCCCTTTGAGCGCTCCTCGGCAGGGTCAGGGGAATCCGTGACGTATACGTCCCTCCCTGTCGCTGTACGGTCACCTGAGGCTTGCCCAAGAGCTCCCCTGCGTGGCGTATCTCCCTGGTTTCAATGACCTCCATTGTCGCCCCTTGGGGGCCTAAAACGGTGTATGTGGTCGAAAGGTCCACTGTGCCGCCCGGTCTCACGGTTGTCGGCCTGGCAAAGACGTCATCTATCCTCACCAGGTTAGTCTTTGATTGATTGTAATCATAAGCGTACTCCTGTTGCGCCGCCTCCTCCGTGCGCTTCTGGTCATAGGCATAATGGCCGACCGCCGCCCCGGCTAAGGCCCCCAGAAGACTGCCGATGACGACGCCGGTTCCGGTGTGGCCTGACTGCGCTCCGATTACCCCTCCTACGGCACCCCCCGTGGCGGCTCCCGCGCCCCCGCCGATTATCGCCCCCTCATGCCGCTGATACTGCTCGCCGGCGCAACTCACAAGGGTGAAGGTGCAAAAACCGACAAGCATTACCATGGCTACAGCTCTTTTAAACATGATTGCCCTCCTACCGCGTATATCGTGTATGGTTTTACCCCGACAAACCTCTGCTCAAACGTGTTGCCTTCCCTGACCTGGTGCTCGATGCCCCCGGCCGACGCAATATCTATTTTACGAGCAGATCGTTCTTCGACGACTTCCTTGATCTGGCCGATCTTTTCCTGAACCTTCCCGTCAGTATGTTCGGCCTTGCCTTCGGCCTCCGAATTGCGGTTCCCGACTGCTTTTCCGGCGACCTGCTTGATCTTACCCTTCACTTTGTGCCACTTGCCTTCTGCCTTGTCTCGGCTGCTTGATTTCATGGTAGACCTCGTGTTGAATAACGGTTGTAGAGAAGTTCCCGCGCAAAAGAACGATGCGGTTTTTATTGATGGATATGCAAGCTTTGTGCCAGGTAGCCGACACCTACGGTAATGACAGCCATCTCTTTGATATATAAACGCAATTGTTAAACCCAAATTCCGGAGTCGCCGTTCGTAGCCGTCGAAAAAAGGGTTATACTTGACCTGTGATCAAATGTGACCCTTTTGCGACAAAGGCATGTCGGGCCTGCATCAGCAGGCGATACTCCGCTCCTGCCTTTTCGAGCCGACCGTCCACCCTTTACCGGACTAAGACGAAACACTGGCCACATATAATCAGTCATCATATATGACTATCGCTGCGTAGAGAACCATGCCGGAATTTCTTTGGAATAATATAAAGCCCCGGAATAACTCCGGGGCCTTTTAATTGGAACGCAGGAAGAAGGTATTTTTTTGAACTTTGAAGTATTTAATAAACAAGGAGTTTAACAGGCGGCTCAGGGTGCAGCAAGCTGTCCGGTGTAAAAGGGTTCGCATTCGGTGTCTTTGAACAGATCAACTCCTCGTTTCAGTATGTCTATTAACGGGCCGGCCAGGCCCACCAGGAAATTAGGTTTATCGATTTCTGGATCATGAAATTTGCCCTGGATAGATTGTTCCACCACAGCGCACCCCCCGGCATCGATCACAGCCACCCGCACATCTTCGAACTGCAAGTTCACAAAATCCAGGCCTCCGGCCAATGCTACCCGATTTTCCGCTGTTGACAGGGCAACATCGCGGGCACGGGCTATGCCGTTCTCAATGTCCCACTTTGAAACCAATTCCCGGATAGGCGTCTGCTGGTCCGTATCAGCAAAAAGGCTCGCAAAGCCGTAACCTCGGGTGACTGCCACACCGACGGGTCCGGCCACAAAGAAGGCAGCAACGTCGACCAGATTAAACCTCTGGGTGGATCGGTACCTTTTAAGTTGTTCGTCCAGGTTCAATCCGTACAGCAAGAGTTCTGTTCCTGAAAGTTCTGCCCGGCCGTCCAGGCTTCCCCGCATCTCCGAGAGTGTTTTGCCTGAGAAGTTGAGTTTAGTGGTAAAAGTGAGCAAGCCATCGGCCCCATGTTCCTGCTGAAAGGTCTCCATGAATCGCTCAATGCGAAACTCGGCGAGTTCCGACTCTAAGAAATGGTCCGGCGAAGACCCGGAAAAATCACTTTCCAGGCGGGCCTTCAACCGTCCGTCGAACAACGTGGCGGTTACGGAGCTGACTTTGAATTGTTGATCCTGAACCGACACCTCTGCCTCGAGTTCGGTTGCCTCCATTACGTCGTAAACGATTTTTCGGCAGTTCAGCTGTCCTTGAAAGTCCGGCAGATTCGATCCTGACGAGTTCGACCCTGCAGGCCTCCACTCAAAATCGCTCGCAGTCCATTCGCAATGTTGAGCCTGGACTTCTTCCCCGGATAACTTGTCAATGAAGATCAGGCTGGCATCCCGGGCTCGAAAATGCCGAATCTCCAGGGGGCGCCGTTCTCTGCGGTCGTCCTGGCGATGAGCCGGCACAAAATTATAAGCGCCTTCGGAATCCCGCTCTATTTGCAGAGTCGGCTCTAAGAGGTCGATACTGTCTATCTCAAGCTGACCGCGCAGGAACGGCAGCAACCGAATCTCAAGGTCCAGGCCGGAGGCATTGATCCATTCGGCCTCGTTGCTGCGTATATGGAAGGTTCCAAGTCTCAACCCCGGCGCTGGAAAAAGAAGGACTCTGACCTGATCTTCGACTTTCAGCTCCATTCCCAGGACCCGTGATGCGGTATCCTCGATGCGGCTTTTGAATAATTCGGAATTCACGAACGCCCAGGCAAGCAGCGCCGACAGGACTATCAGGGAGAGAAGACCGCCGGTAACAAACAGAAATATGCGTGCTGTTCTTTGCATCTGAAGTTTCACGCTTTTCGGGCGCATGCGCGCACCCTGGGGCCTGTTGGTTGTGAACGGCCTTTGCTATTGGCTTCATTAAGCTTTTTAGTAACTATATCGCAATCTATTTGACCAAATCGCTCTTCTAAGCTCTTTGATCCGTTCAGGACAATGCCTAAGATACTCTTTGTTGTCAAGATTGTCAAGGTTTTTGGCAGTTTTTTGACAAATGGAGTCTCGGCAAGAATGGCTTTGGGAGTTTTGCTTAGACACACAGTACCGCATTTTGTCTGGTTTTGCCTTTTGAAATCACGGAAGAAAAGCTCTAAATCCGGTTCGTATCTTCGAGCCTCGCCGGGTGGCCGTGGTTATATTTGACCATTCGCCATATATGACCATTGTTTCGCGCTAGCCGGCCCTCCCCCACCAGCCTTTCGAGTTTAAATATTCATTGATAAATCAATATTTTGGGTCAAGCAAAATTGCATTTATCCAGCCTGGCATGAAACTTGGTTATATTCAAATGAAACGCTTCGTATTTTAAACCGGCGGAACGGGCATATGAAATTCCGAGGAGGGAACGTGACATGTTAATCGATATCTCGCCACAGCCGGTGGTTGCTCTAATTGCGGGAATAGCGATTCTCTTTATCCCGATGAGGCGCTTGGATAAGCCGTCTTTGTCATACAAGGAGCTACGTTGAAAACCCTGAAAAGAGCTTCTCCCCCTTGATCAAGAGGAGACAGGAATCATGACCTTCAAAGAGAACCTGAAAGACAAAATCAGGCTTGACGGAATAGTGCATAAACTCTTGTCCACAATTGAAGACCCTGCTGCACAGCGTCAATTGGATAAGACACTTATCCGGGAACTCCTCGCCATGACGGATCTGGAGCACAGGCAAGTCAGAGATCTGGACCTCTACGTGCGCCCTCTTAAGGGCGAAACCATGGAGGCGCTGTTGTTGGACAATGAATTGCCCATGTTCCACACCACGTTGAAAGACATAGCCATGCGCAAGAGTCCCCTCTGGCGGGAAGTCTTGAGCATCAAGAATATTAAAAAGATTATGAACACCCGGGATGTAGTTGTGTGCAAGGGCAAGCAGTCGTTAGAGAGGATACGCACCTACGCCTTGGCTATGCTGGATCTCACTTATACGCGCGATGACCTGGCCCTGCTCATTGAGGATGCGAGGCTGGGTCTTGCGAAAAACGACATCACGCAGATACGGGAAATATTCGATCTCTTTTTTGAACTGCTGGATTTCCTGCCCGTTTTTCCTGGGGTGCCGGAGCAGGCTTTCCAGACCTTTGCAAGGCCAAGGCCCAGCAAAAACGCTGATCCCGTCTTCGAGCACCTCATCCTCTTCGACGAAGAAAGGTTGTCAATAGGGCTTAGGAAAGGCCCCTTTTCCCCGCAGAGTGAAGCGGATCTCGCCTGGGTTAGGCAATATGCCCGGGGCAAGGAGCCGGCGGATCTTCACGGCGTGGAGGTTTTCGAATTCCTGGCCGAACTGGCCCTGGACCAGACGAAAACCCCGGATCATCACTATTAGACGAGGCCCGGTCGCCGGTCGTGGAACGGCCCGAATCGTATCTTTCCCTTCAGATATCCGGCATCTCGAACCTACCTGACACCCCCCGAAAAAACGGTCGAATAGGTTGCGTTGACAATACGGTTGCGCTAAAATTCCCGTATTCATAATGAATGATAAGTGCACAAGGAATTAATAAAACTGCACAAACTTTTGAAAATGTGGAACGTGAACATATCAAGCGTGTGCTGGAACAGGTCCAATGGAAAGTAAGCGGTAAAAACAGCGCCTCTGAAATCCTTGACCTCGGCCGAAGCACCTTGCGCGCACGCATGCGCAAACTCGATATCCGCAAACCCTGAATGCTTATCCCTATTCCGATCCGCCTTTATCTTTGCTGCTTTCCCGGCATACTTTAGAAGGACGAAAAGGGGTCATATATGATCTGCGAAGGATAATGGTTGCCTTCTGCTAACGGCACGAAGACAACCGGCATATTTTGAGCGGCACCTGAATGCCATCACGGATTATCCGTTTTGGGCCAAAACTACGGAGTAAACAACCATGCCGGAACTTCTTTGGAATAATATAACCAGTTTATATAAGGACCACGGGGTTCTCTTGGGCTGGCTGGGTGGATTATCGCTTCTGATGTTCATCGGCTCCCTGATAGTGGTTCCTCTGTTGATCGTACGGCTGCCCGAGGATTATTTGCGCAGGGAGCACAAATTGGTTCTACAGTGGCCATGGCATATTTCGGTACCGTTGCTGGTTTTAAAAAACGGTCTCGGCGTTCTATTTGTGCTTAGCGGCCTGGCTATGCTGGTTCTGCCGGGTCAGGGTCTGCTGACCCTTTTTATCGGGATGATGTTGCTCGATTTTCCCCGCAAACGAATCCTGATTCGTCGCACCCTGGGCCACAGACGCATCTTCCCAGCCATCAACCGGCTGAGGGAGCGGCTCGGCAAGCCCAGGTTGGAAGGGCTCTGACCCGCCTCCTTATGCGAAGTTGCAAGCAAAATGGTGTTCGCTAATACAGGTGTTCGTAAATAAACTTGACATCAATTCCATCTGCCTGTATGATCAATAGAAATCAACAGCGTTCCCAAATTGTTCCCGGTTGTATTAAAAAAACATTAAAGCCCCGGAATAACTCCGGGGCTTTTTAATTGGAACGCAGAAAGAAGGTATTTTTTGAACTTTGAAGTATTTAATTTTCATCCGACTATTACGGCAGGAGTTGTAGGCGCAGGGTATGAAAACCCTACCCCAATTCAGGCCCGGGCAATCCCGCAGGTAATGAGTTGTCGTGACGTGATGGGGCTGGCCCAAACGGGCACCGGTAAAACGGCGGCCTTCGTACTGCCGATACTGAATCGACTTATGGGGAATAAACGCCAGTGCATTCGTGCCTTGATCATGGCCCCTACCCGTGAATTGGCCGAACAAATTCATCGGGATATCGAAATGTTGGGTCACAAGACGCGCATAAGAAGCGTTACTGTTTATGGCGGCGTGGGAATCAACCCGCAGATTCAGAAACTGAAACGTGCTGATATTGTAGTCGCCTGTCCCGGCCGGCTTCTTGACCATATAGGACGTAACAGCATCGATCTTTCCCAAGTGGAAGTGTTGGTTATAGACGAGGCCCACGAGATGCTGGATATGGGTTTTCTCCCTGATATCCGGCGAATTTCAAAACATCTTCCCAAAAAGCGCCAGACATTGCTTTTCTCGGCCACCATGCCCCCGGAAATCCGTCGATTGGCCGAAGATATCCTGCGGGACCCGGTCACCATCCAGGAAGGAAGCAGCGCACCCGCTGATACCGTGAGTCACACACTTTACCCTGTAGCCCGGCATTTGAAAACGGCGCTGCTGTTGGAGCTGCTTGGAAGCACAGATACCAAGTCGGTGCTGGTCTTTACCAGAACCAAACATCGCGCCAGGAGTCTGGAGAAAAAGCTTGTCGCCGCAGGATATCGATCGGCGTCGCTACAGGGGAATCTTTCCCAGACTCGTCGCCAAGCCGCGATGGACGGCTTTCGCAACGGGACTTTCCAGATCCTGGTCGCCACTGATATCGCTGCTCGCGGTATTGACGTTACACGGATTTCTCATGTCATCAACTATGATATCCCCTCCACCCCCGAGGCATACATTCACCGTATCGGCCGGACCGGACGCGCAACCCGCAGCGGTGAAGCGTTCACGTTTATTACGCGAGACGACAAGGATATGGTTTGTGCCATCAATCGAACCATCGGTTCTGAGATCGAGCAACGCACGTTATCCGCTTTTGACTACAATATACCGGCGCCCAGTCTCGGAAGCCGCTCCCAAGAGGCTGGAGGACGACAACAAAAATTTTCCGGAGCAAAAAGCATTCGGAGCAAAGCAAAGCCGCGTTCGAAGATCTTTATGTAGATCCGGATTGAGATGAGTTCGCCGACAAGCGTTACGAGATGGCGTTGGCCGTAGACTTTGACTCTTACGATGTATAGCCGTTTTCTTCATTGGCCCAAGTGATGCGCTCTATATAACCCTGGAGGTCGGTGAGGGAGATGGCGGTTTGGTTTTTCATTGTCAGGTGTATGATTGGGGTAAATGACCAAGAGGTTCCTGGTTTTGCCGGCCCTGATAAATCCTGGGGCCCGGAACGGCTACATCCTCTCATAAAGCGATAAGATCTTTTCAGGTGTCAGAATACGCCTGAACTCCGGACCCAGGGCGCTAACAAGGTCGCGTTCAAGCATGTAGACAAGCTGAATCATGGTTTCCATCTGCTCCGGGGTAACATTTCGGGTGACATTAACAGGAAGCCGGATATTGTTCCGCTCCACCATCTTGTGAAACAAGAGGACATCCGGACCGTAGAACTCCTCCAGGTGATTGAACACTATGCTGTTGGCTATGCCGTGGCGAAAGCCCAGAACAAAGGCGATGCCGTAAGACAGCGCATGACAGACACCCACCGAGGAATTTGCAATGGACGACCCGCCCAGAAAAGAAGCCACCATGAAATCCGCATAGTTTTTCTCATTAAGGAAAAAGTCCTCCAAAACGGCCTTGGCCTGCAGGGCAAAGGGCCTGCCCATGGCATTCATTGCGCTGCCATGTGAGGCCTCCACACAGTGAATGAAATTGTCCATTCCCGCATAGAATTCCTGGTCCACCGGAACGGTTTTCAACAACCCCGGGTCCAGGAGTACTCCGTTGAAGATGCTTTGATCGCTGTTGATGCCCAGCTTCCTTGCCGGCCCAGTTAGTACGGCTGTACGGGTGGCCTCAGCCCCGGTCCCTGAGAGCGTGGGGACCCCGATTTTCAGAATGGCCCTGTTTTTTACCAGGTCCCACCCCTGATAATCGGCTGCCGCCCCGGGGTTTGTCATCAGCACGGAAACAGCCTTGGCCAGGTCCATGGTGGAACCGCCGCCTATGCCAACCACAACGCGAGGAGGATTCTTGTCCTTTCTCTCCACTATCTCAGCGCATACATCGTCCACATCCGAGGTCTTTGGCTCGCGAAGCGAGGCATCGAACCACAGCACCAGATCCTCGGAACCCGGTCGCAACCGGTCGCAAAGACCGGTCTGCCGGTGCACGGAATCAACCACATAAGCTGTGTATCCTTTTCTATCGGAACAGATCTCATGGATAAATCCATTCAGATCCTCGAATCGATTCTCGCCGAACAATATGGATGGAACCAGCCTGGTAATTTTCATTGAATTCATGGAACGGCCTTTTCCGGCTTATGCCCTTTTCACCATAGAGAAGAATCCCTCCGCTCTGGAGGAGGGATAAAAAAATACAACAGCTCTCTTCCTCTTGGCAACCTATAAAATTCAAAACATTTCAAAGGGAAGGTTTTTACCCGGGCTGTGATGTGCTATAAGATGAGTCGCAGCGCCGGGGTCAAATCTTGATGCTCACTCAAAAGCGGCTTTTTCATTGGGGTATGCAAAGGCCGGGACATAAAAGGAGGTGTTCCCGTGGATACGCGCCAGGCGGCCTCCAAGGCCGGAGAGGCGGCCGTTCGCCTCGCAGCAATCACTGCAGGACTGAAGAATCAAGCCCTCAGGGAGATCGCTCTATCCCTCAAGAAAAACAGCAAAGACATTGTCAAGGCCAACCGCATGGACCTTGAACAAGCTGAACGCCAAAAACTGTCCCCGCAGCTCATAAAGAGACTCCGCTTTGACGAGCCCAAAATAGACGAGGCTTTTCAAGGCCTTGAAAGCCTTGCAGGGCTGGACGATCCGGTGGGAAAGACCTTGCGCGCGGTGGAACTGGACAGGGGGCTAGAGCTTTTCCAGGTGACATGTCCCATAGGTGTTATCGGGGTAATATTCGAATCCCGACCGGACGCCCTTGTTCAGATCTCTTCGCTTTGTCTAAAGAGCGGCAACAGCATCCTGCTCAAAGGCGGGAGCGAGGCTTCCCAAACAAACCGGATCCTGGCGGCGATCATCACTGATGCGAGCCTGAGCGCCGGAATCCCCGAAGGATGGCTGGGGCTTCTGGAGACCCGCGAGGATGTAACCGGCTTGCTGGCGCTGGACGACTGCATAGATCTTATCGTCCCCAGGGGAAGCAACGCATTCGTCCGTCATATAATGGAAAACACCAACATCCCCGTACTCGGCCACGCCGACGGTATCTGCCACGTCTACGTGGATGTCAAGGCCGACCTCGACAAGGCCCTTAGAATCACGGTGGACAGCAAATGCCAGTACGTTGCCGTTTGCAACGCGGCGGAGACCCTGCTTGTACACAAGGACATCGCCCGCGCATTCCTTCCCAAGGCAAAGGAGGCGCTCGAGGCCCGGGGCGTGGAACTCCGCGGCTGTAAACGGACCAGGGAATTGATCGACGTGATACCTGCAACGGAGGAAGACTGGCGCACAGAGTACCTGGATCTTATTCTATCCATCCGTATAGTGAAGGGCCTGGACCAGGCAATCGAGCACATAAACCGTTATGGATCAGGGCACACCGATGTGGTGGTGACCGACGAAAGGGAGAGGGGCCTTCGTTTCATGGAACAAGTTGACTCAGCCGACGTATTCCTCAACTGCAGCAGCCGATTCAGCGACGGTTTCCGTTACGGCCTAGGCGCCGAAGTGGGTATCAGCACGAACAAGATTCACGCGCGCGGGCCTGTGGGGCTCGAAGGGCTTGTGATCTATAAGTGGAGGCTTTTCGGTGACGGCCATGTGGTTGCGGACTACACTGGAGAAAAGGCGCTAAGCTTTACTCATAAGGATATCAAAGCAAGCTGAGCAAAAAACCCGCCTTCAGATTGATCATCATGCAAGAAGAGCCTTTTGCACACTGAGGGCCAAGACCGAGCCGAGTTCAGCTCATACCCCGCGTGTCTTCATGGTTGAGCGAGGCGACGGATTCATCCGGGATTCGATACAACCTTCCCCTAAACCGGATGGAGACCTTCTCCTCCTCATCAAACTCCAGGAGATCGGAGATACGAACCAGGGCATGCTCAGTGAACCGCACACGGTGATCTTCAAGGCGCATGTATAGAACGTCGTTTTTTATAAAAAGGCTGAGAGGTCTCAAGCGTTCGCGACGACCGGTGTTAAGAGTGAGGACAACTTCATCGTCGCTTATCGCCACATCAAATACGAACAGGGCTGTATCCTCACAAGGGAAGTAGACCTTTTCCCGGAAATGCGGGTGCTCCTGTTCCAGATAATAGCCCTGCTCATCCTTTCGGATGCACGAATGAAAATAGGCTATGATCCGCGGATTCTCGAATCTGCCCTGCTCTACGTGCCGCCAGCGGCCGCGCGCATCCAGGCCGAATACGGCCTGCTCTTTCGGAATGATGATTTCCTTGCGCTCCTTTTCCAATCCATCCTCCTCAAGTATCATATCATGAAAGGCTTGGCGTATGGTTGCAAGCAATTTCCTCTGTATAAGGAAAGGTATACTTGTGAAATGAAACAAAAAGAGCTAACCTGACCACGCATGTCCGGCGGAAAAACAACCTCTTATCCGTGGGAAAGCCTGCGGCGGGGTTTATCGTCTTTTTGTAGCTGTCCACTTTCACTAAGAACAGGAAACTCCCATGCTATCATCCAGGATGACCAAGCTCACGCCTTACGTGCCAGGGGAACAGCCCCGGGACCGGCTCTACATCAAACTCAACACGAACGAAAACCCTTACCCGCCGTCTCCCCGCATCGAGACTTTTTTGAAGAGCTTTGAAATAGAGAACCTCCGTTTGTATTCGGACCCCCTTTCAGGCGACCTTCGAAGACGTATTGCCGAGCGTTACGGCGTAACCGAGGCTGAGGTGTTTGTTGGCAACGGTTCGGACGAGGCACTGTCGTTTTGCTTTTACGCCTTTTTCGATTCAGAAAGCGGTCCGCTCATCTTCCCTGAGTTTACTTATAGCTTCTACCCTGTGTACTGTGACTTCTACCAGATCGCCTATGAGCGAGTCCCTCTTGATGGGGAGTTCGGGGTGGACCTTGATGCCCTCCTTGAAAAACCGTCCTGCGGGCTGATCTTTGCCAACCCCAACGCCCCGACAGGGCACTGCCTGTCCCTTGACAGAATACGTAGCCTGCTGGAACATTATCCGGCCGGCCGCGTCGTAATCATTGACGAGGCATATATAGACTTCGGGGGCGAAAGCGCCGTGGAACTGATCCGAAGCTTTCCAAACCTGGTCATAGTGCAGACCTTTTCCAAAAGCATGTGCCTGGCCGGGCTCAGGCTGGGGTTCGTCATAGCCGGAGCGCCCCTGATTGAAGCGCTTTTCACCGTCAAGGACTCCTTCAACTCATACCCCACGGATATATTGAGCCAGAAAATAGGTGAGATAGCCGTGGCGGATACCACTTACTACAAGACAATCACCAGGAAGATCATCGAGACCCGCGACCGGTTCTCCGCCCAGGCAGAGGAGCTGGGATGGCGCGTACTTCCCTCCAAAGCCAATTTCGTTTTCACCTCCAGACCCGGAGTCAAAGGCGAGGCCGTCTACAGGCTTTTAAAGGAGCGGGGAATCCTGGTCCGGCACTTCAATGTGGAAGGGATAGAGGATTTCGTGCGTATCACCATTGGAAAGCCGGAGGATATGAACCGCCTCTTGAGGGAAATGCAAAAAGTCTGAACGATCGTGTCCATTGAAACGACATGAACCGAGAACGCTCACGTTCACCCGAACCATTAAATTCGCCGGTAAAGCTCACTTATTTAACTGAAACGAATGGATAAGACTAGAAGAGGCCCCTATAACCCACAGTTCAACTTGCCTGAAAACTTATGGGTCCTGTCCCACACCGAGGTTTCACATATATCGTGGCCGGTTACGCTGTTCCGTCCTTTTTTGAGGCTAAGCGTTTTGGTTATCCGGTGGATCTCCCTGTCTCCGCCGTCGCGGAATGAGATCAGGAGCTCGCAACCTTCCCAATCGCGGTCCGACTGAATTGTCACGGTCCAGGAGACGGTAACCAGTACGGAGTGCTTGGCCACTTCCTGGACATCCAGCTTGACCTGGAGCCCGGAAGAACCCGCGGGTGGGGGAATAAACGCCAGGAATAATACTGCTGCAAAAGCCGGCATTAAGTGAAGTTTCTTCATAAATTAACGCGCACCGGATGTTGGAAAGGCCCCGTCCACTTCATCCAGGAGCTCAAAGGTCGCCTCGATAAAGCTGTCCAGGCTGTCACGGCACGCCGGGTCTTGTTCCTTGCTTGGAACGCTGACCAATCGGCCGCACACGGGACATCTAAGCGTAGACCCGTCCGATGCATTTACTTGACAATCCCTGCCGCAGGAACATCGTATGCGAATGTCCGGCATTGAAATCTCCTTAATTGTGCCTCACGGATAAATCCGCCGCTTTTTGTGCAGTTTCCCCTATTCTTCTCAAAAAGTGATTAACTCCATCTAAGGGAAGACTATCGCAGTCCTCCTCATCTCGTCAAGCCCCTCATGGAGGGTTTTCCCATTGGTAATCCTGGATTTATGTTGAAATCTTTACTTTTGACTGTGTTTTCACGGCAACCTCAGCCTTACCCGGCCTGCCCAGCATATTCGCCAGCCAGACGCCGACAAGCACCATGGCCCCGCCGGCCACCTGAACCCCCGTCAGCCGCTCTCCCAGAATCACCCAGGCGGCCCCGGCGGTTACCACAGGTATGCCGTTAATGAAGACCGCCGCCCTCGAGGCCTCGATCCGTGTAAGGCCGTAGTTGTAACAGAGAAACGCGATCACCGTGGCAAAGACGGTAAGGTAGGCCGCGGCTATCATTGACGAGACCGTAACATCACTCCAATCCAGCACCAACATCTCCACGAAAAACATGGGCATGTAGAAAAGTGCACCGTATAGTATCTGCAAGCAAGTGATATCCCAGGCGGAGTACTCACGGCCGAGATCTCTCGCCCCCACCATGTAAAGCGCCGCCGTAATCACGGCTCCAATTATCAGAAAATCTCCGATCAGGTGGTCACCCAGGGCCCACTTAAACCCCGGATCTCCTGTAATGAGAACACCTATGCCCATCAACGACATCATAATGCCGAAAAGGGAAAGAGGGCGCATCCGTTCTCCTATAAGGACCCTGGCGAAAACCATCACTGCTACGGGTACCGTGGCAATTATGAGGGCGGCCTTGGGGGCCGTGGTGTGTTGAAGCCCGACCGTCTCGAAATAGAAATAGAGCCCCGGCTCGAATAGCGCCATCAGGAAGACTTTGATGTGCGCGCGGCGGGAAAGCCTGGGCAGCCCTCCCCGAAGCATGCTCACGAGCAGGAAGAGCAGCCCGGCCAGCCCAAACCTCAAGAAAACGAGTGTGAAAGTGGTGATGGATTCCAGGGCCACCTTGGTGGCAACGAATGAAACTCCCCAGAAAACCACCGCCACGGAAAGCGCTATGTACGCAGTGATATCTGTTTTTTCTTTCAACGACCCATCCCCGAATTTAGACCACCGGCTCCGAAAAAGCCTTCCCAGGCATAAGTCACCCCTGCAGTCAACCACCCATCGTTGACAACATCACGGCTTGTCCCTATACTGCCGTTCTTCTTAAATAGGCCCATTGACTTGCCCGGAGCAACAATTCATGAGAAACAGAATAATCCCCGACTACCACCTTCACACATCTCTTTGCAAGCACGCCCGAGGGACGGTTCTTGAATACCGTGCCGCTGCAAGGGACAAGAGGATCCCGGAAATCTGCTTCACGGACCACTGTCCCACTCCGGATGGATATGACCCTGGTCACCGTATGTCAATGGATAGATTCTTCTGGTACCGCCAAACGGTCCGGGAACTACAGGACGGGCAGGAACCCCACGTCCTTTTCGGAATCGAGGCCGACTATTACGAAGGATGCGAGCGGTTCCTTAAAGAATGGCTGCCGTTGCAGTCTTTTGATTTCGTTCTCGGGTCCGTCCATTTCATAGATCACTGGGGCTTTGACAACCCGGATGACCGCCATGTCTGGGATTCGGTTGACGTGAGAGCCACGTGGAAAGAGTATTTTACCCTTATTGGCCGACTGGCTGAATCCGGGTTGTTCGACGCAGTGGCTCACCTGGATCTACCGAAGAAATTCGGCTACCGCCCCCCTGACCGGGATCTTGTGGAAATGGCCCGTCCAGCCATGGACCGGATCGCCGATGCGGGTATGGGTCTTGAGATAAACTCTTCGGGACTCAGGAAACCCGTCGGCGAGATCTACCCTTCGGTTACCCTTTTAGAGCTGGCCCTGGAAAGGGAAATCCCCATCTGTTTCGGTTCGGATGCACACCATCCCGGTGAGGTGGGCGCGGGCTTGGAACCGGCCCTGGATCTGGCCCGGCAGGCCGGTTACACCCGCTTCTTCCGAATATCCGGAAGAAACAAGATATCGGTCCCATTACCTTGACTGGACCGGATATCTCAAGGGAAGGGGTTTTGCCCGGCTTCTATCATGCCGAACGTGGAAGATGAAGAAAAAACCGGAAACAGCAAACCCGACTCACGGAACAGGCAAAGGGTGTAATTCCGCCCAGCAGCACCTGCGCCCTTCGCTGCTCAAGGCCGGCTGGCTCATCGACGGCACCGGCGGCCCCATCCAACAGGATGTGCTCCTCCAAATCCAAGGCCGCAACTTGGTCTCCATTGTTGCCGGAGAGGTTGAGGAGGAACTTGGAAATGACTTCCTCGATTGCAGCGGGTGCACACTCCTGCCTGGAATGGTGGATGCACATGTCCATTTGACCCTGCCGGACCCTGAACATAGAAAGGACGCACACTGGTCTTCGAACGCCGGCTTCGAGGGCACCGCCCGGATAATCCGGAAACGCCTTATGGAGCACCTCGCCTGCGGGGTGGTGGCGGTGCGCGATGCCGGAGATCGGGCATCCCATGTTCTCAGATACAAAAACCATCTACTACCCGGAGCAGGGATTCCGGTCCTTTTGCGCGCAACAGGTCCCGCTTGGCACGTCCGCGGTCGTTACGGCCGCCTTATAGGATGCGCCGTTGACCAAGGCGTGTCGCTGGCGGAGATCATGAAAAGGGAAGCCTTCAACGTGGATCATATCAAGATCATCAACTCCGGTCTCAACAGCCTGGTGGATTTCGGCAAGGAGACCGCTCCCCAATTCAACGCCGAAGACCTGGCGGCCGCAGCCCATATTTTAAAGTCAAGGGGGATGCCAATCATGGTGCATGCCAACGGAAGCGCCCCGGTTCGCGATGCAGTGAACGCGGGCTGCGATTCCATCGAACACGGCTTTTTCATGGGCAGGGAAAACCTGGACCTTCTGGCGGCTCACGGAACCGCCTGGGTGCCGACCGGTTGCACCATGGCGGCCTATGCCCGAAACCTTCCGCCGGGGAGCAAAGAGAAGGCCGTAGCCGGACAGAACCTGGAACACCAGGTCTTTCAGATCTCAGAGGCCTGCAAGGCGGGGGTCACAATAGTCCTGGGAACCGATTCAGGCAGTCCCGGCGTCCTTCACGGCAGATCTGCAGCCATGGAAATCAGCGCTTTCCTGGATGCAGGCATGACGACTCAGGAAGCGGTTCGTTGTGCCACATGGAACGGAGCGGAGTTGCTCGGCCTGACCCATTGGACCGGAAGGTTGATACCGGACATGCCGGCCACATTCGTGGTGACTCGCGGCGGTCCGGAGCGCCTGCCCGGGAGTCTCGAGAAGCCCCTTGCAGTTTATGTCCGGGGTGTCCGGCAAGTTTCCGTTTTTTGACGCCATCCTTGACACCCGCCAAGAGAGGTCTCATACTCATGCAGGCAGGTTCACCGGCAACCATCGAGACTGAAAACCGGACCCCCGGAGAAAACCCCATGGAAGGAACAGACGTTCGTGTGTATTTTCATCCCAATTTGGAAATCCGCTCCTACCTTACATCCAATCCCATAATGAAACCGCAGGTTGAGGCCTTTGAAAAACCTCTCCGGGAACCGCCGGGACGGTTGAAGGCAAAGCTCGGCATTATCGGCGGCCAGGCAGTAAGGGAACTCCTGTCCGTATCAGGCGTTACAAAAATCCGCATCAAGCCCAAAGAAGTGATCATTCACAAGGATCCCCATGTCTCATGGGATGACTTGGAGGACGAGATCCTCTGCATCATGAATCGGGCGGTTCGAAAAAGCCGGATGCACGTCCTGAAACGGCAAAAGGCATCCAATGCTCTCTGAGTTCCCGCCCCCAACAGCAGAGGCGGGGCCGGATAAACGGCATCCGACTCCCGCCCCTTCGCTTTCATTTTCATTCCAGGATCCGACCCCGAGATCTTCACAAAAGGCCTGCTGATCCATCCCGAATGCTCGACTCCTGTTATCGCTGCGGTTCAGACATCCGGGAAGCGGGGAGAGGATCACGGCAAGTCCCTGATTCTTACGCCGCACTCTCCAGTCCCAGATCAAAGGCCTTCAGATTGGAATCCAAGAAAGCCTTCTTTGTGGACGAGGAAATGGTTGCTTTCATGCCGTCCGCTGAGACGGGTACGGCTCCGGACCCTATCAAGGCACCGAGCATTACCATGTTCAGGCTCAGTGGGTTGCCCGCCTTTTCGGCCAGCTCATTTCCTTTGAGGGCTATGACCCGGCCCACCTTCGCCTTGATCAGTTCCATCACCTTGTCCACGGGCGGGTAAGTCCCCTGTCCGATGGATACTGTAAAAGGGGGCAAAGGCTGCAGATTGGTTATGACCAGCGTTTCGTTGTTGCACCTTCCTATGGTCCTGAGGGTCTCAAGTGGCTCGAAGCCCACAAGGACATCGGCCTCCCCGTTTGATACAATGGGACTCGTGACTTCCCCCATCAATACCGCAGATTCCACCACTCCGCCACGTTGGGCCATGCCGTGTATCTCACTCACTACGGCCGGGATTCCGGCGGCCAGCGCCGCTTCGCCCAGAAGGCTCGAAGCCAGCAGGTTGCCCTGACCCCCGACACCGACGAATACGCATCTCTTCGTGTCCATCTCATTCTCCTCGCTGCGGAAAATATTTCAACACATGATGGTCGGCCTCGTTTTCGCCGCTCCTCACCCTAATCCTTGACCGGAAGGATGGCGTTCTCCGGGCAGACCTGGGCGCACACCGCGCACCCGATACAGAGATTCCGATTAATCACAACCTTCTCTTCCTCAATGAACATGGCCGGGCAGGCAAGATAATTAATGCAATCCCGATGATCCTTACACTTGTCATAGTTGATGCGGAAAGGTTTGGTCTTGCGCATCTGACCTGTGGCCTTTGCGAAGAGCGGACAGAATTCATCGGAGATGACAACGGAAACACCGTCGTAGTCCATTGATGCCTGAAAAGCCTCTATGGTCTTGTTCAGCTTGAAGGGTTTTACCACATGTACATCTTTCACCCCGCAACCTCTGACCACGTCTTCGATGGAGATACGGGTACGATCAAGACCCATCAAGGCCGCATTAACTCCGGGATGAGGCTGGTGACCGGTCATGGCCGTTGTGCCGTTGTCCAGGATCACAAGAGTGAACTTGTGATTGTTGTGTACTGCGTCAACCAGGCCGGTTATACCCGAATGGAAGAAAGTGGAGTCCCCGATGAAAGAGACGACTTTCCTGTCGGTGGCCTCGGCAAATCCGCACGATGAGCTGACAGATGAACCCATGCAGATGAGATAGTCGGCCATTGAGATGGGGGGCAGAAGACCCAGGGTGTAGCACCCTATGTCCGTGGGATAAATCGCTTCCGGACCATACACCTTTTTTACAGCATAGTAGGTGGCACGGTGGGGACAGCCTGCGCAAAGGTTGGGCGGCCGCCCCGGAAGCTGGGGCAGGTCTGAGAGATCCACCATGGCCCTGCCCTTGTACTCTGCATCAAAATAAGCCGCAATGGCCGACCTGACCATCCCCGGATCGTATTCAAACAGACGGGAGAGCCCCCCCACACCCTTTCCCTTGATGGGAATCGTGATGCCGTTTTCCTGGGCAACGGCCTTGACGTCGGTTTCCATGACCGGTTCCAGCTCTTCCACCACCAGGACCAGGTCCACCTCCTTGAGGAACTCGGTAATCTTGGCCTTGGGAAGGGGCCAGGACATCCCCACCTGCATGAACCGGACCTTGTCTCCTATTCCCAGATCGTGAATGGCGTCCTTCACATAGTTGACGCTCACGCCATTTGCAATGATGCCCCACCTGCCCTTTCCGGTGACCCTGTTCTCGGGCCAGGCCTCGCTCTTGGCCGCAGCCTTATCGTACTTTTCAAGGAGTTCCTTGTGCAGTGTCCGGGATACCGCCGGTACCGTTACATAGTGGAACGGGTTTTTCTGAAACTCTCCCTTGGTGCGGATGGGCTTGAGTTCACCGAGCTTGACAGGTCCCCGCACATGGTTCAACCTCGTGGTGGTACGAAGAATCACCGGCAGCTCGAGTTCTTCGGAGAGATCGAAGGCCGCAATGGTCATATCCTTCATCTCCTGGGTGTTGGTGGGCTCGAGCATGGGCAGGCCGGAAAGCCTTGCGTAAAAACGGTTGTCCTGTTCGTTCTGGCTTGAAAACAGGGAGGGATCGTCCGCGTTTACGATTACCATCCCGCCCTTCACGCCCACATAGGCCAGGGTCATGAGAGGATCCGCAGCTACGTTCAGGCCCACATGCTTCATGGTAACCATTGTGCGAAGACCACAGGCCGCAGCACCTGCGCCCACCTCGAGCGCGACCTTCTCGTTTGTGGAGTACTCGAAGTACAGATCTGTTTCCCGGCTTATATTGAGAAATTGTAGAGGAATTTCGGAAGAAGGCGTCCCCGGATAGCATGTGGCAAAGGAGAGGCCAGCTTCCAGGGCACCGCGAGCAACAGCCTCGTTGCCCAACAACAGCATTTCTTTCCCTGGAGAGTCGGTCAATAGCTTGTGCATTTTTGTCCCCCTGCTTGTTCTTGAATTTTCCGCCTGTCCGGCAAGGCACCAACATGCCGGTCAAACGGGTTTCCACTCCTACAGCTTGAAGCTCTCAGCCATGCCCGCATACTTCTTGCGAAGCTTAGGTTTTTCAATCTTTCCTGTTGGATTTCGGGGTATATCGTCAAAAAAAATCTTTCGGGGGCGCTTATACCTGGGCAGCCCTTCACAGGACTCAAGCACCTCCTCCTCTGTCATGTCCCTCCCCGGCTTGACCTTTATTATGGCCGCCGCGATCTCCCCCAAACGCTCATCAGGAATGCCTATGACCGCGGCATCCTGAATCTTGTCGCTGTTCATGAGGAAGTCCTCTATCTCCACAGGAAAGATGTTTTCCCCACCCGTAATGATCACGTCCTTTTTTCGGTCCACCAGCCAGATGAAACCGTCTTCATCCAAGCGCGCCATATCACCGGTCAGGAGCCATCCCTCAAACAGGGTGGCTTTGGTGGCTTCAGGATTCTTGTAGTATTCCTTCATCACGCCCGGTCCCTTAACCATGAGTTCTCCGGGCTTTCCCCCTAGCACTTCATTGAGTTCGGGATCCACTATTCTGCACTCCCAGTCGAATCCGGGCACGCCGATGGCTCCCACCTTGTGCAGGTTTTCCATACCCAGGTGGACGCAGCCCGGTCCCGTGGTCTCACTGAGTCCGTAGTTGGTGTCGTAATTGTGATGGGGAAAAACTTTTTTCCAATTCTTCACCAGGCTGGGAGGCACGGGCTGCGCGCCGATATGCATAAGATGCCACTGCTCCAGGTTGTAGTCGGAAAGCCTGATATCACCGTTCTCTATGGCAATGAGAATGTCCTGGGCCCAGGGGACCAGCAACCATACGATGGTGCCTTTTTCCTCTGACACGGCCTCCAGGATCCACTCGGGCTTTGTTCCCTTGAGGATAACCGCCCGGGCGCCTACTATGAAGTTTCCGAACCAGTGCATCTTTGCCCCAGTATGGTAGAGAGGAGGGATGCAGATGAAGTTGTCTTTGTGGGTCTGATTGTGGTGACGGTTTTCAATTATGCAGGCGAACTCAAGGTTTCGGTGGGTAAGAAGGATTGGTTTGGGTTGGCCTGTTGTGCCGCTGGTGAAGTAAAGAGCCGCTTCGTCCGTAATGGATAGAGGCAACTGTGGGGCCTCTATAGTGCCGTCTTTCAGGAACTCTTCATAGGAAACCGCATAGTCCGGTCTTTGCTCTTCCGGGCCGACGAAAACAAAGTGCTCGACTCCGGGGATATCCGCTCGGATGGCGTCGACCCGGTCAATGAACTCCTCCCCGAAGATCAGGGCCTTGCCCTCGGCGATATCAATGCAGTAACGAATGTCGTCCGCAAGGAAACGGAAGTTCAGGGGAACGGCCCAGGCACCGGCTCGGAGAATCCCGAAATATGCAGGAAGCCACTCGAGGCAGTTCATCATGAGGTGTACCACTTTGTCGCCCCTGCCGACACCCCGAGCCGTCAATGCCCCTGCAAAACGATCGGCCTGGTCGTCAAACTCTTTCCATGTGATCTCACGTCGCAGGTTCTTAGCAGGCTCCCGTTCTATGAGAGCCGTCTCATCCCTGTACATCCTGGCGTTTCTTGCCAGTATCTCCGTGATAATCATATTCTTCCTCCTGAAGCTACATTTTAGCTACAAAGTAACTTGTAATCGAAGCTTTAGACACTGTCAAGGGAAGAACGCCCTATTGCTTGAGGAGCATGCTAGTCGAGAAGCCCTTCGGTAAGAGGTAGAAAGTGGGATCCCGGAAAAGCCTCGGCCAGTTTGTTGTGGGCCTCGCGGGCCTTTTCCGCCTGCCCGTTCAACCGGTGCAGGCGAACCAGCCGGACCAGGGCCTGCTCCCTGAGGAACGCCTCCGGATCTCGGGATATGGGAGTAAGCTCTTCGATGGCGGCATCATACTCCTGCTTAGCCTCAAAGCATGCGGCCAGGCCGAGACTTGCCATACCAACATATGACTTATTCCGCCGGCTTTGCTCCTTGAACTTGCGATAGAGCTTTATGGCCTCATCCAATCTCCCTTCCCGGAATTCAAGGCTTGCGAGCTGAGGCAGCGCCAGACCGCTGACCCGGGCAAACCTGTGTTCCGAGCTGACTCTCCTGAAGAGATCCGCCGGAACAGCAGGGTCTTCGGGCTTTTCACCCAGGACCTCGGAGGTTCGAAGGGTGTAATAGGCCTGGTTATATAACTCCTGGCCCCGCTTGTCCTCGTAGTCCATATACCAAGATACCCCGAGGTAGCCCAAAATCAGTACGGCTATGGTCACACCCGCATAAATAAAGGGTTGAGTGTGTTCCTGAACATAACGAACGGCCCGTTCGCTGAATGTCATAAACTCATCAGGGCCTTTGAGGAGCTCTTTCCTGGTAAGCTTTTTAGCCATGTCTTATTTCCTTCATCGAATATTTCTGATTAGCAAATGGTCCCGCTTGAGTCAAGGCAAATAAGGCTTGTATTTTTCAAGGCTCCACAATAAAAGGAATAATTGTTCCGGGGACGCATGATGCACCATGAACCTCACTCCTCACGCACTTTTAAAACACATGGAGGCGCTGCCCGACTGGGCGATCTACCTGGTGCTCGGAGTAAGCGCATTTGTGGAAAACCTGATTCCTCCAATCCCGGGAGACACCATCACCGCCGTAGGCGCCTTTCTGGCAGGCACCGGCAGGCTTGGATTCGGGGGCGTATTCATCTCAACAACTTTGGGTAGCCTAGCCGGTTTCATCGCTCTTTTCAGCATCGGGACGGCCTTGGGGCGCCGGTATTTTCTGGAAAAGGACTACAGGTTATTTCGCGCCGGAAAAATTATCCGTGCAGAAGCATGGTTCATCAAGTACGGCTACTTCTTGGTCGCGATCAACAGATTCATCCCCGGGATCAGGAGTGCCGTTTCCCTGGCGGCGGGACTGAGCGGTCTTAGACCGCATCTTGTCGCCATGCTCGCCCTCGTGAGCTGCGCGGCCTGGAACGGAATATGGATTTCCCTGGGATTCTTTCTGGGGACCCGGTGGGAGGTAGTGGAAGCCAGGCTGTCCGCAGCCATGACCCGCTACAACTTGGCTATGGCGATCGTGGGAGGGCTTTTGATCCTGGGCTTCATCCTGGTGAGGTTCTTTCGGAAGAGGTTATTCGCGCTCTGGTCAAAATAGATGCCTTACAATCGCAAATTCAGTGCAATGAATCACTGCACGCCAAAGAATCCTTTATCGAACTCCTCTTTTCCGTGGTAGCGCCCCGCAACTCCCTGCAAAAACGACTCGAGGGCCTTCTCGTCGGGGTGGATGCCGCAAGATCTCATGGCATGCATCACCGCATCTAGTCCCGGCGGGCATCCTGCGGCCGGCACGGCCTCTTTAACAGCCGGCGAGCGACGGTTGGCCTTGATCATGCAATTGCCTACGAGCAGGGTCTTGTTTGCGAGGCCGGAAGGCTCGGCCGCCTTGCCCGTCAAAATCTCAATCTCGTTGAAGGCCTGTCCTTTATGGGCGGTCATTACCGCCACCAGCATCGGACCGTAGAGGCCCGAGCACCCCGTGCAAAGGGTGGAGTCATATTTTGGGAAACGGACCCCTTGAATGCCCTGACGATCCCATGCCCTGGGACCCGTATCATCCCTGCGCCATGTGTTGTCCCACTTCAAAGGACGCCTGAGCGTTTTAACGGCTTCGCCTTCAGGAGGCAAAGTCTCGGTTTCGGGAGAACGACCTTGTCTCTCTGCACAGAGGCGGATGTGGGGAACCTCCATGGGATCAAACCCGGCCACAGCGGCCCCTGTGAAATCAGCGGAGAGAGGATCGGAAGAAGCAACCAGTGCATCCATTCGAACAGCGATCCCCGTATAGAAGGGCCCCTTTTCCAGGCCGTATATTCCGTCAATCACAGTTAGGTCCGGGGTAAGTTTCTCCACCAAACGGGCCAGATAGCTGTCCAGCCCGCCGTCGGAACTATGACACTTCTTTCGGGACCGCATGGAAATACAACCTTTGAGGTTCTTCAGCCCGAGGGAAAGCATGGCCTGATTATGGGTCTTCATTACCGGCATATTTATAAAGAAGTCCGCTGAAAGGGCCGGCTCAGAGATATCGAGGCTGTATTCTCCGAAATCCTCCTTCACAAAAGGTTCCTTGTGTATGTCCATGAGCCTGACGCCGTACCGCTTAGCGAGTTCACCATATCCCAGAGCCTCAAACACCCTCCCGGTGGGTACGCCGAAGTTCTTGCCATAGACGGAACCCTCACCGATGGTTATGGATCCGACCCCGTGTTCCTTCAACAGAACTACCATGTCATGGACCAGGCGAGTGGTGGTTACCACTCCGAAGAGCGGCATGGGAAAACTCTCGTCCAGGGCCACCAGGTTGGGTTTGATAAAAACCCTCAGCCCGGAGTCGAGATCGTTAAGGCCCTCACAAAGACTCAAGAGTCGTCCCAGGGAATGGGGAGAAGCCTCATAACGCAGGATGGACGCTTTATTCCCAGCCAATGTTCAATGCCTTTCTCAGTAGCCCTGAAAAGTCCCCATGGTGCCCAGGAGACGGGGGAACCCGCCGGCCTGAGTCCTGGTCATCACCCTTATCTTTCGAGCGGAACGACACCATCGGAGGATTTCCTTAAGCCGACTAGCCTTGGATATTCTTTATACTGGATTTGAGTATACAGCGATCCAGTTCCTTTTCCAGATCTTGAATCATTCCTCTTAATAATCTCAGTTCCTGATCTTTTGCCCTGAGCTCTGCATCACATTTGCAGGGCTTAAATTCCATCTTATCGTGTTTTTTCTTTAGTTTTTTTATCTCTTTTCGCAAGCTTTTAAGCTTTTTTTTAGTCTGCTTATCAATTGCTAAAGAACACATATCATCCTTTTATTTAACGGTAGTATAACCGTAAAAGACAATAAATAAGTAGAATAGATCCTTATCGAATCATATCATTTCAAATTCAAGGGTTTTTTTTGTTATCTTTTCCGGTCGCCTCTTTAAGGGCTGTTCTGGCGGCTCGGTTGAGGGAGTGCAATATGGTTAGAAAACCACGTGTGCCGGCCTCGAAAAAGGCTTCGGTAAGGCCGGCGCCCTGCCGGTCCTCGGTCTTTCCATCCTCAGACCTTTCCAGGTGCCTCACCAGGGTTTCATAAGCAGTATTCAACTGCTTCAGCCGCTCCTCAGCCCTTTTACGGAGCCGCGGGTCTCCGGCGAACCTGTCCGGGTGCCATACTCGAACCAGGTCCCTGTAAGCGCGGCGGGCCGTATCCTTGGTTGAGCACTCCTCAAGCTCAAGCAATTGAAGGCATCGTCTGATTTCCAATTCAATGCCCCCTTTTATCGCCTCGGTCTTTAACGAGTGTCCATCCATGAACTAAACCGTGGACACTCGGAAGTTACCAAGGAGGCGGCCCTCGCAAAGAAAGCTTTCTTTGTTTTCAAACCAAACCTCTACGCGGCCCGGGGCCGAAACACTCTACCCCTCGCGGGACTTCTCAATCTTGGCCCAAGAGTCACGCAGAGCCACTGTGCGGTTAAAAACCGGCCGACCTTCCTTTGAATCCGTGGAGTCGGCACAGAAGTAACCCAACCGTTCAAACTGGTATCTATCTCCCGGGCGCGCATGCTTCAGGCCGGGCTCCACCGGACAAGGGGAAACCACCTCCAGTGAATCAGGGTTCAGGAGGTCCTTGAAATCCCTCCCTTCCGGATCATCAGACAGGTTCGCACGCATGAAGAGCCGGTCGTACAATCTAACCTCAGCCTCAACCGCATGCCGCGCGGACACCCAGTGAAGCGTACCCTTCACCTTTCTTCCGTCGGGAGCGTCCCCTCCCTTGGTCTTTGGATCATACGTACATCTAAGCTCGATCACTTCCCCGGTCTCCCGGTCCTTTACCACCTCGTGACAAGTGATGAAGTACGCATAGCGAAGTCGGACTTCACGACCTGGAGCCAAGCGGAAGAATTTTCCGGGAGGATCCTCACGAAAATCATCACGCTCAATAAAGATCTCCCGGCAGAAAGGAACGTACCTGGTGCCCATGGAAAGGTCTTCCGGGTTGTTTACCGCCTCCACCTCTTCTTCTCCCCTTGCGGGATAGTTCTCGATGATCACCCGAAGAGGTCTCAGAACCGCCATGACCCTGGGCGCCTTCCTATTCAGATCCTCCCTTATACAGTGCTCCAGCAAAGATAGGTCAACCGTGCTGTCCTTCTTAGCCACACCAATACGCTCGCAGAAGATACGTATGGACTCCGGCGTGTAACCCCGTCTTCGAAGGCCGCACAGGGTGGGCATCCTCGGGTCGTCCCATCCGTTCACAAAGCCGCCTCGGACCAGTTCAAGGAGTTTTCTCTTGCTCATGACAGTGTAGCTGAGATTCAAGCGAGCGAATTCGATCTGTTGAGGATGAAATACGCCCAGCTGGTCCAGAAACCAATCGTACAGGGGACGGTGGTCCTCGAACTCCAGCGTGCATATGGAATGGGTAATACCTTCCAGGGAATCGGAAAGGCCATGGGCGAAATCATACATGGGATAGATACACCAAGTGCTTCCGGTCCTGTGGTGAGCCGCATTCATGATGCGATATATAACAGGATCCCGCATGTTAAGATTGGGAGAGGCCATGTCTATCTTAGCCCTCAGCACATGTTCCCCTTCCCTGAACTCGCCCTGAGCCATTCGCCGGAACAGATCCAGGTTTTCCTCCACGGACCTTTCCCGGTAAGGGCTGTCCTTGCCGGCTCCGGTAAGGGTCCCACGGTACTCCCTTATCTGTTCGGGGCTGAGACTGTCCACATAGGCCTTCCCATCCCTAATCAGCCGGAGGGCGTACTCGTGGAGCTTTTCAAAGTAGTCCGAGGCAAAAAAGAGCCGGTCTCCCCAATCAAATCCGAGCCACCTGACGTCTTCCATGATGGAATCCACGTACTCCGATTCTTCCTTTATGGGATTGGTGTCATCGAACCGGAGGTTGCAAAGACCCCCGTATTCATGGGCAAGCCCGAAATTAAGACAGATGCTCTTGGCGTGACCGATGTGGAGATATCCATTCGGTTCAGGAGGAAAGCGGGTGTGCACCCTGCCTTCGTTCTTTCCGTTTTTCAAATCCTCATCGATAATGTTCCGTATGAAATGCTGCCCTGTGTTTTTAGCTTCTCTCACCATGGATTTCCGCTCTGTCTTGGGGGTCGGCCCCTGCCGGGGCAGCCGCACCCGGCCGCCGGACCGGGCAATTGGAGGCCCCTTTTTATGGTTTGCTGCACGAATACGAATAAGCGCCCGGACTCCCCAAGGCTTCAGGTGCTGAAAACAATCCTACGGACGAAACACCACACACCCGGTCTCATGGCAGGGCGTGCGAGAACAAAGCCTCCGTGAACCCTCATTGGGTATACATGCACTCGATCTCGTCCCGGTATTTTTCTTCAATAACCCGCCTCTTACACTTCAGGGTAGGTGTGAGTTCGCCGGTCTGCTGAGTCCATTCATCGGGAAGAAGCCTGAATTTCCTTATCTGCTCGGCCCTGGAGAACGGCCGCATGTACTTGTCGATCACTTTCTCGTAAAGTTGCTGCACATTTTCATTATTCAGGAGCTCATCACGGGTCTTATAGGAGACACCCTCCTGATCGGCCCACTTGGTAAGCTCTTCGAAGTTAGGGACTATCAGTGCGGATAGATACTTCCGGCGATCCCCTATAACGCTTATCTGTTCTATGAAACGCGATCCCTTGAGGGCGTTTTCGAGGTTCTGCGGAGCGATGTTCTTACCTCCTGAAGTTACTATGATCTCCTTTTTCCTGCCTGTGATCATGAGACACTGGTCCTTGTCGATCTGTCCGATATCTCCGGTGCAAAAAAAGCCGTCTTCATTAAGGACTTCTTTAGTGGCTTCTTCGTTCTTGTAGTACCCAAGCATGATCTGGGGCCCCCGGATAAGAATCTCACCGTCATCGGCAATCTTTATTTCCGTGTCCTTGACAGGCGGCCCCACGGTCCCGGGCTTAATCATGCACGGTCGGTTGACATTGGTGACCGGAGTGGTCTCGGTCAGGCCGAACCCTTCCAGCACGGTAACACCCATGCCGAGGAAGAATTCCGCATCCCCCACAGAAAGGGGACCCCCTCCGGACACGGCGAACTTCAAGCGGTCCATACCCAAAGCCGCCTTGAGCTTGGAAAAGATGAGCTTCTCAGCCAGGTTGTGCTTGATCTTGAACCACCCGGCCTTCGGTTCATCCTTGCAGACATAGGGGAGATTCTCCCTGGCCACCCCCATGGCCCAACCGAAAAGCGCCTTCTTCACTGGAGAGGCATCGCCCACCTTGGCCAGGACTCCGGAATGGACCTTCTCATAAAGCCTGGGCACACTCACGATCAGAGTAGGACGTACCTCCACCAGATTTTCCTGGAGTTTGGAGAAATCCTCCGCAAAGTAGACCTTTCCACCTATTGAAACCGCCAGGTAATAGCCGGCTGTGCGCTCCAGTGAGTGGGACAGGGGCAGGAAGGACAGGAGCTCGTCTTCGTCGGTGAGCAGGTGACTGAAATCGTGCAGGATCTGATGCACGTTGGAGAGGAAGTTCCCATGACTAAGCATCACACCCTTAGGGGGACCCGTGGTGCCCGATGTGTAAATTATGGAAGCCAGGTCATCGGGCTGAACGGCCTTGAGCCTGCGTTCAAACTCCTCTTTATTGTCGTGCTCCCGGCCCTCCTCAAGGGCCTCCTCAAAGGTAATAACGCCTTCAGGCCTTTGCTCAACCTCATCAAACACCACAACACCCTCCAGATCCGGCAGGCTGTCCCGTACCTTCACCACTTTTTCCATATGCTCCTTTGATCCCACAAAACAGATGCGGGACTCGGAGTGCTCCAGGACATATTGGGCTTCCTCGGCGGAATTGGTTGCATAAATCGGCACATTGGCGGCACCTATGGAAAGAATTGCCTGGTCGATGACCCACCACTCGTAGCGATTGGAAGAAAAGAGGGCCACGTTCTGTTTAGGCTCAATACCCTTGGATATGAGGTATGAGCCAATGGCTCGGATCATCTCGTCCATCTCATTCCAGGAGATGTCATGGTAAAGCCCGTCCTTCTTATAGGCAACACACGCCCTATCTCCATACTTGGCTACCTGCCTCTGAAAAACAGCGGCCATGGAGTTTTCGTATTCTGTCTGCAATTGTCCACCTCCTGTAGTAATGGATGGCAAGCCTAAGTTTTGGCTCATTTATTGACCAATCGGGTGCAAATGTCAAGTTTCTCTCAGCTGCCGGGAAGGCGGTTTTCATGCCATGGCCTTACACCTGAGGGGACAAAAACAAAAAGCTACATTTGAAATGGCTAAAACATTGTGATAAGAGACTTGATCCCCATTTATTCATGGAAGCCCGTCACGGTTGATCCAATAGAACCTGCCGGACCAAGGGTCTCTAAATGAGCCTGACAAATTCTTCAGATGTCAATCGTATTGCCTGGCAGGACAAGGAAATACTGCTGGTGGGAACAGCCCATGTTTCCAGCGAAAGCGCCGACCTGGTTGAGCGGGTAATCCGGGAAGAGAAGCCTGACACCGTTTCCCTTGAGCTATGCAAGTCCAGGCACCAGGCCCTCACCCAGGAACATCGCTGGCAAGACACCGACCTCATTAAGGCCATCCGGGAGAAAAAGGCCTTTCTTCTCCTCATGAACCTCATCCTGTCCTATTTCCAGAAAAAGATCGGTCGCAACCTGGGGGTAAAGCCCGGGGCGGAGATGCTTCGCGCCGTGCGTACCGCTGAAGAAACCGGAGCTGCGCTTCACCTGGCGGACCGGGATATTAGGGTCACTCTTGCCAGAGCATGGAGGCTGATGGGCCTTTGGAGCAAAATAAAGCTTTTTGCTCAACTCCTTGTCTCTTCCGGAGAGTTGGATAGCCTGACCCCTGATGACATCGAAGACCTCAAGAAGAGGGATGTCCTGGAGGCCTTGCTGGACGAAATCGGAGAGGGTCTACCGGAGATTCGATCGGTCCTCATAGATGAAAGGGACCTTTACCTGGCCGAAAAGATCCGCCAAAGCCCCGGCAACAAGGTGGTGGCCGTGGTGGGAGCCGGGCACGTACCGGGGATACTGAAACACTTTGGTGAGGATGTGGATCTACAGGCACTGAACCAGGTCCCCCCGGGAGGTCCGTGGAAGACGATTTTCAAGTGGGGCATCCCGCTCCTGATTGCAGCTATTTTTACGGCCGGTTTTTTCCGGGCGGGTCCCGCAGCCGGAATGGACATGCTCAAATGGTGGGTCCTTGCCAACGGCTTGCTGGGCGGGCTGGGAGCGGCTGCGGCACTGGCCCATCCCTTGACGATCCTTTCCGCTGTGGCAGCCTCCCCCCTCACATCCCTCAACCCCATGATGGCGGCCGGCTGGGTGGCCGGCCTGGTTGAGGCCTTCATAGGCAAGCCCAAGGTAAGGGACTTCGAGGCTCTTTCCAAAGACCTGTCCTCTTTGCAAGGCTTCTGGAGGAACAAGATCTCAAGGATTCTGCTCGTGGTGGTATTCACCAATATGGGGAGTTCACTGGGCACCTTCGTGGCCATCCCCCTCATGGTCCGGGTATTCGCATGATTATGATTACATACCATGATCTCACCAGCTATGACCGTGGTGCCATGTCTCCGCACATGCTTGACTGGGCCAACCAGCCATCCCCCTACAAGGCCTACGAGAGCGTTGAAACAATTCCTCTTCCCAAGGTCTCCTTGGAGACCAGTCGACCCGGCCTTGATCTGCTTCAGGGGGATTGGCCCGGTGTATCTCCCGCCCCGCTCTCACACCTGGATGACATTACTCGTATCTTGACCCTCGCGTGCGCTCCCACAACCATAATAAGTCATGCTTCAGGGAAACACATACTCAGGAGCAATCCATCGGCCGGAGCACTCTATCCCACGGAGGTATATTTCGCTTGCAGCGGGATACAGGGCCTTAAGGACGGTCTTTTTCACTACGATCCATTGGGATCCCGCCTGCACCTCCTGCGCAAAGGCAACCTCCTGCCCTACCTTTCCTCTATTATGGGGTTTCCATCAGAGCGGGAGCCAGTGGTCTGCTTTTTTCTATCCGCCATAATATTTCGCAGTGCCTGGAAGTATCGTGCCCGATCTTACCGCTATCATCTGCTCGATACAGGACACGTGATAGAGGGTCTGGAACTCGCCCTCCAATGGCTTGCCCGGCCATTGACTTTGGGCCTTGATTTTGACGACGATGCCATGAACCGCTTGCTGGGCCTTGATGCCACCAGGGAGCCGGCCCTTGCCGCAGCAGGCGTTTGCAGTTATCTCGGTCCATACGACTTGGAATCCGAACTCCAGCCTCTAAACGACTCCATCCTTAGGGCCTGCAGGGTGAGCGCCGTGGAAGTGAACTATCCTGATGTGCGAAAAATCCATGAGGCCGGGAAGCGTCCCCGCACCCCTGCCAAAGAACCGGGTCTCATGGTCCGGGAGCTGGGGCCTGAGCCCGCGGAATGGATACCTTGGCCCCCTACCCCATCCCACCCCAGGCATGAGACCCCGTCCTATCCTGAAATAGTCAAGGCACGGCGTTCCAGGCGGAACTTCATACGGAGGTCGATGAAGGCGACGGATTTGTCAGCCCTCTTGGCTTCTCTGCGAGGCGTCCATAAGAACAATACTTCAAGCCCCGCGAATCCTGACATTGTGGCGGCCACCGGAATGCTCGTGGGGCGGGTGGAAGGGACCCCCCCGGGCAACTATCTGCTGGAACCTCGATCGCGGCGCATGGGGCTTGTCAGCGAGGGGGACCACACTTCACGCATGGCCCGTATCTGCCTGGATCAGTCATGGCTGGCGGGAGCGGCCCTGCACATAGTGTGGATGGCGAACCTTGCCTTTCTGGATGAGACCTGGGGCCCCAGAGGATACCGATATACCATGCTGGCCGCGGGTAGACTCGCACACAGGGTATACCTCACCGCCACCGCTCTGGGGCTGGGGTGTTGCGGGATAGGAGCTTTCTATGACGGTGAGGCTGCAGAGCTTCTATCGCTCCGTGGCTCATCAAGGCTCCTTTATCTTGTTGCGGTGGGACCCCTTCAGGGAGGCCTTCGCCTTGGACACGGCGATTAATATTTGAGTTTTGACAGCAAGATGCCGTTTAATTATACTGCGTGACCTTCAAACAACACTTACCAATCCCGGCTGACTCCGGAGTTTGAAGGCTGGGTGGCTCCAATTCCAGGAAGCCGGGGCTGAATGGAGAAACAGCCATGGACGTGCGATTCTGGGGAACACGCGGGTCCATTCCTGCACCATTAAATGCCCGCGACATTCGCTCAAAGGTCCGAGCGGCATTGAAAAGGGCGGTGAAGCAAGGCCTTGGCCCGGGCAGCGATCCGGACCAATTCATGGACCGGCATTTGCCCTTCTGCGAAAGGGCCACTTACGGGACAAACACCTCATGCATCGAGATCCGAGACGGAGATGCCTTTATCCTCTGCGATGCCGGAACCGGGCTCCACAGCTTCGGCAAGCATGTAATGCAGCTCAAAGCCGGAGATCGGCCGGAAGAGTTTCATGTGGTCCTTTCTCACTTGCATTGGGATCACATACAGGGCTTTCCGTTCTTTGTTCCGGGCCTGATCCCTGGAAACCGTATTCTCTTATACGGGTGCCACCCGGAAATGGAGAAGGCATTTGCCCTTCAGCAGAGCTCTCCGTTTTTTCCCATTGATTTCTGCAAACTTGGAGCAGACATAAGCTTCAAGACACTCATACCGGACCGTGAGGTGGAGATAGAGGGGTTTAAGGTGACACCTAAACAGCAGAACCACCCGGGTACGTCCTTCGGGTATCGTTTCGAGAGGGGAGGCAAAACAGTTGTATATTCCACTGATGCCGAGCATAAGAACGAGAGGGAGGAAGACATGCTTCCCTTTGCCACGTTCTTCAGAGACGCCGACCTTCTTATATTCGACGCCCAGTACACACTCGCGGACGCCTGTACGGTGAAAGAGGACTGGGGACACTCCAACAACCTGGTCGGAGTTGAAATGGCACATGAAGCCGGCGTCCGGCATATCGTTCTTTTTCACCATGATCCGGACCACACCGACAGGGAACTCGACCGTCTCCTGGAGGACACAAAAAAGCTCGCCGGCATCCTTACACAGAATACGGCCCTTGAGGTAACCATCGCCTGGGACGGGCTCATGATCAAAGTGTGAGCTCGCTGAGCCTCTCGGCATGCCGACACTCATAAACCCGTCAAAGGGGGCACTCCAAGACGAAACGGCCTGATCTCACTCCACAACACCTTTCTCGTAAAGAGCATCGATCCTTTCAGACGTCATTCCGATGCCTTTGAGGACTTCCTTGGTGTCTGTGCCTCTCGGTCTTCCCGCTTTTTGAGACAGGCCCGGGGTGGCGGAGAGCTTCGGCGCCGGAGCAGGCTGGTTAACGCCGTCCAGGTTGGTTATGAGTCCCCTTGCAGCAGCATGGGGATGCTTCTCAACTTCGTGCAGCCCGAGCACCGGCGCCACACAGGCGTCCCGGCCTTCAAACACCCGGACCCACTCCTCCCGGGACCGTGTACGAAAAACTCCCGCAAAAAGCGCCTTCATCTCCGGCCAACGCGCCGTATCGTTTTGCCGGGGAAGGTCCTCTAAGGCCAGCCCCAGCCCGTCAAGGAGTTCCCGGTAAAACCTCTCCTCAATGGCCCCCACGGCCATGTATTCACCGTCCGACGTCTCATAGACCTGATAGTAAGGTGCACCGCCGTCGAGGATGTTGGTTCCTATGTTCAGGGTCATGAGGCCGTTTGCCAAGAGACCGTGGAATTGTGTTGAGAGATATGACGCCCCGTCCACCATTGCGGCATCCACCACCTGACCCTTACCGGTGCTATGCCTTGCCGTGAGGGCAAGAAGTATGCCCATGGCGCACAAAAGTCCTCCGCCTGCAAAATCACCCAGCACGTTGGCTGGAGGAAGGGGCGGCTCCCCCTGCCGGCGAAACAGGGAGAGGGCCCCTGATACCCCTATGTAATCGATGTCGTGGCCGGCTGTCAGGGCAAGGGGTCCGTACTGCCCCCATCCGGTGAGCCGGGCATAAACAAGCCCGGGGTTTGCAGACAGGGCCGGCTCAGGTCCCAGGTCGAGTCTCTCCATGACCCCGGGCCGGTAACCCTCCAGCAACACATCCGCATCCCGCAGCATTTCACGCACTATCCCTATGCCCTCGCGCTCTTTGAGGTTGATGCGAATAGATCTCTTACCCCTGTCAAAGGGGTTTTTCTCCATTACGTTGGGTATTTCCGGGGCGCCCTTTGAGGGCCGATCCACCACCGTGACATCGGCTCCGAAGTCGGCGAGTATCATCCCGCAAAAAGGCGCCGGTGCGATACCGGCCATCTCGATCACACGAATGCCGTCCAAAGGCCTCATGCAGTCCCTCCTTTTTTGTCTATTCGCCCAGGTAGGCTTTCCTCACCTGCTCGTTGGTCAGCAGTTCCGCGGACGAGTCGGCCAGGGAGATCTCCCCTGTCTCCAGCACATACCCGCGATTGGAGATCTGTAACGCGATCTGGGCATTCTGCTCCACCAGGAGGATAGTGGTCCCCTGCTCGTTGATCCCTCGAATTGTCTCAAAAATTGAGTCCACCACGATTGGAGCGAGCCCCAAAGACGGCTCATCCAGGAGAAGAAGTTTAGGACGGCTCATGAGGGCGCGGCCTATGGCCAGCATCTGTTGCTCACCACCGGACAAAGTGCCGCCGTGCTGCTTCTGTCGCTCCTTGAGCACGGGAAAGAGCTCGAACACATGCGCTATGTCCTGCTTGATGCCTTCCTTGTCCCTGCGAAGATAGGCCCCCATGTCCAGATTTTCCATGACCGAGAGCAGTGGAAAGATCATGCGCCCTTCCGGCACCTGGCATATTCCCATCTGGACTATGCTGTCCGCTCTCACCCCGGCAATGGACTCACCGCGGTAAAGAACGTCACCTTCCGTGGGAACCAGCACGCCGCTGATGGTCATGAGGGTGGTGGATTTGCCGGCCCCGTTTGCCCCGATCAGGCAGACTATCTCCCCTTCGTCCACGTCCAGGGATATACCCTTGAGTGCGCGTATGTTCCCGTAGTATGTCTTGACGTTATCAAGCCTGAGCAGCATTGAACGCTCCGGTTCCCAGGTAGGCTTCTATGACCCTGGGATCGCCCTGCACTTCTTTGGGCAGCCCGGTCATGAGCATACGGCCGTAATTAATGACCACCACCCGCTCGCAGATGCCCATGACGACCTTCATGTCGTGCTCGATTAGGAGCACGGTGATGCCCTTGTCGCGGATACGATGAATCAGGTCCATGAGGGAACGGGCCTCCTGGGGATTCATTCCGGCCGCAGGCTCGTCCAGCATAAGGAGCTTGGGGTCCGTGGCAAGTGCCCGGGCGATTTCCAGCCGGCGCTGATCCCCGTAGGCCATGGAACTGGCGATCTCATCTCCCCGCCCCCGCAGGCCCACGAACTCTAGGATCCCCTGGGCGCTCAATGTGATTTCCTCTTCCTCCCGGCGCTGGGACGGCGTTTTCAATACAGCTCCGAAAACATTGGACTTGAAACGACAATGGCGTCCGATCTTGACATTGTCCAAGACCTTAAGGTTGTCAAAAAGGCGGATATTCTGAAAAGTCCTCGCGATGCCCAGGGCCGTTACCTTTTCCGGTTTCTTTCCGGCGATGGAAACGGGACTCCCGTCGACCGTTAAAACCACCTTGCCCGCGGAGGGTCTTTCTATTCCGGCCACACAGTTGAAAAGGGTGGTCTTGCCGGCTCCATTGGGTCCGATCAGGCCGATGATCTCGTTTTGATTTATGTCGAACGATATGTCCTGAAGAGCCCTGAGTCCGCCGAAATTCTTGGACAGCCCCTGAATCTGAAGAATTGGAGTCATGTATCTAGCCCATGGGTGTCTTGACTTTTTTTCGCTTGACTTTGCCGGCCCGCATCTGTGCGGCAACTGCAGGAATGGGCAGAAGGCCCGCAGGTCTGTATCGCATCATGAGTACCATGATCAGTCCGAAAGCCAGGAACCGTACCTCCACGGGCATGCCCAGGGCGGACAGCACTTCTCTTAGGATCTCGCTCAAAGAGACCAGTACCGCGGCCCCCACCATGACACCCCATATGTTACCCATGCCGCCCAGCACCACCATGCACAGCACAAGAAATGACTCCCAGAACTTGAACATATCCGGAGAGAGAAAAGTGACCCACCTGGCAAAGAAGCTGCCGCCCAAAGCCCCGAATGCCGCGCTGATCCCGAAGGCGATCACTTTATAGACCAGCAGGTTTATGCCGCACGAGACCGCCGCCACCTCATCGTCTCTTATGGCGAACCAGGCGCGTCCCAGTCTCGAGTCCTGTATGCGGTGCATGACGAAAACAGTAGCCAGAACCATTAATATGGCCAGATAATAGTACGGCAGCTCCCCCTGAAACTCCCACACCGGGCCTCCCAGCCAGGAAAGATCCACGGATGGAGGCGCAATTCCGGGAAGGCCCAGGGGGCCCCGTGTAAGCCAGATCTCGTTCATCAGGAACAGGACCACCAGCTCGGAAAAACCGAAAGTCACAATGGCAAAGTAGTCCCCGGTGAGCCGCAACGTCGGCGCCCCCAGCAATACACCCCACAAGGCCCCGTTCAAGAAGGCCGCAGGGATGATAAGCCAATAGGAAAGACCGAAGTGGTATGTGAGCAGCCCCGATGTGTACGCACCTATACCGTAGAAACCGACGAACCCCAGATCAAGCAGCCCGTTGAATCCAGGGATGATATTCAACCCCAGCGCAAGAATCATATATAGGTAGATGAGGATGATCACATGGAGGAGGTGCTGCGAGACGAATGGGAACGCAGGGAGGACCAGCGCCATTATCAGAAGCGCGATTCTGAATTTGCCCGCGTTGGTTAATGTCCGCTCCATGGTCCCCATGCTAAATTGATTTTTTGGTCTCCTTGATGAGCACACCGAAGAAACCGGCCGGGATAAACACAATCACCAGGATCATTACACCGTATGAAATCCCGTCGCGGTAAAGGCTGCTGAGGTAGCCCGCGCCCATGGCTTCCGCCACGCCCAGAACTATACCTCCAAGCATGGCGCCGGGCACCGAACCGATGCCGCCCAGCACCGCAGCGGCAAAGGCCTTGACACCCGCCAAATAACCCATGGTGGGATAGACGGAGTTGTAATAGGCACCGACCATCAGGCCCGCGGCCGCACCCATTGAACCTGCCAGGGCGAACGTCATGGTGATCACCCTGTTCACATTTATGCCCGCAAGCGAGGCCATGGTCTTATTCTGCGCCACAGCCCGCATGGATTTGCCGAAACGGGTCTTTTTGATCAGCAGATTAAGTCCCACCATCATGGCGATTGTGACTGTGAAAATGAACAGGTGAAACCCCGTAAGGGAGAAACTCTCGAAGTGCCAGGTTTTATCGAACCAGGCCGGTAAGCTCCTGACCGGAAAGGGCCGGGGTCGTGACCCCCAGATAAGCATAGCGAGATTCTGAAGAAAAATGGACATGCCGATGGCGGTGATGAGACATGCCAGCCTGGGAGACCTTCTGAGCGGCCGGTAAGCGATAACATCCAGGAGCATGCCGCATATTGCACCGCAGGCCACGGCAAGTAGGAACGCCATATAAAAAGGCATGCCCATGACCAAAATGAATGTCGCAGCGAAAAAGGCGCCCAGCATGTATACCTCGCCGTGGGCGAAGTTGATGAGTTGGATGACGCCGTAGACCATGGTGTATCCCACGGCGATCAACGCGTAAATGCCACCGATAGTAAGGCCGTTTACAAGCTGCTGAGTGAACAATGGATACCTCAAGTGCGATACAGAGAGGGCGCCGCTACTAAGGTTTCACGGCGCCCGATCTGCATACTTGTCTCACCATGTTGTAATCGCTATTGGGCAGGTACGAACTTGCCACCTTCAACCTTCTTGACAAAGGCGGGCTTGAAACAGTCACCCAGTTCATTGAAGTAAGTAAGGCCGGTCACTCCTTTGTAGCCCTTTTCCGGTGAGTTGATGGCGGCAAGACCTTCGCGGATCTTCTCACGATCGGCCCCAACCTTTTCGATCACATAAGCCAGGATGCCCAGACAGTCATAGGCATTTGCGCTCATCCAGTCCACCTCGCGCCCGGTCTCAGCCTTGAATTGTTCGGCGAAAGCTTGGGCTTCGGGACCGCCGGCGGTCGCCAGGAAGGGTACGGTCATATAAGTATTGTTTGCCGCCTCACCCGCTATGTTGATGTAGTCCGTATTGTCAAGCCCGTCCGCACCGAACAAGGGGCCGGCAAAGCCGAGCTTTCTGGCCTGGCCCGCAATGAGAGCGCCTTCCGGGTGATACCCGCACAGAAAAATGGTATCCGGTTTGTCCCTCAGCAGTTTGGTGAGCTGGGGGGTGAAGTCCGTGGTCTTGGCCACATAGGCCTCGACCCCTGTCACTTCGAGGCCGCTTTCCTTCGCTCCCTCGATGAAGCTGTCCTTGAGGCCGATGGCGTAGTCGTTGTTCTCATAAAATATGGCTACCTTCTTGAGGCCGAGAAGACCCTTAACCACATCGGAAGCAAGGTATTTACCCTGAAAATCATCCGTGTAGCAGTTACGGAAGAACCAACCCTTGCCCACCTCTCCGATGGTGGGGTTGGTGGAAGTGGGGCTGATCACAGGCATCTTGGCCCGCACGTAGATGGGCATACCGGCCAAAGTGGCTGAGGAGCAAAGGTGCCCGATGACCGCCACCATGTTCTTATCATTGGAAAACTTGGAGGCCACAATACCGCCTTCCTTGGGCGCGCACAGGTCGTCTCCCCACACCACCTCGACCTTTTTTCCATTGATGCCGCCGGCTTCGTTAATCTCCTTCAGTTTAAGCGAGACACCGGCCTTGACATTGTCGCCGTAGGCGGCAAGATCACCAGTAAACGGGCTTGCCACACCGATTCGAATGGTGTCTGCTGCGGATGCGGCAGTCGTCATGCAGAAAACCAGAGATGCGGCCAGAATCATTCCCTTGAACAAAAGCGATCCTTTCATGATAAAACCTCCCCTTCTTAGATGGTCCACTGAAAGAAAAACCTAGTTATTCCAAATAGAAATGCCTCCCCCTAAAAAGAAGCATCTTAGGTGAAACACAAATGGGTGTCAAGACCTATGTTTTAGCTTGTCTTCATCCGGAAACTACACAGTGCCCAAGAAGCCTTTCCGGATGGATACCGGCTTGATTAAGAGGCTTTCAGGCCCTCTCTGACTTCCGCCGGCGGACTCGATCCTTGATACGGTTTATATGGCCCCTGCCCAGCCCCTTGACCTCACAGTCAAGTTCAAAATATCGCTCGATTCGGGCGTCATCCAGTATGCCGAAACAGTCGATAATAGCCACCGGTCCTCCTGTCATGGCTACGACATCCTCCGGCTCGAGATCGAGGTATTCCTTGTGACGCACTGCAATCACCACGGCCTCGGCATCCTTCAAGGCCTCCTCCAGCGTAAGTGTCATGGCGAACTCATCCAGGTGCTCCTGGTTTCGGAAGAACCTGGACCAGCTCGTGCCGGCCGCGGGATAGGAAGACTGTTTTTCCAGCTCCCACCAGTGCTGAACATAAGGGTCATGTGCGCGAATTTCCGCCCCCATCTCAGTGAGCTTTCGAACCAGGATCTCGGAGCCGCTGTACCGTGTGTCACCGACGTCTTCCCTGTAGGAAACACCCAGCACCGCCACCTGCGAGGCGGCCACGATTCGCCCCATGTTCCTGAGGGCGTCTCGAACCAACTGGGCCGCATGGAGAGCACGCGTATCATTAATGTTTATGGCCTCAGGCGTTATGCGGAAGATGTCGTTCTCGAATCCCAGCAGGTGCTTGTAGGCCCAAAGACCCAGCCCCCCGTCCTTTGGAAGACAATAGCCCCCGATGCCCGGCCCCGGAAAGATGATATTATCATGGGTGGGACGCATTTTGATGGCCTTGATGACCTTTATAAGATCCACCCCGTTGGTCTCGGCAAACAAGCTCCACTCGTGAAGAAAGGCCAGGATAGTGGCCCTGTAGCTGTTCTCCACAATCTTACAGGTCTCGCTCTCGATGGGCCGGTCCATGACCGTTAAGGGGTATTCCTCTACATTAAGAACTTCGGAGAGGAAACGCTCGACCCGTTCCCTGCTCTTCCGGTTGATGCCGCTGCATACCCTCCAGAAGTCCCGCACAGACCGGACATACTCACGTCCCGGCATGACACGCTCGAAGCTGTGCGCCAGCAGGGGCTCCTGCTCGATGCCACGCTTTCTGAAAGCCTTTTTTATTATCGGATAAGCCACATATTCGGTGGTACCGGGCGGTACCGTCGTCTCGGTAAGAACCAGGCAGTCAGGATCGATCTTTTTCCCGATGATCTTGTAGCTCTCCTCCAGAGCGCTGATGTCCGCATATCCGCTGCGAAGATTGCCCAGGTCCTCTTTGAGAAAGTCGCACTGAACGTCCACAACCAGTACATCGGCGAGCTTGAGTGCATCGTGAGTATAGGTGGCCACCATGGTCCCTTTTTCATTCACGCAACGCGCGATCAAAGGTTCCACTTCCGGATCCTCCGCCTTCACCGGTGATATGCCGCGGTTGAACAGAGGGATCTTCCAGAAGCTTCGCGGGCTGGGCCGCTGCATACCGATAACGAACTTATTGGGCTCTCCTGTGATCGAATCCACGGAGTCGGCGACCACCCCTGCCATGACCGCCCCTACGAATCCGAGCCCCATCACCACCACTATCTCCCGCCCCATGTCCTTTTGTTCCCGAGCAAGGGCCTCCAGCCGTTCATATTCTTTAAGGTAGTCTTCTTCCTCCGGCAGGCGGAACTCCTCACCGTCCGGGCTGATGGAATAGGCCATTTTGTGTCCTTTCTTGTTTAATGGTCCATGATACAAAAACCGCGGCCCATTTGAGGGCTTGGTCTTTTCCGTTTACCAAGTAATTCCTTGATGACGCTTTCAACCAACAGAGAGCCGAACGCGGTTTAGCCACGAACGTTTAGTGAAAACCCCGTTGAAAGTCAAGCACGACCTAAGGAATCGTGTCCATTGATGCAAAGCCGGGTTCGTGAAGGGGAATCAATATGTCGGCCGCATCCCGGACCTGAAGCATGATATCGTAAGCAGTGCATGGATTTACGGGAGTGCCTGGAGGTATTACCTCCATCTCCATGGCCCGCACCTGGGGCGGCGGTTCAAAATTCTCCATTATCACGCAGAACCCGGTGATGGCCGCCACGCCCTTATCTGTATCCACGAACACCGTCAGGCCTCCCTCGGTATGCGCCGGGGTGTTCATTACGCGGACGCCCGGCAGGACCTCACCGTCCCGGTAAACAGTGCGAACCTGGCCGTTTTCCTCCACGTCCTCGATATAATCCTCGAGGTATCGGAAATCCAGGGGATGGGGATCATGAATCCGCACAAGTTCCTTCTCGTGTACGTAGATCTCGGCATTTGTACACTTGAAATCGTTTTCACAGTGGTCGTTGTGGAGGTGCGTGTGAATGACCACATCCACGTCCTCGGGCCTGAGACCCCAGCGGGCCAGGCCCTCTTCGAAAGTGTAGATAGGGCCGCCTATAAGTTTTTCCCGGTCCTTGGAACGTACAGGGGACATCTCACCTGTATCCACCAGCACCTTTTTGTCCCCTCCCTCCAGGTACCAGCCATATATGGGAATGGCATAAGATTCCCCGAACCCGTGCTGGTAGGTCATCATGCACTTGTCAAAGATCTTGGTCCCCAAAACCATGGGATGGATACGGTAGCGGGTCATGTCATACTCCTCTTATTGGAAGATAGGGTCTTCAGGATAAAGGTTCAGTCTATCCGGTACGACGCAGCATAGGAAAGTGCTCAAGAGAAGTCAAACTCTCACCGGCCGGCGGTGGAATCTCAGCCCGCAACACCCATGGATGGAAGGGCTGCGTTACAATTTGAACTCAAGGCTCAGGAGTTGCTCAGGGTCCGAATATTTGGAGCAGATTAACCTGAAGACTTGATCAGCAGCCCGCAAGATGTTAATTCCTTACACTCAGCCATACCTGCAGGTCCGGACCAAACCGGAGTTCCGGTGTTGGATGCGGCTGCAAGAAGAAACACCTACTGGGTTTTACTTTTGAAGCCTGCTTAGCGAGCTTTCAAAGGGCTTATGTTCCAACCGGGCGGCGGTCAAGTATTCTGCCGGCAGCACTGAATTCTTGATGGGAGGGAAATAATGGGCGATGTAATGATCAGCGGTGCGAACACACAACACAAGATGCTCTTGAACTGGATCCAGGAAACTGCTGCGCTTTGCAAACCGGAGCGGATCCATATCTGTGACGGTTCCCAGGAAGAGTATGACCGCCTCTGTGAAGAGATGGTTAAAATGGGCACCTTCATCCGTCTGAACGAAAAAAAGAGACCCAACAGTTATCTCTGCCGCTCTGATCCACGGGATGTGGCAAGGGTGGAACACCGAACGTTTATCTGCTGTCTCAACAAATCCGATTCAGGGCCCACCAACAACTGGGTACACCCGAGAGAGATGAAGGAGACTCTCAACAGGTTGTACGACGGGTGCATGAGAGGACGAACCATGTATGTGATACCTTTCAGCATGGGTCCTCTCGGATCACATATATCCCACCTGGGCGTAGAGATTACTGACTCGCCCTATGTGGTCGTCAACATGCGGATCATGACGAGAATGGGGCAGGCGGCCCTGGATGTACTTGGAGAAAACGGTTTTTTTGTGCGATGCCTTCATTCCGTGGGCGCACCTCTTGAGCCCGGGCAAAAAGACGTGCCCTGGCCATGCGACCCGGACAATATTTATATCTCCCATTTTAGGGAGGATCGGGCGATTTGCTCCTATGGGAGTGGCTACGGCGGGAATGCACTACTGGGGAAAAAGTGCTTCGCCCTTAGGATTGCTTCCATTCTGGCCAAGGACGAAGGCTGGCTGGCCGAACACATGCTGATCATGGGCGTTGAAAATCCTCAGGGCGAAAAGACTTATGTGGCCGCTGCCTTTCCCAGTGCCTGCGGCAAGACCAACTTTGCCATGTTGGTGCCGCCCAAGGGTTTTGAAGGCTGGAAAATCCATACGATCGGAGACGACATCGCCTGGCTGAAACCCGCAGCGGACGGAACCCTTCGAGCCATCAATCCGGAGGCCGGCTTCTTTGGTGTAGCCCCGGGAACTTCAATGCAATCCAACCCCAACGCCATGATGAGTTTGAACAAGAACGCCATTTTTACCAACGTCGCCCTCACGGATGACGGTGATGTATGGTGGGAAGGAATGACGGATGAATTGCCGGCCCACCTGATAGACTGGAAGGGGCAGGACTGGACCCCGGACTGCGGCCGAATCGCCGCCCACCCCAACGCCCGTTTCACGGCCCCCATTACCCAGTGCCCCTCTTTTGACCCGGAATGGGATAATCCTGAAGGAGTCCCTCTCAGGGTCTTGATCTTCGGGGGCCGCATGAGCCGGAATGTACCCCTTGTCTTCCAGTCCTTCCACTGGTCCCACGGTGTTTACCTGGCCGCCACCATGGGGTCGGAAGCCACAGCAGCAGCCGAAGGACAACCTGACGTGAGAAGAGACCCCATGGCCATGCTGCCGTTTTGCGGGTACAACATGGCGGACTACTGGAACCACTGGCTCAACGTAGGCCGGCTTCTGGCCAACCCTCCCCGTATTTTCAGAGTAAACTGGTTCCGCCGTGACGGTGCGGGAAACTACTTGTGGCCCGGGTTCGGTGAAAACATGCGGGTCCTCAAGTGGATAATCGACCGGGTCCACGGCCGACGCTACGGTGTGGAAAGCCCCATTGGAATTATGCCCCGGCACGAGGACATCCACTGGGAAGGACTGGAATTCGATCCGGATACCTTTTATGGTCTCATGTCCGTAGAAAGAGAAGAAGGCACCAAGGAAGTGAGGGATCAAGAAGACTTGTTTGACCTGTTCTTCGACCGGTTGCCCAAGGAATTCACCCACCACAGGGAGCTCTTCAAGTCCCGAATCTGGCGCTCACCCAAGGTTTGGGCCATGGCAAAGGAAAGGGTTTGAACCGGAAGGGCTTTTCCGGCCGGACCTCACATGCCGGCGCGATGGAAAACTTCGACTTTCGTAAGCTTCATCCGCTTGTGTCCATGGGTACCGCAAGCGACCGATACGCAGGATGGATCGGACAGGTTTACAGCGCCCGGCGCTACGCCGGCCGCATCACATCCCGGACCCATAAGGTGGGCGGAAAATCCTTCACTGAAAAGGTGTTGCCGGTGGAAAGCGTATCTGAGTACTTCCATCATTTCAGCGTGCTGGAGTTGGATTTCACCTTTTACGATACGCTCCTGGACGCCAATGGAATGCCGACCCGCACCCACCGTACGTTGAGCGCCTACGCCCGGCATCTCCCCCATGGGAGCCGGTTGATTCTGAAAGCGCCCCGGATGGTCTTCGCCCGCAAGGTAAAGCTCAAAGGGGCATATACGGAGAATGCGGGGTATCTGGACCCCGCGCTCTTCAAGGAACGCTTCTACGAACCGGCCCTGGAGCTCTTGTCGCCGTGGCTTTTCGGTATGGTTTTCGAGCAGGAATACCAGCGCGCGGCCGAGCGGGCTTCGCCCCATGACTTCGCCCGGGAGCTTGATTCCTTTTTTTCTTCCATTCCCCGGGACCACAGGTATCATGTGGAAATCCGGACATGGCCATTGGCCACAGGCCCGGTGCTCGACGTCATGAAAGCCCACGGCATAGGACAGGTCTTAAGCCACTGGACCTGGATGCCTCCGCTGTCCACACAGTTTGAAAACGTAGGTGGAAGATTCCTGAACAAGAGAAATGACTGCGTCATTCGTCTCATGACTCCCAGAGGGATGCGCTACGAGCAGGCCTATGAAAAGGCCCATCCATTCGATTCATTGGTACCCGGCATGCTGGACCCCCGCATGGTTGCCGATACCGCCCGCATCATGAAAGAGGGACTGCAAAGAAAAGCCCACACATATGTTATTGTAAACAACCGCTCCGGCGGAAACGCCCCGATGACGGCCCGGGAGATCGCCCGCTGCTTCATGGATGGTCCATGCTAATTCCGGGTTTTCCGGAGGGTAAAGACGGTATCCATGCCTGGTGGGGTTGAAATCAAGGACTGAGACAGGCCGGGATCAAGTTTTTCACAGGAGAACCCCATGCGCAGAATAATTCCGGTACTGATTCTTGTACTGCTCTTCCCGGCTGCCATACTCGCCGCTCCCAAGACCATCACCCTTCTTCACACCAACGACCTCCACTCCCATCTCATGCCCTTTGCGCCTGAGCTGGACTTCGTCCCCGGGAGGACCGGCGTAGATGACACGGTGGGTGGCTGGGCCCGTATAGCCACGGTCCTACAGAACGAGCGCGCCGCGCGGACCAACCCTGTTTTTACTGTGGACTCCGGCGACTTCACCATGGGTACGCTTTTCCACATGCTCGCTCGGGAACACTCTTTTGAACTTCGCCTTATGCACGACATGGGCTATGACTACATAACCCTCGGCAATCACGAATTCGATATGTTTCCTCACGGCCTCGCACGGATCATCACCACCGCCCACGAAAACCACCGGCTTCCGGCTATTGTTTTCGCAAGCGCAGTGTTTTCCCACGACAGCGATCGGGACGACTCACTCAAAGAGGTATTCGACAAGGGGCTTGTTAGGCCTTACGCCGTTACTGAAACAGACGGGGTGCGCTTGGGCTTCTACGGGATCATGGGCAAGGTCGCCGCCGGAGACGCACCCTTTGCGTCTCCGGTTACCTTCAGCGATCCGGTGGAGACCTCTCGCAGCATGGTCAAAGTCCTGCGAGAAAAGGAAAAAGTTGATATCGTGATATGCCTGTCCCACTCAGGGCTTTATGTAGGTTCGTCCTCGGAGGACGAAGAGCTTGCCCGGCAGGTGGACGGCATCGACGTGATCGTCTCAGGCCACTCCCACACCATTCTGGAAGAACCTCTAATGATCAACGACACCATAATCTTGCAGGCCGGCAATTACGGCAGGGCCGTGGGCGTGCTGGATTTCACGCTTGAAAAAGGCAAGGCCTTAATAAAGAACTATAAACTCGTCCGGGTGGACGACCAAATATCGGTGCACCCCGGAATACAATCACAAATAGACGACTATATCGCACTGATTGACGAAGAGGTCTTAAAGGATCACGGCCTTTCATATTGGGAAATTATCGGCAGCACCGACTTTGACATGCCTATCCGCGAAGAAGAGTCCACAGCAGGGAATCTTTTGGCCGACGCCATCCGATGGTATGTGGAAAAGCGCCATCACGGCCTTGAAAGCCCGGAAGAAACCCCCGTCAGAATGGCCATAAAGGCAAACGGAGTCATCCGGGCCGGCATCCTCAAGGGCAAGACCGGCAAACTGGCCGTTTGCGACATCTTCCGGATGCTCCCCCTGGGAATAGGCATGGACCAGGACAACACCCCCGGCTACCCCCTGGTCACCTGTTACATCCACGGCTACGAGATCAAGCGGGCACTTGAAGTGGTCACATCTGTTTATCCCCTCAAGGGCAGCGCATACTTCCTCCAGGTCTCAGGCGTCAAGTTCACCTATAACCCATACCGTATGCTTTTTGACCGGGTAACCGGGATCTGGATTCAGAACGAAAACCGCGAGTATGAGCCCCTTGATTATTCCCGCTCCAACAAGGAACTTTACCGTGTAGCCGCAAACATTTACGAGGCCACCTTTCTTCAGGTCATAGGCGACTTCACTTACAACATCCTCAACATCGTGCCCAAGGACCGCCACGGCAACCCCATCGACTCCCTGGTGGACTTCCGGGTCGACGCCCGCCCCGACCGTGAAGGCATCCAGGAACTAAAGGAGTGGGTCGCGGTCATGGAATACATTTCCCATCTTGATGACGTGACCGGGGACGGCCTTGCCGACATCCCCGAAAAATACCGCCACCCGGAAGGCCGCATCGTCAAAAAACACAGCATTAATCCCCTAAACCTCCTTCACAGGGGAACAATGATCACCTGGGCTGCTTTTGCAGTGATAGTGCTTCTTGCGGCCGCTTTTATCTTCATACTTCGAGTTGTGGTAAGGCGGATTGGGTATTTACTCCTTAAAGGCTGACACATTATCAAAAAGCCTTGATGGCCGCCTCTTTGATTTATTGCTCTTTGTGCAGGTCCCCGAGAAATCAGTACGCATTGCGGATCCTTCCCTTTTCTTCCCGGACTTTCTGAGCACCCGCCCTTTCAAGGGCGGCCCGCGGTGTTGTTGACAGCGGTTGCCCTTTCAGCCTAAATTGAGATGGTAGTGATTCGGTCGAACGCCCATGGGTTGCAGATTCGATCGCATCTTTTCACTCTTCACTCTCGACAGTACATGGTAAAGGGAAATCATGAAGACGGCCTTTCTGGACTGCTTTTCCGGCATCAGCGGAGACATGTTCGCCGGAGCCCTTTTGGACGCCGGGCTGGATTTGAACACCCTTCAAAGGGCCCTTGGCGGGCTGCCCCTGAAAGACTTTCGAGTGGAGGCCCGGCAGGAGCACCGAAACGGGATTTACGGCACTCGGTTCCTGGTCCACGCGGATAAGACGGTTCAGGAGGAGAGAAGCTTTGAGGATATTCTGAAAATTCTCGGCAAAAGCACCCTGCCGGACAGGGTCAAGGAGCGAAGCATCAGCGTGTTCAAGACCCTTGCCGAGGCGGAATCCCGAATACACGGGGAGCCGCTGCACGAGGTCCACTTCCACGAGGTGGGCGCGGTCGATTCCATCGTGGACATTGTGAGTGCGGCCGTGGGCCTGGAGGTCCTGGGCATTGAGCGGCTTTTCTGCTCTCCGCTGCCACTGGGGTCCGGGTTTGTGAAGAGTCGTCACGGCACCATCCCGGTGCCTGCTCCGGCGACTCTTGAGATCTTGAAAGGAGTGCCTGTAAAGGACTCGGGACTTGATGTCGAGATGGTGACACCAACAGGTGCGGCTCTGGCCCGGGTTTTTTCCGAGACCTTTGGTCCCATGCCTTCCCTGAAGGTGAAAAAGGTCGGATACGGCGTGGGCGGAAGAAACCTTGTTGATCGCCCCAATCTCCTGCGTATTGTGCTCGGCGAGAGTTCCGATCACGAACAAAACGGCCTTGTGACCCTCCTGGAGGCCAACCTGGACGACAGCCAGCCCGAGTGGACGGGATTTCTCGTTGAGCGGCTGTTTGCAGCAGGGGCCCTTGACGTATGGCTGATACCGGTCCAGATGAAGAAGAACCGTCCGGGGGTCCTTTTACAGGCCCTGACGTCCATGCAAGACAGGGATCGGCTGGCGGGCGAGATCCTTCAGGAGAGCACCAGCCTGGGCGTCAGGTTTCAGTCGGTGGAGCGCAAGACCCTCATGCGTGAAACAGCGGAAGTGGAAACACCCTGGGGGCCCATGGAGATAAAGCGCGCAAAAGGCCCGGACGGCGTGTGGCGCATCCTGCCGGAGTACGAGGCCTGCAGGCGCGTGGCCCTTGAAAACGGGGTTGCATTAAGGGACGTTTACTTTTGGGTATACGGGAACGCCGCCATGAGTGCTGACAATAACGCTGCAAACAAAGGGGCACGGGGTGAAACTTGAAGTCCACATCCTCATCTGATAGTTTGCCCTTCGGCAAGGCCTTCCGCCGGGCAGGGCACAAGGGCCGTGCGGCGCTTGTCATCTCCTCCTGGTTCGGTGTGGGCCTGCTTCCGGGTATGCCGGGAACCGCGGGGACCGTGGCTGCACTGCCCGCGGTCATACTGGTTCATGCGGCAGGCCCTTTAACCGGCTTGGTTGTCATTTTGTTGTTCGCTGCAGTGGCTGTCCAGGCTGCAGGCGTCACCGAAAAGGTCCTGGGAAGACCCGATCCCAAAGAGGTGGTATCCGACGAGGTGGCGGGCTTCATGGTCACCATGTTTCTCCTGCCCCTTACATTGCCTTATCTTATGGGCGGCTTCATACTCTTTAGGGTGCTCGACATCTTGAAGCCTTTTCCCATCCGCCGGTTGGAGAACGTTCCAGGGGGAGCGGGGGTGGTGCTGGACGATTTGGCTGCCGGGGTAATGGCCAACCTGATCCTGCGGGGGGCCGGAGCCCTTCAGGCGGTCATATAGGCGGTTTTGAAAACATGCACGGCGAAATCATCACCATTGGAAACGAGCTGGTCTCAGGGCGGACCCTGGATCTCAACGCCTGGTACGCCGCAGGCAGGCTGGCCGCCTGCGGCCTGACAGTAACCCGCATCACAACAGTTGGAGACCACCCGGAGAGGGCCGTAGCCCTTCTCAGGGAGGCGCTGGAACACTCCGGGTTCGTCATTGTGACCGGCGGTCTCGGTTCCACAGAGGACGATGTCACAAGTGAAATCGTGGCCGAGGCCCTGGGCAGACCACTCTGCCGGGATGAGGAGATGTTCGAGTTGATCCAATGCTATGTACGCCGGCGGGGGCGGGATATGACTCCTTCCCTGGAGAAGATGGCCTGGGTACCTGAAGGCTCCCGCATGATAAACCCCAGAGGTACGGCATGCGGGTTCGCCATGGAGGAAAATAACGTCCTGCTCTACTTCCTGCCGGGAGTCCCGGATCAGATGCGCTTTCTCATGGACCGCTTCGTCCTTCCCGAGATCCTCGGGAGGGAAAAGACCCTGCCGGTCATGCGCCAACATGTGCTCAAGCTATACGGCCCCAGTGAACCCGAAGTGGCGGAGGTCCTCAAAGGCTTTTCTTCCTGTGAAGAAGAAGAGGCCCTGCTCGGGTTCTATCCGCAATTCCCGGAGAACCACATAACCATCAGCGTCCGGGGAAAGAACGAGCCCGGTGTCATGGATGTGCTCAACAGGACGGAAGCCAAGATCCGCAGTCTCCTGGGTCACTGCATTTTCGCCTCCGGTGTGGCACGTATGGAGGATGTGGTGGGCAGAGCTCTGCAGGAGAAAGGATTCACTCTCGCCACGGCGGAGTCCTGCACCGGCGGGCGTATAGGTGACAGGATAACCGACGCAGCCGGCAGCTCCGCATACTACATGGGCGGTGTGGTTGCTTATAGTAATGAGGCCAAAGTTAATCTCCTGGGCGTATCCCCCGAAACCCTTAAGACCCACGGTGCCGTGAGCCGCGCAAGTGCCATTGAAATGTCTCAGGGCGTCAGGAAGCGCTTCGGCGCCCATCTGGGCCTCTCGGTCACGGGCATTGCCGGCCCGGGCGGGGGCAGCCGGGAAAAGCCTGTGGGTACGGTGCATATAGGTCTTGTCACAGAGGAAGAGGAATACTCGGGGAAGTACCGTTTCTGGGGCGGCCGGGACCAGGTCAAGGCCCAGACAGCCATTATGGCGCTGGACTGGGTGCGGAGGTTGGTGTATGGGTATCCGTTCCTTTCTGGCGTTTAGCCTGCCTTACGAAATCAAGGCGGTTGTGGAGCGGGTCCAAAAGGATCTCAAGGACGCGTCCGGTGACGTGAAATGGGTTCGGCCTTCAAGCGTCCATCTCACAGTTGTTTTTCTGGGGAATGTGAAGGAAGATACCGTCCCCCAACTGGCAGGGATCGTTCGCTCCACATGCGCCGGGTTTGCACCCTTCAAAGCGGCCGTGAAGGGGACCGGGTTCTTTCCGAACCCGGGGCGTCCCCGGGTAATCTGGCTGGGCCTAACGGGCGATTTGAAGCGTATGGGCCTGCTCCGGGACCGTCTTCAGGAGGGCTTGTCGCCGTTCGGCATCGAACCGGAACGAAGACCGTTCAGGGGGCACCTCACGCTCGGACGGTTCCGTAAGGGCGGATCAATGAACCATCGTCTGGTCCGGGCCATGGAAGGATGGGCGCAAGTTTCGAGCCCGGAGTGCACGCTTTCCGAACTCGCCCTTTTCAAGAGTGACCTGCACCCCACCGGAGCCTTGTATACCGCACTTGAGGAGTTTGAGTTGACGGGTTAAAAGGGGTGGTGGGTGTTGAGCTTTTAAGCTGTTGAGCTATTCCAAGGAGGATTAACCATGGCGAACGATCAGCGAGCGGACAAGGTGCGTGCGGTTGAACAGGCCATCTCACAGATAGAGAAGCAGTTCGGCCGGGGCTCCATCATGAAGATGGGCGACGACCGGGCTCTGGACATCCCGGCTATCTCTACGGGGGCCCTTTCTCTGGACCTCGCCCTGGGGGTGGGCGGCGTGCCCAGGGGACGGGTGGTGGAGATTTACGGTCCTGAAGCCAGCGGCAAGACCACACTGGCGCTTCACGTGGCGGCCGAGGCCCAGGTCTTGGGCGGCATGGTGGCCTTTATCGATGCGGAGCACGCCCTGGATCCCGGGTATGCAAGGAATCTGGGCGTGGACGTGGACAGCCTCCTGGTATCCCAGCCGGACACCGGGGAGCAGGCCCTGGACATAGCCGAAATCCTTGTCAGGAGCGGTGCGGTGGACGTTCTCATCATCGATTCGGTGGCTGCCCTTGTCCCCAGGGCCGAGATCGAAGGGGAGATGGGAGACCAACACGTTGGGCTTCAGGCACGCCTCATGAGCCAGGCGCTCAGAAAGCTTACAGCAACCATAAGCAAATCCCACACATGCGTGATCTTCATCAATCAGATCCGTATGAAGATCGGCGTCATGTTCGGCAGCCCCGAGACCACCACCGGGGGCAACGCCCTCAAGTTCTACTCCAGCCAGCGGCTGGATATCCGGCGAATCGGGGCCATAAAGGAGGGGGACCAGCATGTGGGCAACCGTACAAGGGTGAAGGTGGTCAAGAACAAGATCGCCCCGCCTTTCAAGGAAGCCGAGTTCGATATCATTTACGGACGGGGCATCTCCAAAGAGGGTGACATACTGGACCTGGGGGTTTCCCTGGACCTGGTGGAAAAGAGCGGGGCCTGGTACTCCTTCGAGGGCGAACGTCTGGGCCAGGGCCGTGAGAACGTAAAGCGCTTCCTGGCGGAAAACACGGATATCAGGGACCGCATAGCCGGTCTCATCAAGGAAAAAACCGGTCTCAAAAAGGTAGCTAAAGAGGCCTCCGAGGCTGATGTTCAGGGCCAATAATAACAACTAGGGATTGGAAAATGGACTTTCGATCGATCAGAAATGAATTTCTGGACTTTTTCAGCCGGCGTGGTCACGAGACCGTTGCCAGCGCACCGCTTATTCCAAGGGACGACCCCTCCCTGCTCTTTACCAACGCCGGCATGGTGCAGTTCAAGAGCGTATTCCTCGGGGATGAGAAACGACCATATAACCGGGCGGTAACCTCTCAGAAGTGCGTGCGCGCTGGAGGAAAGCACAATGATCTGGAAAACGTGGGGTACACCGCCCGGCATCACACCTTTTTCGAGATGCTGGGCAACTTCTCCTTCGGGGATTACTTCAAGCAAAAGGCCGTGGCATGGGCGTGGGAACTCCTGACCGAGGTGTACGGCCTGCCGGGCGACAAGCTCTATGCGTCTGTTTTTTACGATGACGACGAGGCCTACGGCATATGGGAAAAGGAAATCGGCCTTCCGCCCGATCGGATCGTAAGGCTGGGAGAAGAAGACAATTTCTGGGCCATGGGCGATACAGGCCCATGCGGTCCCTGTTCCGAGATCCTCATCGACCAGGGCCCGGAGCTTGGATGTGACCGGCCAGAGTGCGCTCCGGGGTGCGACTGTGACCGGTATCTGGAGGTATGGAACCTGGTCTTCATGCAATTCGACCGTGACCCCCGGGGAAACCTGACGCCGCTCCCCAAACAGAGCATAGACACCGGCATGGGCCTCGAACGGATCGCCGCAGTGGTCCAGGGCGTCAAGAGCAATTTCGACACCGACCTCTTCCGGGGGCTGATCGGACACATAGAAGGGCTTTCGAAGGTACCGTACGGTGCGGCGCGCAGATCGGATGTCTCCTTTCGCGTAATCTCCGATCATGCCCGGGCAGCGGCGTTTCTCATCGGAGACGGGGTCATGCCCTCCAACGAAGGGCGAGGCTATGTACTCAGGAGAATTATCAGGCGGGCCATAAGATTCGGGCAGGTCCTTGGGCTCAAAGACCCCTTCATGTACCGGGTGGCGGGTGAGGTGATCCGGATCATGGGCCGGGACTACGCAGACCTCATCACTTCCCGGAGCTTCATCGAGGGCGTGATCAACAGCGAAGAAAAGCGATTCGCAGACACCCTTCACCACGGCATGAAGGTCCTGGAGGAAATTCTCGAGGAGATACGGGGAAATGACGGCGGAACCATACCCGGGGACCTGGCCTTCAAGCTCTATGACACATATGGTTTGTCTTTAGACATTTTGCAGGACGTGGCCAGGGAAGAAGGGCTCATGGTGGACACGGCGGGATATGAACGGGAGATGCACCGTCAGCGCACCAAGAGCCAGCAGGCCTGGAAAGGAAGCGGAGAGGAGGAAGTCCCCGAGGCCTTTAGAAAACTCGCCTCACGGGGTTTTGAGTGCGTCTTTGCAGGATATGAAACACTTGAAACCCGGGCGCACGTCAGGGGGCTCATTCAGGAAGGCAAGGCTGTTTCCTCTTCACCCACGGGAAACAAGGTGGAAGTCGTGTTGGACCGAACACCATTTTACGGCGAGGCAGGCGGCCAGGTGGGCGACAGCGGATGGCTCCTTGCGGAAGGCCTCAAAGTACGGATCCGGGAAACCGCACGATTCGGGCAAGGCCTCATGGTTCACCGTGGGATCGTTGAGGAAGGAACCCTCAGAGAGGGCGACGAGGTTTTGGCCCGGGTGGACCCGGAGCAACGGAAGGCCACGGCCCGAAACCACACGGCCACCCATCTACTTCACAAGGCACTGAGGGAGACCCTTGGCGACCACGTGAAACAGGCGGGCTCCCTGGTGGCCCCGGACAGGCTCAGGTTCGACTTCACACACTTCACACAGGTGCCCCCGGCAAAGCTCCTGGCAGTGGAGGACCTTGTCAACCGTCTTATCCGTGATAACCTGCCATTGTCCACACAGGAAATGGACAGGGAAGAAGCAATGTCAACCGGGGCTACGGCCATTTTCGAGGAGCGATACGGCGAGACTGTCAGGGTGGTCAGCGTGGAAGGGGTCAGCCGGGAGTTGTGCGGGGGGACCCACACGGCGCGCACAGGAGACATAGGGCTTTTCAAGGTGGTTGGCGAGGGTGCGGTGGGAGCGAATCTGCGCCGCATTGAGGCACTGACCGGAGAGGCGGCCCTCCAGCACGTGCGCGCCCTGGAGCGGGAGCTTAAGAGAGCGGCATCCCTGCTCAAAACATCCCCGGACCGGCTTGAGGAGAGGGTGGAGCGCCTCCTCAAGGACCAGAAGGAACGAGAGAGGGAGATGGAATCCCTCAAAGCGAAGCTTAGGGCTGGAAGCGCAACCGGCCTCCTGGATGGGGCGATCGAGGTGGCCGGAATAAAGGTGCTGGCCAAAGAGGTGGAGGTCGACTCTCCCAAGGTTCTGAGGGAGTATGCTGATCAGGTGAAGGAGAAACTCGCTTCCGGAGTTGCCGTCCTGGCCGCCCGTGGTGACGGTAAAGCCATGCTCATCTGCGTGGTATCACCGGACCTCACTAAACTAATCAAGGCCGGGGAGATCATAAAGCGCCTGTCGCCGCTTGTGGGCGGCAAAGGAGGCGGACGGCCGGACATGGCACAGGGTGGAGGGAGCAGGCCGGAAGACTTGGCGGATGCGCTCCAAAGCGTCCCGGGCATGGTAAAGGAGATGGCGGGAGTCTAGGATTCAGGGATCGATACCGGCCTCTTTCTCGGAAAGCCTTTCCCGGCATATTCGAATGTATTCAAGGGCTTCGTGATACTGGCCCATGTCAGGGTAGTTCTCAATAATGTACTGATACCGGCCCATGGCCGCCCGAAGCTCTCCCCTCTTGAAGTAGAAGTGCCCCACATAAAGCTCGTATTCCGCCAGGTAGATCAGGCACTTCCGTATCTTTGTCCTCGCCAGCTTGGCGTAGGGGTCTTCAGGAAACTGCCTGACCAGCCGTTCGAACTCATCTTTTGCAGCATGGGTATGGGTCTGGTCCCGGTCAATGGTGGAGACACGTTCCAGATGACACATGCCCTTGCGGTAAATCACAAAGGGGATGTTCTCGTTTCTGGGGTGTAGTCGCTCGAATTCATCATACAGTTCATAGGCTAGGGCGTAGTCTTTCCGTTTAAATACTGCATCAGCCAAGAGAAGTTCCGCTCTGATGGCCTGTGGACTATAAGGATAGCGATCGGTGATCTGCTGAAAGGCCTCGGCGGCCGACTGGTAACGTCCGACTTCCATGTATTCCTGACCCTCGATGAGGAGTTCGGGGGGAGTTTTCTCCTCCACGTCCCCAAAGAAACGATCTATCACCCCTGCAGCTGAATCCAGAACGACACAGCCACTGGATAGGCTCAAAAGCAGAATCAGGGTCGCCCCCTTGCATATGCCGGGCACCGAAAACGCGCGCGGTTTTTTCTTTGATTCCGTTCGCCGGTACATCAGGACTCCTGCAAAGACTCCACGTACTTCTCGGCGCCGTGTGCGGCACATGCACCTTCCCCCACCGCTGTCGAGATCTGCCGGAAGCCTTTGGAACGCATATCCCCGGCTGCAAAAACCCCCGGGACAGAGGTCTCCATACGATCGTTGGTGATCACGAACCCGGCCTCGTCCACATCCAGCAGCCCACGGACCAGCTCCGTATTAGGCACCGTTCCTATGAATACAAAAACCCCCTGAACCGCCTTTTGGCTGATTTCCCCGGTCTTGAGGTTCTTGAGTTCTATTGCTTCAACCCCGTCCTTGCCCAGGATGCGCTCAGGCACCGTATCCCAGATGAATTGTATCTTTTCCTCCGCCATGGCTCGTTCCTGAAGTATCTTCACGGCCCTGAGTTCATCCCTACGATGGATTAGAAAGATACGTCCTGCAAATCGAGTCAAGAACAGAGACTCTTCAATGGCGGTATCTCCTCCACCGATGACGGCCACGTCCTGGTCTCGGTAAAAAGGACCGTCACAGGTGGCGCAGAAGCTCACACCGCGGCCTATGAAATCGCTCTCACCATCTATACCCAGACGCTTCCACGAGGCTCCACAGGCCAGGATCAAAGCCCGTGTCTCAAAAGTCTCCTTGCCGGTCACAACAAGCTGCTTCCGCTCATGGAACTCGAGACGCACCACCTCCTCGGAGCGGATTTCCAGGCCGAATTTCTCGACCTGTGCCTTCATCCGATCCATGAGCTCAAAACCGCTGATGCCTTCCGGAAAGCCGGGATAGTTTTCCACCCAGTCCGTGTTCAGAACCTGGCCTCCGGGCGCAAGCTTCTCCAAAAGGAGCACATTCATTCGAGCGCGGGCGTTATAAAGCCCTGCTGTGAGCCCGGCGGGGCCTCCGCCTATGATGATTATGTCGTGCATGGTCAAATAAGCTTCTTGATTTCTTCCTCGAGGAAGCTCTTGGTCTGGGCGCCTACCACCGTATTGGCCACCTCACCTCCCTTGAAGAAGATCAATGTGGGTATGTTGCGGATCCCGAACCTGGCAGGAGTCTGGCGGTTCTGGTCCACATCCATCTTGGCCACTTTGATTTTTCCATCGTATTCCTTGGCTAGTTCCTCCACCACCGGTCCCACCATGCGGCATGGACCACACCAGGCCGCCCAGAAATCAACCAAAGCCGGAAGTTCACTATTGAGTATTTCATCCTCAAAGCTGTCGTCTGTTATCTGGAGAACGTCCACCATGAAACCTCTCCTTTCAATATGTTGTGATGTGACATGATTCGCTCTAACACGGCACCCCGGGTTTGTCAACTCATAGGAAAGATCCGTGAAGCTTTCCCTTCCCGGTTATAGAGACAGCGACATGACATAGGTTTCAATCTTGCGGGAAGTGATTGACGGGCGGCACTGAATGAAGAAGAATGGAGTCTTGGCGACGCTTTTCGGAGGCTGCATGAAAAAACATGCTCGAATCGTTTACGTGTGCCAAGCTTGTGGTTATCAGGCACCCAAATGGATGGGCCGGTGTCCGGACTGTAACCAGTGGGACACCCTTGTGGAGGAGCATGCCTTCCCAGCCCAAGGCAAAGCCGGAACGAATCGTGCGGGAATGGACATGCATCCCGTATCTCTGGGCGAAATCTCCCTCGACAGGGAACTCAGATGGCAAAGCGGCATTTCTGAGTTGGATCGTGCCCTGGGAGGCGGCCTTGTCCCGGGATCCATGGTCCTGGTGGGAGGAGAACCAGGGATCGGCAAGTCCACCATGCTTCTTCAGGCGGCCGGGCACTACTCACTTGGGGGGTTCCTCTGCTTCTACCTGTCCGGTGAGGAGTCCTCGCAGCAGATCAGACTTCGGGCCGACCGTTTGTCTATCGGTTCACAGAAGCTCTACGTGGCTACGGGCACACTGCTGGAGGATCTCATTAAGGCCCTGGCCGAGCTCAAGCCGGATATACTCATAGTGGACTCGATTCAGACTCTTCAGACGGAAACCTTACCCTCCGCCCCCGGGAGCGTGGGCCAGGTTCGTGAGGTGTCCGCCCGCCTCATGTCCTGGGCCAAGGAGTCCGGCACCCCGACATTTCTCGTGGGGCATGTCACCAAGGAAGGAGCCATCGCAGGCCCCAAGGTGCTGGAGCACATGGTTGACACGGTGCTCTACTTTGAAGGGGACCGTAGTCATGCTTTTCGAATTCTTCGCTCGGTCAAAAACCGCTATGGCCCCACCAACGAGATAGGCGTATTCGAGATGACCGAAACCGGCCTCATGGAAGTGGGTAACCCGTCCCGCATCTTTCTGGAGGAGCGTCCCCAGGGGGCCTCGGGCTCTGTGGTGATACCCTGCCTTGAGGGGACAAGGCCCGTGCTGGTTGAAATCCAGGCACTGGTGGGTCCCAGCCCGCTGGGGGTCCCCAGACGCACCGCCATAGGTGTGGACCCCAACAGGATCTCCCTTCTGGTGGCTGTGATCGGTAAGCGCATGGGAATGGAGATGGGGGGCCAGGACATCTTCGTAAACGTGGCAGGAGGCCTGAGAGTTGATGAGCCGGCGGCCGACCTGGGCATTGTGGCGGCCTTGACCTCCAGCTTCCTTGACAAGCCTGTGCCTATTGAGATGGTTGCATTTGGAGAGGTGGGACTGGCGGGAGAAGTGCGGGGCGTGAGCCAACCGGAGATCCGGATCAGGGAGGCCTTAAAACTGGGATTCAGCCGCTGCCTGCTCTCACGGGGCAATATGTCCGGCGTAGGTGCGGTGGACGGCATAACAACACAAGGTATCGAGTCGGTTGCCCAGCTTCCCCAACTGCTATGGTGAGTTATCCCCGTTTCGGCTCATGCCTAAGACCAAAGAGGAGGCATAAGCGATGCCTGCCGTAAAAAGATCCAACCGCTCGGATATGAAAACAGCCTCAGGAACCCACTTCATCCCCAAGGTGCCTGAAATCAGGATAAAAAAGGCCAACAGGGCCGATGCCGACGCTCGCGGAAGCTACGTCCTTTACTGGATGACAGCTTACAGAAGGGTGGAATACAATTACAGCCTCCAAAGGGCCGCTGAGTGGTGCCGTGAGCTGAAAAAGCCGCTCTTGATACTCGAGGCGCTGAGGTGCGGCTATCAGTGGGCAAGCCGCCGACTTCACCGCTTCATTATACAGGGCATGCTTGATAATGCCTCCGGTATCGAGGGCAAGAACGTCCTTTACTATCCTTATCTGGAGCCCGAACACGGCAGCGGGAAAGGGCTCTTGGATTCACTGTCCAAGGATGCCTGTGTTGTGGTCACCGATGATTTCCCGTGTTTTTTCATACCCCGCATGATCAGGGCGGCATCCGGAATGATCCCCGTCGCTTTTGAGCTGGTGGACTCCAACGGTATACTTCCCATGCGGGCGGGGGCGCAGGAATTCAAGACAGCTTATTCATTCAGGCGTTTCCTTCAGAAGGTCCTCCCCTCGCACCTGCTTGACCTGCCTCTTAAGAATCCTTTAAAAGAGATCCCTTCTTTGAGTAAACCCTCATTATCCCGCGAAGTATCAACAAGGTGGCCCGCCGTGCCTGTGGGGGATCTAAAGCTCGCTGCCGCTGATCCTTCCTCCTTTCCTGTTGATCACCGGGTGGGGGATGCCCTTTATACCGGAGGCAGAAAAGCGGGTCTGGACAGGATGCATGTCTTCATCGAAAACGGCCTTGCCCTTTATACTGATAGGCGCAACCAGCCGGAACTCGACGGGACCAGCGGTTTTTCACCCTATCTCCATTTCGGCCACATATCCGTCCATGAAGTCCTCAAGGGCATAATGGAAAAAGAATCGTGGTTCTTTGACAGGCTCGGGCCGGAGGTCAGAGGCAAAAAGAACGGCTGGTGGGGAATGAGTAAAGCATCGGAAGACTTTCTGGATGAACTGGTAACCTGGAGGGAGCTGGGATTCAACATGTGCCGCCTGAGAGAAGACTATGACCGATATGAGTCGCTTCCGGACTGGGCGCAAAACACCTTGTACCATCACAGACTGGATAAGAGAACTTACATCTATTCGCCGGATGAATTCGAATCAGGCGCTACTCACGACCCCCTGTGGAACGCCGCGCAGATGCAACTGGTAAGGGAGGGAAGGATTCATAATTACCTGCGGATGCTATGGGGCAAAAAAATTCTCGAGTGGTCCGCCTCACCCCGGGATGCCCTCGATACAATGATAATGCTCAACAACAAGTACGCTGTGGATGGAAGAGATCCAAACTCTTACAGCGGCATTTTCTGGACACTGGGAAGGTACGACAGGGCTTGGGGCCCTGAAAGGCGGATCTTTGGAAAAATAAGGTATATGAGTTCGGAAAACACCGCGCGCAAGGTCGGGGTAAAAAGATATTTAAGTTGGTATGCTCCATGAACAGCATGCAATCCTGCCGCAGACACCATAGCCGGTGCAGAACCCATTTGATTTTTTCGTATTTGATTCCGGAATTAATTGATCTCAGTGCTTGACGGGTCCAACGGAGTCGCTGATGCGCAGCTACCGAATACCACTGCCGACTAAGCAACATGAAGAATACCTGGAGAAATATCTTATCTGGGAGTTTTTTGACTTTTCCCGGACCGGTTTTTTTCTGGAAGTCGGGGCTTTTCATTCCATCCTGCTTTCCCAGACCTGGCTACTGGAAAAGGTGGGTTGGAAAGGTATCCTCATCGAGCCCAACCCCGATCAAGCCCGGGAACTGCTCGCCAATCGTCCGGCGTCCATCGTACACCAGGTGGCCGTCAGCTCTCCCGACAAGACCGGTACCGCACCGTTTTACGTGAACAAGGAGTATTCCTCCCTGTCTCCCAACTTAATGGACAATACAAGGGGATACGAAAAAGAGATCACCGTATCCGTGACTACGCTGGATGAACTCCTGGAACGGGAAGGGAATCCTGCGGTGGATTTCATGTCCATTGACGTGGAGGGAACTGAACTGGATTGTCTGAGAGGCTTTTCCATCAACAGGCATCGCCCAGGACTGATCATTACCGAGGACGTGGTGCTGGCGCTTGATCTGCACAGGTATCTTTTGTCTCATGGATACCGATTGTTCCGGCGGATTCAATGGGAAAACTGGTACGTCCCCAGTGACAGCGGCAGGCGCGCCCCTTTTGCCGAACGATTGAGATTGTTCCGGAAAATGTACCTGGGAACACCCCTTCGGGCCTGGAGATTCAAGCGGGAAAAGGCGAGGCTTGGAAAATGAATGCCTCCGCGCCAACAAGCCCGAATCAACGCTCCCTCACTCATTGGGCTGGAGCTAGCGCAAAGGCAGCGTCTCGAAAGGAAGCCCAAGGGCCTCGGCTGTATTGCGCAGCGATGTTTCCAAATCGATCCGGCCTCCGTCTTTCTGCGGAACCTGAATGGTTCGGTCCCCCACCACAATTATCTGGAGCTTGGCCGGGTCCAGATAGGTCCGGGCAAGGCGGGTAAGGTCCTCCGGCGATGCATCCATGTAGGCCTCCTGGATGCGCTCCAGGGTGTCCAGCGGCTCCCCGCGAAGATGGTAACGGGCATAGACCTCGGTAAGGGCGCCGGCATTGTCCACATTGAACACGAAACTGTTGAGTGCGTCCAGCCGCTTCCTCTCCAGCTCATCCGATGGAATCCCGCGGCGAAGGTCCTCCATGAGGTTTACGGCCTGCTCGATCGCCTCTGAGGTGCTGTCGCCCTTGCAACCCATGAAGCCCGCTATCCAGCCCGCCTTCCACTTAAACCTCTGATGAAAATAGGCCGAATATACCAGTCCGAGATCGTCTCTGAGGCGGCGAAATACAAGGGAGTCCCTTCCTCCGAGAATGCTGACCAGGAGGTTGGTCTTCCAGTAGTCCGGATCTTTTCGAAGGGGCCCTGGCAGGGCCATGGCAACATGGCTCTGGACTTGGCCCGGTTTGTGTATGAAACCCAGCACCGGAGCTGACGGCCCGGGAACGGCCAGCTCACGCTCAGGCGGTATCTCCTTTCCTTTCAATGACTTCAGAAGGCGTCTCAGGCCTGCCAGTGCCTCCTCCCGGCTCAGGTCTCCGGAGACGGCCGCCACCATGTTGGATGGAACCAGGTGCTCATTGAGGAACATATACAAGTCATGTCTCGTAATCCCGGGAATGGTTTCAAGACCCTTGAGCGGATCGCGACCATAAGGGTGATCCTGAAAGTGCCTTATCTCGAGTTCCCTCCGGCTCACCACCTGGGCACTGCCTGCCTGCCGCCCGAGACCGGTCAGGATTCGAGAGCGGGATGCCTCGAGGACCACCGGGTCGAATCGGGGCCGGGCAAGTATCTCTTCTAAGACCTCAATGGCATCTTCCCATTTCTCCCGCATTACGGTAAGCCTGATCACCGTTTCTTCTTCCTTCACGGAAAAGGACAACTGTATGGCGTGCTCATCCAAAAGGGCCGCAAGTTCTTCAGGACTGTGCATCTCGGTACCACCCTGGACGAGGCTTGAATTCAGCATGCTTGCCAGGCCTGTCTTGTCCTCGGACACGTCCACCATCCCAGCCTTGACCAGAATGGTGAGGTCCGCAAGAGGCAGTTCGCGATCCGGCAGATAAAAGACTTGCGCCTCTTTTACAATGGCGGTCTCGGCATTGGGATAGGTTATCCGGGCGGGTTCACGCTCAAAGGATAGGGGGTGCCTCCACCCCGGCGGCGTAGGGTATTCCGAGTGATTGGAGAGGTCATCGGGTCTTTTTACAATACCCGCCGCGGATGCGCTGAATGAGCGATCTTCTTGGTAAGGCTCGGACGGCTCCTCCTTGTCTCCTCCCGGTATGACATAGCAGGTGGTGCGGTTTTGCTCACTGAGATATTTTCGGGCCACACGCGTGACGTCTTCGGGGGTGACGGCCTCTATTCTATCCAGGTAATCTTCCAGGTAGGGCCATCCGGTCTGGACCTCCATGGTGGCCAGAGTCCCGGCCAGTTCTTCGTTGCTGCGGAGCCTTGTCAGGAAATCGTAACGAGCCAGGTTCCTTACCCGCTCCAGTTCCCGTTGGGTCACGGGCTCCTCCTGGATAAGCTCCACCTCGGCCAGAAGCAGCGCCTCCAGATCCCTGCAGGCTTCCATATAGGCTTCCTTGGGATCTGCTGCATCCGGATCCCCTCCCTTGAATGCTTGGGGGTCATTGGGGGTCCCTCCCAGGATCACCGTTCCACCGTAGCGGTTATCCGGGCTATAGGCCCAAGCGCTCATTGCCAGACCCTTTTTGACAATGTTCTGAGTCATACGAGCCCCCCGCCCATGGCTCAGAACCATGGTCATGACATCCAGGGCGTAGAAATCATCAGTGCCCATTGATGCTCCATGGTGCCCGGCCAGAACAATGGGGGTACGCGCCCCTTCAAGAAAGCGCAGGATTCGGCGCGGTCCCCGCTGAGGCTCATTCTGAGTCACCTGCTCGGTTGCTCGCTCACCCGCCGGGTAGCGGGAAAAATAGATTTCCGCCAGTCTCTTGACTTCCTCCGTTTTCACATCACCCACGAGCACGGCCACCGTGTTTGAGGGATTGTAGTATTTCTCGTGAAAGGCCTCAGCATCCGAGGCGCTGAACCGGTCAATATCCCATTTCCAGCCTATGGTAGGGTTCCTGTACGGGTGGGCTGAGTGGAGGGCTGCGTGCAGTGCAAGCCAACCTGCACCGGATGGACTGTTTACGTACCGGTAGGCCCATTCACGTTTGACAACCTCCTTCTCCACGTAGAATTCCCTAAGGGCAGGCTCAAAGACCTGCTCGCTCACCATGGAGAACCACAACTCCAACATATCCGATGGAAGGGACATGACGTACTGGGTCTGGTCTTTGCTGGTGAAGGCGTTTACGCCCACTGCTCCGTTCCGGCCGAGATGCATTGAAAAGGCCTGGGGAACATAGATTTCCTGGACCTCCTTCCGAAGCCGCGCCATCTCATCAAGCTTTTTCTCAATCACCTCGGGATCCGGGTTGCGTTTGTTTTGCTCCGCCAGAACCACGTGGTAGGCCTGTTCTATGTTTCGCTGCAGCTCCCTGTCCCGCTCCTGGTCCAGGGTCCCGAAGTTCCTGGTCCCTTTGAACAACATATGCTCCAGCATATGGGCGATACCGGTTTTCCCGCGTTCCTCCAGAGCCGAGCCCGCTCGAACAGCCAGGCGAAAGGCGATCTGGGGAGTCGTATCCCTCTCCACCACCAGAAAAAGCATGCCGTTTTCAAGAGTGAAGGAGCGAACCTCCACCCCCAGGCCTTGAGAGGCTGACGACCCTTGCGCAAGCCCTGTCAGGCAAAACAGCAGAAACGCCGGTATTATAAGCCTCAGAAGTTTGTGGGCATATTTCACATTCATCATCCGTAAATACCTCATCAATCCATGGCGGCAACCACATCGAAGCCCTCAGCCTTCAAAGCCTTTCGAATACGGTCTGTTTTACAGGCGGCCAGGCGAAAATAATATATGCGTTTCTGAAGGTCGTGGGCGGCCATGCCCACGTTGATAACGTCGCCGCCGCTGTCGTTTATAACCCGGAGGGCCTTTTGAAACCCGCCGGGCTGGTTACCCACCGCCACATCCACACGGGAAGTTGCAGTCATCACGCCCATCATGTCAATAAAGGCCCGCAGGATGTCGGACTCCGTGATGATACCCACCAGTTTCTTGCCTTTTACCACGGGCATCCCGCCGATCTTGTGCTTATAAATATACTGGGCCGCGATCTCCACCTCATCTTCCGGACGCACGGTGATGGGCGTACTTATCATTAGATCCGCAAGTGACAGATCAGCAACCATTGAAGGGATCAATCCCTGCTTCAGGTCGGCCAGGGTGACGAAACCCTCCAAGTGGTTCCCCTTTGAAACTACCGGAAGGTGTCTTATGGAGTTGGTCTTCATGACCCCTATGGCCTCTTCAATGGTGGTACCCTTCGGGATCGTGATGGGGTCGGGAATCATCAAATCACGAATTTTCATTGCTGCCGCCTTTCCTGTTGAGGACGGGGAACAGATCCTGCGCCGTCATTGGTTGCGGTTATTGTATTGTGGTTGGCCGAACGTGTCAAGGTGGGCGGGTGGCGGCGATTTCTACAAGGTCGTTACCCTTTGGTCCATACATGGAGATCGCGCACAATGCTTCGTCTTGAGTTTTGGTGCTGCAACCGGTATAAGGTGGATTAGAGGAGGGATTAATGGCAGCAGGCAGGTACATAGTGTGTGAACGCCGCAAATCAAGGCCGCGTCTGCAGATCCATGTATGCCTCCAATGCAGGTGGAAGAAGGGCTGCCGCGCCCTCATGGACTTCCTGCAACCCTCGCTCTTTAAAATGCCCCGGGATACTACTACGAGATAGTGCCCATCCGGAAAGGCTTTTTGGGCACTGTGTAGTTTACAATCCAGAAATGAGATAGGAATTCAGCCTTGAAACCGATAAAAGCAGTAGGATTCGATCTGTTCAATACGCTGGTTACGGTGGACAAGAACGCTCTTAAAGAAGCAGTGGAGAGCCTTCTTCAAAGCCTCCAAAAAAGAGGCCTCGAACCGGATCAGACCCGGTTCGTGGAAGATCATCGTATGGCCGCCCTGCGCTTCATCAGGGAGACTCGAAAGGACGGCCGTGAGACCCACAATCGTTTCTGGATCCAGGCGGCCCTGGAGGCCCAGGGCATTCTCGTTTCCCCTGACGACCCGCGCATCCGGGAGGGGGTGGAGGCTTACTTCTCCACCTTTATGGGCCACGTCCGTATGATTCCCGGCACCATGGACATGCTTGAGGCCGTTGGAAAACGATTCCGGGTGGGACTCTTGTCCAATTTCACCCATACCCCTGCGGCCCGGGCCATCCTAAATGCAATGGATCTGGAACCGTTTTTCGAGGTATGCGTAATCAGTGGTGAAATCGGCTATCGCAAACCCCATGCCCGGGCCTTCAAGCCACTTGTGAGCGGGCTCGGAGTTGACTCCGCCTGCATGATTTACGTTGGGGACGACCCGGAATCCGACATCACAGGAGCCCTGGAGAGCGGGCTGCAGCCGGTATGGACCACCTATGTCCGGGACCGCGGCCTGCCCTTTGCCCAGGGATACGGTGAAGACGACACTGCCTTCCAGGGGAAAGACATCCCCCGCATAACGGACTGGGCCGACCTTATGGCCCTGCTGGACGGCAAAACCCGGCCGATCTGACATCCGGCTGATCCGCGACCGATTAAGCCGGCCGGCCGGCGCGACTGTCATGCTTTGAGGCTATTTCACTTCTGATTTCGTCCGGGTCCCCGAAGTAAATACAGTGTGCCGGACATACATTGTCTGCACATGCGGGCATGAGTTCATTTTCCACCC
>CAYPSZ010000276.1:0-4804 GCA_964413125.1 uncultured Desulfobacterales bacterium
GTTCGTTGTTCAGATCAAATAGTGAGGCGATACCGCCCACGGGCCGGACTGACCCATTAGATCAACCGGGAATATCTAAGGCCATAGATCGAATAGGTGGAGATGGATTGATCAAAGCAAACAAAGTGGCTCAAAATCCAGAGAAAGACGTGAGTAATTCATCGAAGTCAACAACGTCCCCCATATGACACAGCAGGTAGGACTGAATGATTCCCGCTGAAAAGGCATCACCCGCCCCTGTGGTGTCTTCTGCCTTGACATCTAGATTAGAATATTCCAATATAGAATATATCCGGCACATCAGATTATGGTTTTTACCGTGAAAATGCTCCCCTCTCCTGTATGAGGGAGCTGTGCTCCCGACTGAACAATGAAGAGATAGAGAGGGCGTGTTTCATGAAGCAGCCAATTTACTTTACACTTTCACTCGTGTTTCTATTCGTTACCTCAGCTTCAGCAGCCGAACTCCACTTGCTCGCCGGAGCGGGGCTCAGGCAACCCGTTGATCTGTTGGTCCGGGATTTTGAACAAAAAACAGCTCATCGCGTGAACGTTGACTATGACGGCGGCGGTCGCCTGCTGGCCCGGATTACCGCCTCTGGCCGAGGCGATCTGTTCATGCCCGGATCCTTTTTCTTCCTTGAAAAACTGCAGGCCCAGGGAAGGATCCACAGTTGGCGTCCGATTGCGGCTCACATCCCGGTTGTGGCCGTCAATAAGCTGAAGGCCAAGCGAATCATTAAGTTCGAGGACTTGGCTGCGCCCGGGTTGCGGCTTGCCTTGGGTGACCCGCACGCTATGGCCATGGGGAAGACTTCCATGATTATTCTGGAGCGCGCCGGAATAAAGGAACAGGTGCTTTCAAACGCCGTCGTGTATGGTGCCACGGTCAAGCAACTGGCGCTATATGTGGTTGAAGGAAACGTCGATGCCTCCATCATATGGCGCTCCGACGCCTTCCAGTTTAAGGATCGAGTCAACATTATACCCGTCCCGGATCAATACATTGAAGTGGAAATGGTTCCAGTGGGTGTGCTGAAAACGGCAAATGACGTTGAGGCCGCTGTCGAGCTTCAAGACTTCTTGTCCTCCGAAGACGCGATCAAGGTCTTTGAGAGCTTTGGCTTTCTGCCCGTGCAATAGGTCGGTTATGGAGCGTTTGTTTTTTCTGCCCCTCCTCGTGATAACTCTCTTTATGGCCGGGGTGCCGGCTGCCTTGCTCTTTCATGTGTCGCCGGCGGAAATCCTCCAGGAGGTTACATCGCCCGAAACTTTGTTCGCCTTGCGTTTTAGTTTGACCACATCCCTCCTTGCGGTATCCATTTCGTTTTTTCTGGGTATACCTTCAGCTTATCTGCTTGCACGCAGAAGCTTTTTCGGTAAGGGTCTGGTGGATGCCCTCCTTGATCTGCCGCTGGTAATGCCTCCGCTGGTGGCCGGTGTCGGCCTGCTCTTCCTTTTCGGGCACAAATGGCTGGGCGCAACGCTTGCCGGAATGGGTCTCAACCTGTTATTCACCCAGTGGGGCGCTGTTGCAGCCCAGACGTTCATCGCAGCCCCTATCTTGACGAGATCCTTGAGAGCCGCCTTTGAATCTGTTGATCGAAGATACGAACTTGCCGGGATGACGCTGGGTCTTTCCCCGTTTCGGGTCTTCTTGAGGGTCACCCTGCCCCTGGCCCGGTATGGGCTTCTTTCAGGGGTTATCCTGGCCTGGGCTAGGGCACTGGGGGAGTTCGGGGCCACTCTAATGGTCGCCGGGGCGACCCGGTTCAAGACCACCACCCTTCCAATATCAGTGTATCTTAATATAAGCACAGGTGAACTCGGCCTGGCCCTGGCTTGTTCCTGGCTTTTGCTCCTGACCGGGTTCATCCTTCTGATGGGCCTCAAATGGATCGTTCCCAACCGCCGCAGCACCAACTTCACCGGAGGCATGTGATTTCTTTGTCTGCTGTCACTCTGGATCGAATCAGCAACTTTATTTTAAGAGATGTCGAACTGGATATGGCCCAAGGTGAACTGGTTGTGATCATCGGCCCATCGGGTTCGGGCAAGACCACACTTCTAAACGTCATTGCGGGATTGGCTCCTTATCAGGGCCACATTCTTTTCAACGACAAATCCGTGGATTGCCTGCCTTCCTATAGACGTCAAGTGGGATACCTTTTCCAGGATTTGCTTCTGTCCCCTCCCCTGACGGTCTTAGGAAATCTCCTGCTGGCCATGGCAGGTCTTGCCATGGGCCGCCGGGAAAAACAGGCCCGGGCCGAAGAAATGCTGGGTCTTTTCAGGCTTGACACCCTCAAAGGCCGACTTCCCGGGGATTTGAGCGGAGGGGAGAAACAGCGTGCTGCAATGGCCAGGGCCCTGGCATCCAACCCCGGGATCCTCTTACTCGACGAGCCGTTTGCAAGTCTGGATTTTCGCACCGCCAGGTATCTGCGCCAGGAATTCAAGGGCCTTCAGAAGAAACTGTGCCTGACAACCCTGTTCGTGACGCACAATCTCCGTGAAGCCAGGGAGCTGGCCGACCGTATTGCGGTCCTGCGGGCCGGGCGCATTGAGGAGGTTGACCGTCCCGATAAGCTATGGTTTTCGGGCTTTGGTGAGAGTGAGTTTCTGGAAAAGCCCAACCTTTTGGCCTGCCGAAAGCAGGTCCGCCTTGATAACGGTCTCGTGCAGTTCCAGTGGGGGACGATGAAGCTTTTTGCGCCGGACGAAGGGCATGAATGCACCCATCTCGCAATTCTGCCCCATGAGGTCTATATCTCTCCCCTGCCTCCTCCAGGCCCGCCGGTCAATCGTTTTGTGGGGGTGGTCGGGGACGTCAGGGAAAAGGAGGGTGCTGTGCAGGTGATGATTCAGGTGGAAGGAGAGACCCTCCGGGTGAAAACGAGCCACGATCACCTGAACGCCATGAATCTCTCCCGGGGAGACCGGGTTTACGGCATCTTGAAACTCCGGGCCCTAAGAGGTGTCGCAATTAGTCAAGAAGCCAGGAGAGCCTGATGACACCGAATTCTCCTACAGAGTATGTCATTCTTGGTGCACTCATGTCCGGACCAAAGCATGGCTATGAAATCATGCACTTTCTTGGTTCTGCATTAGAAGCCACCTGGCGTCTCAGCAGAAGCCAGCTCTATGTCTTGCTCAAAAGATTGGAAAGGGAGGGATGCCTTGATTCCTCTTCGGAAAGCCTTGGGTTACGACCGCCGAAAAGGGTATTTCACTTGACCCGGAAAGGGAAGGAGGTTTTCTTGGAATGGCTGAACTTGCCTGTCAAGCATCCCAGGGATTTTAGAATGGAATTCCTTTGCAAGATGTTTTTCTTTGATCATCTTACCCTGCCCGGCGTCCTCAGACTGGTGGAGTCTCAGATCCGGGTCCTTGAAAAGCTCTTAGAAAATATGCGGGCAAGACCTGAAAGGCATGACGATGCCTTCATGGGTCTAGTCCATGGATTCAAGGTCCGTAACGTAGAATGTCTGCTCTCCTGGTTGCGGGAAGAAGTCCATCCTTTTGCGGAACAAAAAAGCTGTGCTGGTAAGGAGATAGGTGTGTTGTCCACATAGGTTGATTGGTCTGTCGGGGCTTTATGGTATTGAGTTTGCCATTGCATGATTTCTTGGGTATCGGAAATTCCAGTTTGACAAATCGCCATCCATGCGGTATCGGTTTTTTCACAAATCCTATCTTACCAGGAGTTGTTTCATGAATATGGTTTTCGGCTTCACTTGACGGAGAGTTCTCGTATCTGCCCGGGCTTGGCGGACCGAGAGGTAAAGCCGAAAAACCACTTCCTCGCTTTTAAACCTTACCTGACGGTCTATCCCAGTCCTTTTTTTCATTAGGCGGCAGCCGGCGGATCAAATCGGTCTTTCCAGCACAGGCCTTTCCGCAGGAACCGCTTCCAAGAAATCCGCACAAAAACCGGTGCGGGTCACGAACACGAAAAGGAGGAATAACATGAGTGAAGCATACAGAAGCATGTGGGAGAGTCTGGGTCTGGACCTGGCAGCCCATGACGCCCTTCTGGGAGTACTCGGCAAGGCCTACCAGGACATCTTTCTGGCCCAGGGCCGGAGGCCCGAAGGCATGGGATACTTCGACTTTGTCATGAGCGAGGTCCACGGCCTTCGAATCAAGGAACTGCTGGATGAAAAGGCGGCGGGCCGGAAGGTTGTGGGGTCGTTTTGCGTGTTCGTACCCGAAGAGATAGTGCGGGCCGCGGATGCAACTCTGGTCGGTCTCTGCACCGGCGCTGATTTCGCCATGGACGAGGTGGAAAAACTCCTTCCCAGGAACACCTGTGCCCTGATCAAGTCCGCATTCGGATTCAAGGCCGGCAAGGTCTGTCCTTACATCGAATCCGCCGACATGATCGTGGGAGAGAACACCTGCGACGGTAAAAAGAAGTCCTACGAGATCCTGAATGACCTTGTGCCGAACCTCTATGTCATGGACCTTCCCCAGACCAAGTCTTTGGAGGGAAGGCTGCTGCTGAAGGCGGAATACTTTCGTTTCAAGGAGGCGGTTGAAAAGCTTACAGGCGTAAACCTTGATGTGGAAAGGATCAAAAAAGGCATCGAGATCGTCAACAACAAGAGAAAGGCCATGCATCGTCTTTACAGCCTGAGGGCATTGGACCCGGCGCCCATATCAGGGCTTGACGCACTGCTGGCCAACCAGGTTTTTTTCTACGACGATCCCGCACGGTTCACCGATTCCATCCACAAGGTCTGCGACGAACTGGAAAAACGCATCAAACACGAAGATGGCGTCTTTCAGAAGGGAACACCCA
>CAYPSZ010000277.1:0-15816 GCA_964413125.1 uncultured Desulfobacterales bacterium
CAGCGTCTCTCATGAGATTCACCCACTGATGCGCAAACATTTCTCCTCCAGTCGTTACTGTCGCCTTCCAACTTGGCCTTGACCGTGTGCCCTGCAGCATATTGAAAGTGCCGGAGAGGTCGCTTTCTCCACGAAGAACAAGAGCGTCTGCGACAGTATTCAGCACTGTTTCGATTGCCGAAAGTTCGGCCCTCCAGCCCGATAAATGAAATGGTCCTGCCGTTAAAGTCATGATGCTGCCACCCAGAATCCATTAAAGATTTTCGGCACAAGGGTTGAGTCTTCTTCACTCGTTTCCTGCCAAGCCACAAGTACCCTGTCACCCACGGCAAAAGCATCATGATGCCCGGCCATGACCTCCACGCCGGTGTGCTCGTCGCCATGCAAGGTTGCGTCTGCTCGTTCTCTTTGGATGGTCCAACTACCGGTTGCGCCTCCGGTTATTTTATAGATTGCCGCTTTGCCAGAATCGATTTCTTGCCCGTCTTCATCAACAATCGTCCCTGTTATCGTATAAGTCCCCGTGCCTGAATTGTATTCAGCCGGAATAACGTCGTGCCACTCCCCGCCATGATTGTATTGCAGGGCAGCGTCCGTTACTCGAAAATCCCCGTCACGATAGAGCAAGGCCGGATGTCTGTCAGTACTGTCCACGCCGCCGCTCTCACGGTAAAGCCTTGCGATATTCGGATAGTTCGTCCCGTCATCATTCAGGTCAATCGGTGGATTCAATCCATGATAAAGCCGCTCAAAAAATGTGGCAATATCTTTTTTTCTATTGACAAGATCAACCTGAATCGCTAAAGGGTTCGCCATGTCCACCGTGATCTTCTCGACAACAGCAGTGACCTCGATGCCCTCGTCATCGTCTTTGATTATATATTTTTTCCCAAGGTAAAAATCATCGAACGCTTTAAACCGGTCCCCGTCCGCCTTGGCAAGGTCAAGCACCCCGATCGAAGCCGTCACCACAGGAACAGAAATTTCCTCTAGTAGCCGCTGCCCCATCCGATAAAGAGACCTTGCATATTTTACCCGGCTATCGATTTTAACAAGCGTCCTGATTCCATAAGTTCCAACAGTAGATGCTGAGAGATATTCAAACTCATTCTCGACCGGATAGTCAGTGACCTTCACTCGGCTGTTTCGGTCGGCCCCTTGCCCGTAAATGTAGAGCCTTGTTACCACGTCTGTCCAGTTCACATCATAATCAATGCTTTGCAAGCGGCCCACGCCCGCCTGAATAACATCCTGTTCATCATCAACAGCCGTATTGCCCAGCGTCCAGTTCAGGGTGGCATTACTGTCAACGTAAATAATGCCCCTTAAATCTTTCGGCAGAAGTTCCTGTAAACTCAGCAGCGCATTACTCAGGTTTGTTGTCTCGATCGTAAACGGCAATTCATAATTCGCAACCTGGTAATCGATGCGCCCCAGGCCGATCTTATAAGTGCCCTCTTGCAATGCCAGTAGTTCCCCGACAATTTTCCGGACGGTCTTTTCGTCCGGTACATTCAACCGGCTCCAGTTATCTGCACTGTTACCGCTCGGAGGTAAATAGCCCAACTGCTTATATGTATACGGAGTCGCCCCGGTCGAATAGTACAGCACCGGCTCCCTGATCAGTTTTCCGACAAGCGAGGCCGCCGTCACCTGGTAAACTTTCCGGTCGCCTTCCTTGATATATTTCCGGCTTGTGATCTCAAAAATATGGACCAGGAATCCCCATCTGTCCCGGACGTATACCAAATAGGGTATGGTCAAATATTCAGCATTTGTATTATCAACAAAAACGGTAAATTCCAAGTATGATGAACCCTCAAACTCCAGCACCATCTTACCACCGAACCACTGTTCCAACTTAGCCTGCTTCACATTGGATTCATCATAAAGTTCAATCGTATAAATTTCAGTTCGGCTACTCTCAATGTCAACCTCTTGCGGATCACCTCCGATTTCATCCACCAGGTTATCAGTCCCAACACCGCTGATTGTCCCCGTGGCGCTGCCGTCTGTCCCGTCACCCTGATAGATGCCCCCATAGCGGCGCATCCAGTAAGGCATGTCAAATAATTCGTCCACCGTCTGAGGCGCACTCGACCCCAGCCGCTTTTTGCCAAGCCGTGAATTGCCAAACCTTGCACCGCCAAAGCTCATAAATACCGCCTTGTGTCTGTGATATCGGCATCCTCGATCGTTGTTTCTCCCGGCCCGATCTCAACCGTTGCCAGGGACAAACAGTCAGTGCTCGCTGAGGGTGCCTCTGGCGTCTCTGAGGGCGTTCCCGTGACGACAGATATGTCTCCGTATTGGTCAATCTGGATCAGGTCTATACGGCTGTTCGGAGCCGTTGGAGCAACAATCGTATCGGTGGACGTTGCCTCAGTGATAGCAACAATCTCCCCGGAGACAACAGCCGAACCGGGCGCCACCTGCACCCTCATATCCGGCGTATCCGATTCAGTGACTTCCAACTGTGAGCCGTCACCGCCCCGCTGGATTCCATCCTGTTGACCAGTGGCATCTTTGACAAATGTTTTCAGTGCATAAAGCACTCGATGGATTTCTTCAAACAATAAACTATTATTAAGCAGCTCCACCGGCGCCGTCACAAGGTGGGTAGCCCCCACGCTATTCCCTGCACCCCGCTCGACCGTGAGCCGATCCACTCCGGCAGATGGATTGTCAGTATCAACAGCCGTCACTCGGAAAATTTCAGAATCAATGTTAATCCAGCATGGGACCGTCAAGCCGGTACTGCCGGGGTCGGCCAGGTAGATATGAGTTCCGTCCGTTGTGGTAATCGCCTCTGCCAGCGACGCATACCAGTCCTGGCTTGTGTTATGCAAATCGAGCATTGCCATAATTTATTCCCTCTAACTCGGAAACGGATTTGCCGCTAAAAATTGCAATGTAAACTCTGCGCCGGTAAGCATGACGCTTGCATTTACACCGGACAGAAGTCTTACGGTATATGTGTCGCTTGGCGTTCTATCAAAGACAAGAGACTTCTCTTCAACCTGGCAAGTCTTTAGCAGGGTGACAATGTTTCCAAGTTGTGTTCTCAGGTTCGCCTGACTGGAAGCCTTCACCATGCAGACCAGGTTGATATAGAGCGGCTCAAACGTTGCCGCCATAGTTGCTGCACCATCGGCACCCGTCAAGTTCTCGATTATCACCCTTGGCCTTGGCATAAGTGATTCGTCACCGCTCACGATGTAAAGGCCGTAATCAGTACCGCCAAGGTCAACGCTGTCCAGCGTGAAAGAATAACTCATCGTACACCTCTTGCCGCAAGCCGTCTACCGATTTCATTCGCAAGCCCTGTTGATAATGAATCGGCTTGCCCTTGTGAACCAACACTAACACCGCCCATGTCCACCTGAACGTTATTGCTCACTGATGAACCTCCACCACCACCGGCCGCTGCCGCTGCCATGCCGCCGTTTATTGTGGACGATGTCATCTGCCTTTCGGCTGCGTGTATTGCATCAACAATGCTTCCAAGTTCCCACTTTATTTTCGTTACCCAGTCTGTTGTCGTTTCGTGCAACTTCTCTAAGGCCTTTTCATAATTCAGGTCAAAACTTCCAAGCGCCTCGATTATCATTCCCGTTGATTCTTTTACCGCCTGGTAAAAAGTCCGGTATTCTTTTATAACTTCCTTTAACTTTGTTTTCGTCTTAGTGACAAGTTTCAGCAAATGCTCTTCTCTTTCCAGTTGCCACTTTGCTTGATTCTCTGTGTTCTGCTCATTGATAACAATCTCCTCTTCGTTTGCCTGTTCTTTGACCTCCACCACTGCTTCAGAGATACGCTGTTCAGATTCAATTGTATCAAGGCCACGGCGCTCTCGGATGCGGTTGATATGATTGATCAATTCTTGCTCATACTCTGCAACGGTTTGCCCTCGGCGCTTTGCCTCTGCAATCTCCGTTGCATCTGCCGCTCTGAGTTTTTCCAGCCGATTCTCAACCCGCTTCTGAACAAGTTCCTCCATCGTCTCGACTTCTTCAGCGGCAAGCCTTTTCTTCAACTCAGCGTTTTTTACATCCCACTCCGCATCTGCAACTTTCGTCTTGTGGTACTCCAGAAGAATGTCATTTCCAAGCCAGACCGCTTTGTGTATTGCGTCAAAGGCCAGCACAACTATTCCTGCACCCGCCACAAACGGAGCAGCCGCCGCTGTAACAGCACCGAGCGCCGTTGCCGTTCCGCCCAGCGCGCCGGTTAGAATCGTGAATCCACTTGTCAGTGAAGGGAGTAAGACAAGTATCGGGCCGGCTGTAATTAACAGAGCACCGATAGCCGTTGTGACAATCGTAATGGCCGCTGTCAATTCTTTGTTTTCACGCATCCACTCCATGACGCTCTTGATTGCCTCAGTAACAACTGGCAGCCACTCATTGATAATCGGTATCAAGGCCTCGGCTAACTGATTACCGACGCCCTCGAAAGATTTCCATAGCCGCTCCATATTGTCATTAAAATCCTCAGCAGCCTTAGACGACTCAGCGTCAAAGGTTATTCCAAGTTCTCTCGCTTCGGCCCGCATCTGTGCAAGGCCCTCCGCCCCGCCCTTCAGCATCGGGAGTAATGCCGTTCCACTCCGTCCAAAAATCTCTTGAGCAAGCGACGCCTTGGTGGTATCATCCTCGACTTCGCCAAGCGCCTCAGCAATAACCATAAATTGGTCTTCAGGCTTTTTGCCGGCAAGGTCTTCATACTGCAAGCCGAGCGCTTCCAGTGATTCTGTATATTCAGCCTTTCCTTCACCTGCCTCAGTAATAGCACGTTGCATTCTGCGGATTGAGTTTTCAAAACCACTGAGAGAAGTTCCGGAGAGATTAGCAGCGTGACGCAACTCGGAAAGTGCCTGTGTTGATATACCAGTCCTCACGGCCATTTTGCCAACTTCGTCACCGGCCTTAGCATAAGAGTTTATGGCCGCAGCCATCGTTCCGGTAATGGCCGCACCGGCAACCGTCATCCCAACGCCTATGGCCCTGGAGTGTTTCATAAATTTGTTGGATTCAGCCTCAACCTTTTTGCCGGATTCACGGACATCATTAAGCAGCTCTTTGTCGTCCGCTCTCAGTGTCCAGGTTGCATCCCCAACTTTTATGCCGCCACCGAACATAATCACCTCGAAGTGTCAATATTGAACCGCTGTATGCCCTGCGCCTTGTCGCTTGCCGATAGCCTGGCTTCCAGCCGTTCCCTTAATCGTTCTAACATCATCAGGTACTGACTATCCGTCCAGTGCTCCTCAATGTGGTCAAACGGGATTCCCCATTCTGCCATGATCAGTTCATAGCATCGGGATTCCCCGTGCTCTTCAATTCTGCCTGACTTTTTTTTTCAAGGTATGGCTCAAGATATGTTTTGAAAATCTGCATGAATGCCGCCTTGATTTCATCATCATCCGCATTATCAAGCCTAACGCTCTGTGCTTTCATCTTCGGATGAAATTCATAGAAAAAGTCAAGCATCCAGTTCGGCGCCTCAAGAATCGAATGGTCACCTGCCTGCATCTTATAGAGCACTTCCGCAAGCCTGGCTCGCATTACCCGTGCCCGTCGGCGGGGCAATTCCTTCCAGGTGTAGGAACGCCCCGCCAACTCTATGTCAACGCTCTTCCCGGAGAGCACTGCGACATCATCTAACTGTTCTGTCATTAGTAAACCACCACGCCGCCCGGATATGTGGAAGTACCGTAAGGCGTTACATTCACCTGGACAACAGCGTGATCAGCCGCACCGATTCCACCGCTGACCTGGTTCACGTCAAGAGAACAGCTCGGGAAATAATAGAGTTGTCCGTTCGTGGTTTCCGCTATGACTGAAAGCTTCGTTTCGCTTGTCCCAAAAGTGGTGTCTCCACCGTCCGCTGTGGCCGTAGTATCAATAGCGGCCAGTGCTTCCGGTGTGGTGTCCATGACCTCAAAACTCCAGGCATCCGCACCGTTCTTTACAATGACTGAATCCTCTCTTGTCTGTGCAAGCGGGGGGTCAATCATTGCCCGTTCTTTTCGGTAAGGAATAGAGAGCGAAGTACCCCCAAGATCATAATCGTCCCCATGAGTAGTTACGCTCCCGAAGGTTGTCCAATCTGATTCACCCGTCCAGTCCACAACGGCATCGTCTCCCGGTGTAGCCGGTGCTGTTGCAGTCGTGGCGGCAATAGCAATCTTCCTGATAACTCCTGTTCTAGCCATTCCTCTATCTCCTCTTTAGGATGTTATTGCAATCTGATAGTTGACCATGACAACAGGCCAGCCGGTGTCACCGTCAAGCATACCCTGAGTAGCCGACTGCATTTCTGCCTTGCATATACGGCCGCTCGTTTCAACCTGATTCTCCTGCCCGTGCATTTTCTCTTTCAGCGCCCGGTAAACCAGCCCCGCATCCGAGTGCTTCCCACTACCACCTAAACACCTGAACTCAACAGTCAATAACAATCGCTCTGCCGTTGTGTTTATCAGCTCGGACACAATGCGGTAAACAAGTGCAGGACTTTCGTTATTAAAGCCCTGATTCACAACAGGCGACCAGCACCGTGTTTCCACTAGCGCATAAAGGTCAGAGCCGGTGTCGTCCGTGAGAAAATCATATATTACCTGGACAGAATCAATCATCCAAAAACCACCTGTAATTCTAGAAAATCAGTGAAACCCGTTCCGGCAAGGTCAAGAGTATCGTCAACACCATTGCTTACCTCATCGCCCTGGTCTGCCAGGTAAAACAGGTGACTGCAGCCGGGATCAAGATCAACACTGAAAGATGAACCCAGCCCTGCATATCCGTTGGATGCTCCCTTGCTAAGGGTAATAACATTCCCATTGTCACTCGGCGCTTTCACAAGTAAAGCGCGTACCCGCTTTCCGTCACCGCTGACCGTGCCTCCGTTCGTTCCGGTTAAATTGGTCAGGTCAATAGTGGCCGCCCCGTCCGAAAGTGTTTCCTCCCAACAAGCAACACTCTTCCCGTCCGGGTCACTGGAAGCGTTCAAGGTCACTGCAACGTTAAACCCGTCATGCGTGACCGTGTTGTTGCTGGATGAAATTGCAGGATTAGCTGTGCTTCCCAAAGTCTCCACCGTTGTCAAGGTCTGCCTCATTATGGTTGAAATAGCCATTTACTTTTTTCTCCTGTTCTCATTTATTTCAGCTTTCGTATTCTCAAAAGCCCTGCGGAAATAATATCTTCCCGACATATGCACAGTGCCCAACTCAAGATATGCACCGTAGCCCGAAGTGGTGTAAACTCTTGCCCACGGCTCTACAGGGTGGATGTCTGATTGTATAGAACGCTTATTGTTACCAGTGTCGTGAGGGTTGGATGGCGAAAAGTCAATAAGGTGCTTCATCATGGTCTCTGTCATCTCTACAATAAGCGCACGGTTACCATTCTTCAGTGCCTCCCGGTATCCTGGGTTGAATTTTATCTGAGTGCTCAAAGTGCTGAGCCTCCCGATATTCTTTGCAACTTGCAAACCACCGGGAAAACATCCGGGTTGTCGTCCCTCGGAAAACCAATAACCGCATAGTATTCCGCACCGCTCAAAGCCCTGCCGTTCCTGTGTGTGAGTTGTATCCGGCTTTGCTCATTGACGCTTGTGCCCGGTGGTAACATAATTTCCGTATTCACGACGCCAAACTGTGAGCCGTCTCCAACTTCTCTGGTGCTCGACCTGTGATAAAACCGGCAGCGTACGTTTGACCCATAAGAATAAGTACCCGTCGGCTCCGGGCCGGTGGGCACTGTCGGAGTTCCGATCTTGCAAATGTCATTCCTGGCTCCAAACATTACCTGTAAACCTTTCTCCGGCCTCTGATCATCGGGCCGATAAAAGGGTGGCTCATAATCGTATGCTCTGAGAACGTTGTCCCGCCGTCCGGTGAACCGCTTGCAATTCCCTCATTGCCCAACTTGCGGTACATCCACTCGACAAGGTGTACTGCAATATCTTCCAACTCTTCGTCCAGTTCACCGCCAACAGTTTCTACCGCTCCAAACTCAGGCGAAAGTTTAAGCGCCCGGCATACGGCCGGCGTCGAGTCATCAAAAGAAAACCGCACCCAGGCATCAGAACCATAGCGACCCGAAGTCACTGTGTATTGTGTGCCGGAGAAAGTGACCGTAACTTCGTCCTCTCCATAGTCACCATCAAGCGCCCGGATTTTACTCTGCAACTCTGCCGCCGTATTCTCTCCCGTTGTGCAATTTGCAAGCGTTAAAGTGATCTCCGTATAATCCGAGCCATTCACTGCAACGTTGATATCATTGCTATCAAGGCCGGAAATGTCCTCTGTGGCCGAAACAGCACTAACAACGTAGCCATGCTCCAGTTCTGGGAACTTTGGCAAGTTGCAGAGACTGCCAACAGTCCGCTTTGCATTGTCAACCAGGTATCCGACATAAGTTGCATTAGCTGTGCTGATATCCGGGTTCGCCTGCACTCTAGTTAATACGCTCATTGACTTTCACCTTGTCGGGGTGGGGCCATTTACCGCACCCCACCCCAGCGTTATAAACTAATTTGCGTCTGCCCAAGTGCCATGCTTTTTAAGCACAAGCCAGTTAGTTGCGTCAATCGCTAACAGGTGGACATGGGCGCCAACGTCTGTGGCCTGAATCTTATCCTCTGCCGCATTCGTCAAAACATTGATCTTGTCCCCGGTGTTTGCATCAACGTTGACCGTTGCATCATAAATCACCCCGAACGAATAACTCAAACCAGCAGCGGCGGTCGGCAAAGTGAAAGTAATCTCGCTTGCCGAAGCCACAGCCCCCGCATTCGTAAAGTGCTTAAAGTCATCCGTCGGGCTGACCACCGTATAGTTAGCGGCCTTGGACGTACTATCCGCAGCCGCACCGGCAAAGACTTTCAACCGGTCAACCTTCAGCTCATTCGTGTACCACTTGCTCACGGTTTGCGCTTGTGCCACAAATCCGACAACGGCAATCAGGGCAAGCGTAAGAACAACTTTTGTTGATTTACTCATTTCAACTTTCTCCTTTCCCTGATTATTCGATGGTGTGCTTAATAATAATCCCGGCACAATCCTTTACGGACGTAACGGCAGTAGTCCAGTTATCACCGGCAAGCGTAGCATCGGCCGGATTAGCAGTGTTACCATAAGCAAACCCCTTAACGGTCACGTTGTAGGAAAACTCACCCTGCACCCTGAAAAGCAAGTTGTGGTATCCGGTTACCACTTCACCAACAACCGATTCCTGCTCTGATTCAACAAGCCGCAGTCCCTGCTCGGTAAGGCCAACCACATAATAATCAGTATCACTGTACAGCGCTGTGGAGTCGGTGACAATCATCGGCCGATTAAGTGAAGCAATGTTTCCGGAGTTGATGAAAGCCCCGGCTACGCTGTCCAAAAGTGCAGCGCTCTCAATCGAGTTTTCCATCAACTGAAACTGACTGGCGGAGTGCATAAGCCATGCGACAATCCGGCCCTGACCGTCCCCCATTTTTGCCAAGCCCTTCACAAGATTTTTGTGAGTCAGACCAGTGTCGGCGGTCGCTGTCGCATCGTACAGCGCATTGCTTTCATGGAGCAGAGTGCCGGCAAGCGCACTGCATCCGGTGTTCAGCATATTTGCTAGTTTAGCCTTTGCATACTGTTGGCCGAGAACAAAGCTCATTTCCCGCTCGTCGGCCTGCACCTTACGCAAAGAGTCAAGAGTATTCGCTGTCTGCGCCCGACGGCTGACCTTCACTCCAATGATCTCTCCCTGTGAAAGATCATCATCTGCTTCCGTTGAAACGTCTGTCAAATCCCGGCGCTCGACAAGGGTGGCATTCAGGTCAAAAAATGCCTCCTTGTTGTATTCGCCCTTCAGTAACTCGGACCCCAAAACAATAGCGTTCCTGCTTGCAGCGTTAAAAGCGTTAGTGCTCTGCGCAAGAACCTCGACGACTCCCGACTGAAACTCAGCATCATAAATCTCCATTCCTGAAGCTGCTCCAATAGCCATCTACTTATCCCCCTTGGTAAACTAGTTTTTCAAACGCTTCCTGGCCGTGCTCTTTAATAAACTCGACCTTTTGCGCTCGTGTTTTTAGGTCTGAGAATTTAACCCCATGACCGACCGGCGTCCCGCTGTTTGTTTTTCGGGTACCGGTCTCCAGGCGTTTTTCAACGCCCTCCTGAATGTAAACGTCCTTCAGTGCCTTCATCTCTTCGCAAGCGTCCCGTACTTCGTCCATCGACTTCCTGCCTGCAATCAGAATCTTTTTGAAGGCGCCCAGTCCATACTCTTCAACGATGCCATCTGCCTCGGTGCGGAATTCACTCGATTGCACTTTGGCCTTGAGTGCATCCAACTCTTGAGATTTGCGCTCTAGCAGTTCCTGGAATTTTCCCTGTTCCTGCAAGCGCTCCTCTTCCAGTTGCTTTTCTTTCGCTTCGATTTTTTCCCGGTATTCTTTCTCCCAATTCGCCTGCCTTGTTTGAATCGCCTTGGTAATCATACGGTCAAGGTCACTCTTCAGAATAAAGCCCTCGGGAATTTCCTGAGTCTCATTCACGCTGTCCTTAGTTTGCGCCTCGACCTGAGTCGCATCCTGAGTCTCTTGTGAATCAGCCTGCTTTACTGTCATCTCACAATCTCCCTTTTATTTTTTTATGTACAGAATACTCTCACCACGCCAGAATTTTTTTCACTTTGATTTCTCCCTCATTTTTTCAGCCCGGCCCGATGCTTCCTTACCGGCTCTTTCGGCTGTCTCTTCCGCTGTAAAATAACTTGTGCTACATCTGCAATTCACTCCGTCGGGTGCATACATGGCGCCGGATGGAAACGGCTCATCTATCGGAATGGCACCTGCCTCTTGATTTTCAACGTGATCATCCCTGACGATCTCATCATTCACCGACATCCAGACCTTGAACTTTTGCCCCCGGAGCTCTGCCGTTGCCAGCCGCCCCTGCCCTTGCGCTTGTCCTGTCTCCGTCCTGGCTATCGTCTCACGGCGGGCCTTGAGTAGTTTCTCTTTTTCTTTTGCAAGTATTGCCCGGCGCTCGTCCAGGTTGTAGCCATCCTCCAACAGTTTAGCATTCAAGTTTCTCAATGCGGCCGCTCGGTTAGAGTCAAGGTCTCGGATCATGTCCAGTTCTCTTGCCAACTCCCTCGGCCCCAGCCCACGCTCTAAACCGCTGGCAACCGCCTCAGAGAGCGCTTTCAGGTCTGACTGAGTAAGACCCTTAGCCAGCGTGTTTGCTCGCTTCCTGGCATAGCTAGCGGCCATTTTCCGGGCAGCCTCAAGCGTTGCACTGGAGACCGGGCCGGACAGCGCCGCCATCCAAGCCCGATACAGAACCGGGAAATTTTTAGATTCCCTCGCTATCGTTTTGCCCGTTAGGTAATTCATGTACTCTTTATGTAACTCATTATCAAAATCACGCAGGTCGAAGGCCTCAGCCTTTGCCGTTATCTCCAACCACTGCCGGGCCTCTTTCTCATTCATTAAGTTTCAAGCCTCTGCTCGAATTCTCTGGTAGCCCGTTGCAGGTCTAGTTCCCTGGCAATCTCTGCCGCCTCTCCCTGCAATTCACCGGCAAGCACTCCCTCGGTTTCCATGCGCTTAATTTCCTGCTCTGGATCGTCCACGTCATCAAGCAATTCCAAGCGCTTTCGCAAACTCACAACGCCCTCAAGCGTCTTGATTGCCTTCCACTGTTCAACCCGATTCGCAGGGATAACAAACTGGACTGTGATCTGATAATCGTCCAGAACGGCAAGCCCCTTTTTTCTGGCTACAGAATTAATCAAATCGATCCGGCCCTGTATTGATTTTTTGATCCAGTTCACGAAAGCGCTTGACCTGCTCTGCATCGGGAAAAATTTCAGCTGCAATGCAATTCCCGAAGTGCTACCCGTGGCGCCAATTATCGTTTCAAAATCAGGAACCGACAGCCCGATAAAAATTCCCTCACGTACCCGGCGCAAGCGGCTCTCCACCCTGGCTACATCATTATTTTTCGTAATATACGAAGCGTCCCCACCCTCGCCAAGCGGAATAATTCCCAGCTCTTTTATCTTTGCAGCCTCTTGTTCAATGCTTGCAGCGTCATAACCCTTGACCAGCAGAATGGCGTTAGTATCGTTTCGGATATCGTCTCCACTGGCAGAATCAATATCATTGTATTCATCGTTCAGCGCCATGACTGAGTCACTGATTATTGACCGGTATTGATTGTTCAAGGTCCAGATCACAACAGGCACCCGTCCAAAGCCATGCGCTTGTTCTCCAACTCTGACCCAGGCTCCTCCACTGCCCTTGCGCTGATAGTCCGTTATCACGCTATCCGAGTAATAAGTGATCCATTCTAATTCGTCTTGGAGTACACCGTCCTCGAAAATTGTGCCGGCTGGGAGAACCCTGTAATAAATAGCACCGACAAGATCGCCAAAACTATCATAGACCGGCTGCCAGTTAAGCGCACTGTCTCCCCAAATTGTAATTTCCTTATCAACTATTTCATGAACTTCGACAGCCCAACCATGAACCATGCACCACCGCAAGTTCTCCGTGTCGATCGACCGCAAGTTGTTAGCATCATAAACCACTTCATAAGTGTCCACCTTTTCTTCATCAACACCGCCGGCCGGTGTCACCTGAAAGGGAGCAGATGTCAACGCCCCGACAAAAAGATCAATGGCAAACTGTATAAAATTTGTTACCCTGTTTGTTTTCTTCTGGCCGTTAGCATAGTATTCGTCACGCTTTAAGATGGCGTGATCGCCATAGTAATAGTTCTCACGCTTCCGCATGGCTTCACGCTGATCATGCCCGGCCTGCCATATTTTAAGAATCTGTTCGATTGTCAGTTCCAATTTACACCCCCAAAATTTTGCGGTCGAAAAATACCGGCTGCGGCTTTTCGTAATGCGTCCAGAGTGCATAACGCATTGCGTCAAGCGCATGGTCCCGAAATTTTACCGGCTGGTCTAACGTCTTTCCACTATGGTCTTTCTGCCAAGTGTAAGACTCCAGTTCGGCCATTAAATTCAGTGAAGTCTTTTCAACGTTCAAGTCAAGCGCCTTACAAAACGATATGCCTGCATTGACGCTGCCCGGCCCCTTGCTTGCCGGGAATACATTCAGCCCGGCCCGGCGTAGTTCTTCAATACGTCCAGGCTCTGCTGGGTCTGCATAAATCCTTTTTCTGCCGATGTCACTAACGGCTTTAACGCTCTGAATTAAATCGGTGGAAGTTAAATTGCTCTGATAAATTTCCTCTTGCAGGTAAACCTGGCCCTTGCGGCTTTTCGGGTCAAAGTCTTTCACACGAATTCTGACTAATGCCGATGGATTATTGAAGCCAAAGTCCAGCCCGAAAAACTCTGTCTCACTTTCCGGCATTGCATCGACCTTGCGATAATGTGGATAAATGAGGCCGTCCAGTGATCCCCACTCTCCAAGGCCGTATATGCGATAATAGTTTTCATCCTGTTCTTTTAGTGCTTCAATTTCAGCCCGATAATCCTCATCGAGAAAAACATTGTCTTTATAAGTTGAGTGGTGAATGGTTATTCTATCATCGGCCTGGTCTTCAATGAACGATTTAATCCAATGCAGCCGGGACACGGGATTGAATGACATAATGATCTGCCGGTAAAGCGTCTTGGCCCCCCGGATTCTCAGGTTGATTTGTCGAACGTCCTGCTCGGTCATCTCTGTCGGCTCTTCAAGCCAAGCCGAAGTAATCCCGTGAATGGATTTAATTTTCTCAGGGTCATCCAGCCCAACACAAAGAATTGCGGAGTTTGTCGTTTTGCAGGTCAACGTCAAATCGGAATAGTTCGGCTGAAAATGTGAGGCAAGGCCCCAGGCATAAACCTGTGCCAGTAACAGAGCAAAAACAGATTGCCTCATTGTACGCCTGACTTTTCTAGCAACCAATATCTTTTGATCCCTTTCCATCATTGCCCGGAGCAAAACTTTTTGCGCTGCAAAGTGCGACTTGCCCGAACCGGCGCCGCCAAGTAAAGCGATAAACCGCTTTTCGTCATTGAGTAAATCGTGAAACGATTCATTGATTGAGATATCATTCTTCACTGTCTTCCGGTTTCTCACTAACTGGAATAACGTTAAACACTAACGGTGGCAGGTCTCCAGTAATATGCTGTTCTGATTTCTCTGAGTAGCCACCCCGGCATTTCAAAAAGAAAATAATAGCGGTCAAGTTTCCTTCCTTGATTGCCGACATCAACTTTGATTCAGCGAAGTTGACGGCCTTGCGACTTGCCTCGTCCAGTTTGGCTTTAAGCCGATCGCTGTTTTTAATCCGCTTATATATTCCGTGGTAAGTCATCCCCAGCATTTCCGCGGCCAAGGATTGAATGCCCAAAGACTTCTCAATGGCTTCCTCTATTTCCTCGATGCTGTGTTGTCGCCTTTTTTTAGTCATCAACTCTTTTGACCTTCCAATCAATTCCGCTGCCTGCCGTGGTGGTCTTTTGCGCCCGCATGATCTGAACATTTGCGCTCGATTATTTCCATCTAACTCTCTGCAATCGCCTCTAGGATTTTCCGCCTGATTCTTTGGGGTAGATAAGACGGCCCCCATCGTTCAAATCTCAGCCGCTCTTTGGTAGTCAGTGTTTCCAACTTCTCCATGAGCTGACAGGGGGAAATGCTGCCATGCCCCTCTAAAATACTTTTCAAATCATCATCATTTATAGCGGCTGCAATTCGCATTATTTACTTTTCGGCAAGGATTATATCAAAAGAAGAGAGTAAATAATCCAACTTTCTATATATAGACCTATAAGTCTATATATGACTAAAACTCTATTTATTTTTAGTATTTTCAAAACAAAACCATGCAAGTTTCCGGGTTGAAAGCATAAAAAAGGCCCGGTTGACAAGACCGGGCCACACAAAAGGAGGTATATCTGGGGTGTTTATGCGCTTGACGTTTTCAGTTCAACTGCCGCTTTCGCCTGCATCAGCGTTACGACCTCGAACAGATTTTTCGGTATCTCTATTGTGTGAAAAGAATAATTGCACGAGGCACAGCACCGGATACGCTGATTGTAAAAGTCATGCCTGGTTATTTTCTCGACTGCTGTCCTGCCGTTGCATTTCGGGCAATTCATGAGTTGTGCCCCTCCTCAATTTCTTTTATCCTCATCTTAAATGCTTTCCTCTCGGCGGCTTCGTATCCCCGCTGGAATCCTACATAATAGAGGAAAATGCCAGCAGATATCGGCATTAATTAAGCCGACAAGCACAAAATTAAATCTATCACTTTATCCTCCGGCCCACCACATCAAAGGCCGCATCCAACAGCAGTAAGACAACTCCGGCGGCCATGAGCGCCAGGAACACCTTCAGCACCAGGTCGATCTCAATCATTGTCTGCCTCCCTGTAAAGCCGCTATAGCCGCCTCATCCTCTACCGTCAATACGGATTTGCGTAGCAAATGCAGGCTGCGAACAAATCGTTGCTCCGTTAGCGTATCTCCGTTGCAATGAGCGTAGTGCTTTCGCGCCCGATCATTGAGCGGAGTAATAGAAAAAGACCAGTCGGCAGGATTGTAGCGAGCAACAAAACACGGCAAAGGCCCGCCTGAATAATTGTCGGCTAAATCCACCAGCGCACGATATGTTGCGTGGCTCGCGTCAACCTCTGCCGCCTGAACGTGCTTGTATTCAACAAGAGCGCACGCCTTCCCGTGGTTAAACTCCACCATAACAAAATCAAGATCGACGGCGGGGCAATTAAAACCCCATATACGGTGTCTTTCGCTGATTTGTGCGTCTCTCCACCCGGTTCTTTCGTGTGCG
>CAYPSZ010000278.1:0-2966 GCA_964413125.1 uncultured Desulfobacterales bacterium
CAAGTCGGTGCCCGCTCCTGGAAAAACATCCATACCTTCATATGCCAGGGTATGCAGCAAATCCAAGGCGCCCACCAGCGCATAGCCGATTCCCAGCAGTACGAATGCCGGGGGTGTTTTCAGACGTCTGGCGTTCCAGGTGATGAGAAAGACGCTCCATGCCACGGCTACGGCTCCCAGTTCGACCAGGGCATGAAACAAGAGGTAGTTTTGGCGGCTTGTGAAAAAAAGACCTGCAATCGCGAAACATCCCAGCAGGACCAGCACCCACTGTTGACTGCGCCCGCCCTGTCTTCTTTGTCTCTCAATAACCGTGTCTGAATCTGATTTTTGTTGATTCAACTCGTTCTGATTCACTGTATTTTAATCCCAAAGTGTTGATGCCCTCGTAAGAACCCGGTTTTTCGGGTAGCGCTCTTTGATCAGCACGGCCAGGTTTCACGCGGCCTGCGCGAAAAACTGGAAGCGACAACAGTGGTGAACCATCACCAGGACGCGAAAAAGCCGGAAATCGAGCCGGGGTGCGCCACCAGACTGGCCTCTGGCGGTCTTCTCCAGCTCCGCTACGATGTACCTCTTGATGTTGATGGCCAAGGCCTTGAAGGAAACGGCGGCTCGGACCCGGCTCAACCCTCTGCACCAGACCCGTTTGAGCCCTGTCATTCTGGCCGCTTCCGATATGGTCGCCTCGATCCCTGAGCGGATCTTGTATCGCTCTTTGAAATCCTTGCCTTCTTGCTCCTGCCTGCGCCTTGAGGTCGCCATGGCCGCGGGCTTGTAGCGAAGGCGAAAGTTCCCGCCCTTGGACCGCTTCACCGGACAGATCGTGCGGAATTCGCAGGCCGAGCAGACGTCCTTGGGGAAGACAGCCGAAACGGTCTTTCCTTTTCCCGATATGGTGCACGAAAGAGGAACCTTGCCTTTGATACAGGAGGTGACTCGGATGCCGTCCTCACCGACTTCGAAATCGCTGAGTTGCACCTTGTTGGCCGAGTCCGGCTCCTTGCCCGAGGTGATGGGCGCGGAGAGCTCGACGTTGTTCTCCTTGCAGTCAAGGATGTTTTCCCCTGAGCCGTAACCGGCATCGGCAAAGAGTTGTTCAGGCTTGCTATCAACCTCTTCGAGCCGTTCGATCACCTTGGGGACATCCTTCTGATCACTGGCGTTGGCACCGTCGACCCAGACATCGGTGATCACTTGAAAGGCGTTTTCTTCAGAGCAGGTCTCGGTGAGCGATGCCTTGTAGCCCTTCCCCTTGTGCCCGTAAGCTGCATCGGGATCCGAGGGGTTCTGAAGGGAGTGGCCGGGAATGTCCTCCGGTTTCTTGAGGGTCACCTTCGGAGCCTCTGCCTGTTCCACCTCGCATTGCTCGTCCAGAAGGCGGACCATGAGGCAGTAAGCCTTGAGCTTGGCGATCTCCGGGTCTCCCCGGAACCGATCCACGAGATCGAAGAGATGGCGGGCGCACTTGACAAGACGTCGCTTGGCCCGGGAGGACTTGACATCGGCAAAATACCCGGAGCGCTCCCTGTAGACCTTGCGGTAGACCTTGGGGAGCCGTTCGTATAAGGATGAGTCGTGTTTTTCCAAGGATCTCAGGAAGCCCTCTATGGTGCGGGTGAACAGCCCCAGCCGGGAGAGATGCGCCATGTTGGAAGTGATCTGGGTCGAGTCGAGCCGTTGCTTCCCCGTGGAAAGGCTCGCTGCACGGATCATCTTTCCGGTCATGTCCGTGAAAACTTCCCTGGCCTTGTCGTTGGTGCAGACCAGGGTGCGGAAGTTGTGCAGGGTCTTTTGGCAGACATGGGCATCGAGGCCGTGGATATCCAGGGCGTAGTGCCAGCGCAGATCGAACTCCAAAGACCCCAGCACCTCCATGTCGGTGAGGTTATGCATTTCCTTGAGCACTGAGGAAGCGACAAGTGTGACCACCGGCACATTGGGGCGCCCATTGTCCGGGTGGTAGAAGGGGCGAAAGGGCTCCTCGTCGATGAGGGGCAGCACCTTCTCCCGGAACGGCCCGGCCCAGGATTTTTTGAGGGCCGCGATGCGCTCGTCCGGCAGGTAGACATCGTGGTCGAAGATGGTCTTCTGAGGGCTCTTCGTTCTGAACAAGGCAAGGTCTCCTTAAGGCAATATTATATATTAATAACAAGCATATATTGCCTTTTTAAAGCCTCCTTGTCAAGTGTTTTTATCATGAATTAGCTTTAAAAATAGAAAGAAAAGTGATCTTTAAGTCCATCAACGTCTGCCTGGGGGTTTTTACGAATCCATCATAATTAAGATCAACTTCATGAATACGGAATGTTTCTTCCGTCCAATTTTGTTTTAATGTATCAATATTAAATTCCCATCCACCAACTTTCCCTATCTTTTCAGACTCATAAAGCAGTCGTTTTGTTTCTTTCAACGCCTCCTCATCGCGCTTCCGGTCGGTGATGTCGTCGAAAACAACAAACCGGCCGGTTACATTGTCTCCGATCTTAATCGGTCCGGCGGATACTCTTACGTCAATCTCTTCTCCGTCTTTTCGATTTCTGATTATCTCGACACCCTTAATCCCCTCGAGTGCCTGCTCATCAAGTTCCTTTGATTCCGTGTGGTAAAAACGCTCGGGGCATATCAGGTCTTCTATCAGCCTTCCTCTTGCTTCTTCCGGTGAATAGCCGAAGATCCGTTCAAAACCCGAGTTCGCTTCCAGAATATGGTTTTCGAGGTCAAGCAAGACAATCGCTTCGCCGGAGTAATCGAACAATGACTTCAATTGCGCACGTTCGGCTTCCAGAGCCTCCTCGGCCCGCTTGCGGTCGGTGATGTCCTCAAATGTGGCGTATGCCTGGAAAGGTGCAGTCTCGCCAGACTGAAACAGGGGAATTGCCGTGATGGACAACCAGATATGGGTATTCTTTTCCGGGTGAAACACTCCGCGTATCACAGGGCCGATGGTCCGACCGGTTTGCAGC
>CAYPSZ010000279.1:0-2433 GCA_964413125.1 uncultured Desulfobacterales bacterium
AAGAATTCGATCTATGCAAGAAACGGCTTCTCAAGAATCCCCCGCGATGAAACAGGGCCTTGAAATGGAAGACTTGAAGATCCTGGTGGTGGACGACGAACCTACCATATGTGAGACCCTTCAGCTCTATTTCCAGCACCTGGGGGTGGAATATGCGGACACTGCCCACGACGGCCCGTCCGCCCTGGATTTTCTCAAGAGCCGTTCTTATGATTACGTGTTTCTCGACATCATGCTCCCGGGAATGACCGGCCTCGAGGTACTCAAGGGACTTCAAGGCCTGCAGAAGTTCATGAATGTGATCATCATGACCGGATACCCCTCCATGGAGATCGCAATCAACGCCATGCACCACGGGGCCGCGGACTTTCTGGTGAAGCCCTTCAGTTTCCAGGATATCAAGCTCACATTGAGTCGCATTCAGCGTGTACACACCCTGATGAAACGAAACTGGGAACTCAATCAGGAGCTGGAGAAGAAAAAAGAGGTCGAGGCGCTCAACCTGGAACTGGAAAGGCGGATTAATCACCAGTCACTGCTCTACAGCATCATCGACTCCCTTTCCAAGATCAACCGGTCGGACGACCTCTATCAGTTCCTGGTGGAGAAGGCCCTTGAGTCCTGCAATGCATCCAAGGCCTGCTTTCTCTTCTACGACGACTCCACCTCCATGTTCCTGGTCCTTGCCCAGCGGGGTCTTAAGGGCCTTACACCGGGCACGCCCGCCGCCGCGGTCACGGGCGATGACGGCCGGACGGGCCTTGATCCCGGGTTTATCAGACCCTATTTCGGGACCTCCAACGGGAGGGCATTGGCCCTTGAGCGGATCAGCACCCATTCAGGAGTGATCGGGGTCCCTTTCAAGATCCGCACGGAGCCCTTCGGGATACTGCTGGTGGCGGAGAAGGCCGCGGCCGGCTCCTTTGACTTGGAAGACCGCCTGGTGCTGGGTTTTCTGGCGGAAAAGACCGCCCTGAGCGTCGAAAACATGGCGCTTTATGACAATCTCAAGCAGAGTTTCATAGCCACACTTATGTCCTTGGTGAGCGCCATTGAGGCGAAAGACGCCTACACCCAACAGCACTCCTCCCGCGTCACTGAATATGCAGTACGCATTGCAGGGCGCATGGGATATGGCGCTGAAGACCTGGAGATGCTCAAATCCACCGGGCCTCTTCACGACATCGGGAAAATCGGCATACAGGATGCCGTCCTCAACAAGCCGGGGCGCCTGACGGAAGAGGAGTTCGACCTCATCCGCTCCCATCCCATGATCGGGGTCAACATCGTGGCTCCCCTGGGGCTGGATCAAGGCGAGCTCTCCATCATCCGTAATCATCACGAACGCTGGGACGGCAAGGGATACCCCGACGGATTGAAGCGGGAAGAAATCCCGCCCATCGCCCGCATCCTGGCCGTTGCAGACGCATTCGACGCCATGAGCTCGGACAGGGCCTATCGCGCTGCAATGCCGGTTGAACTGTGCCTGAACGAGATCCGGGTGAACAGCGGGACCCAGTTCGACCCTGAAGTGGTCCAGGTCGCACTGACCGTGCTCGGCCCGTAATCCGGGCAGGGTCAAGGATGAAGAGCAAACACACCTGAGGCGGCATTCTTTTTGCTCCTTGTGGCGACATAGGGACAAGGGCAAGAAGGACTCCGGATTGAACCGGGGTTGGAGCTTCCCGGCCGATGGTTGCCCGGCGGCGGTTGCAAAAACCGCATGTTTGTGGTTTTCTGGTCACACGACAACGAGCAGGAGGCAAGCTCATGGAAATGGAAAACCGCAGGAGATTTTACCGGGCCAACATCGTCCTGCCCATAAGCTGGGAAGTCTTGTGCGATGAGGAACAGGCAATCGTCAGAAAGGGCATGGGAACCACCCTGCTCAAAAAGGAATGCCTTCCGAGCCCCATTGACGAATACCTGGCCGACGCGCCCCCTGGTTCCGAGGAAAAGCGCATATACAGGTGCCTCCAGCTTGTCAACAACAAGCTCAACTTCATTATCGATCAGCTCATGGGCTCATGGAACCAGCGGAAACCCATGGACGACGTGATCGAAATCAGCGGCTCGGGTCTCAAGTTCATGACCGGTGATCCGCTCTCCACAGGGGACATCCTTCGAATGACCCTTGTTATGCCCGACACATTTCAGTACCGGATGGAATTCCTTGCGGAGGTGGTCAGGATGGAGCCCGAGGACGACAAGTTTTGCGTGGCTGCCTCCATCAAGGCCATTGACGAGGATTCAAGGGACGCAATCGTTCAGGCCGTGTTTCAAAAACAGCGCAGGGACATCAGGCGCGAGCAGGACTCGGCTCAAGGTGATCGAGCATGATCCACATCACCAGGGAAACATTTTTAGAGGTCTCGAACCTCATGTCCGTGGGCAAGAGTGCCGGCGGGGAGGCAATGGTGGTAATCCAGGCAG
>CAYPSZ010000280.1:0-2713 GCA_964413125.1 uncultured Desulfobacterales bacterium
GCCTGTCCTCCGCCAGCAGGAGTTGTCCCAGGGTCAGGTGCGTCTGGGTGTGATCGGGCTCCCTGGATGCCACGTCCTCCAGGGTCTCGATGGCCTGTGCGATCTCCTTTTCCTGTATCAATGCCCCGGCGAGCAGCCGCATGGCGTCTATGTTCTCAGGCGACTTTTGAAGCACCAACTGCGCCTTTTCCCGTGCATCCGCAGGCCGCCGGCCCAGGAGGAATATCCGGCCCAGGCTCAACTGGGCCTCCAGGTTATCCGGGTTGGCGGAAGCCGCCCTCGAATAGGCCTGAAAGGCTTCAGGCCCCTTTCTAAGGCGCATATAAACATTCCCAAGTTCCACATAGGCGGTATCATCCTTGGGATCGATCTCCACTACGTTCCTGAGCTCAATCACCGCAGCCTCCGGATTCCCCTTATCCACATAATCTCTGGCCCGTTCCATATGCCTTGCCTTCTTGCTTTGGTCCACCGCCAGGGCCTCGGGGGCCCCCACCAATCCTGACACAAAGGCCAAAGCGGCTAAGAGGCCCGCAAAGCCCAACCACCTCGTGTCCTTTTTCGTTTTCATGGTACACCTCCAGTTGGCCAAGCCTTGAAGCCTAACCGTGCAAAAGCATGTCGGAATTTATGTTTATCTCTGTCTACCAGAAACACACACCCCTGTCAAAGCCTGTCGGCAGGCAACAGAAATTCCAGTTTTGATCAAAGCGTTGAAGGTAATCAAATCAAGTATGGTACATCAAATAATTAGTAGTTTGAAAGGGGTCTTTTATCCCGCAAAGATGCAGCGTATAAGAAGGTTCAGGCTTTCGTGCGATTCCTAATCCGCCGTGGGAGTTTGGAATGGGAGACTGAGCCTTCAAACTATACCTGTTACCCGGCAACTAGCCTGCGAACAGCAACGCTGTGAAAAGCGGTGATTATCTGGTGCGAGAGCCGAGAATGATGAATCGAGGCTGAAAAGCTATAGCTGAAAAGTAATAATATGATGTACGTCCCCGTGACGCACCTACTCAAAGGAGTAAGTCAACGAAGTCAACAACGTCCCCAAGGCTCGTTCAATTTCTCCTTGCAAGACAGCTCATTAAGAAGTATATTGTCCGCTATGGACGGTCAATTTCGTGCATTGGTGCGCCGGAAAATCGTGGATTCCCAGGCCGCGGCCATACCTGAATCAACACGGCGTGACATTCGGGTCCCGGCCGTTGAAGGCAAGGCCATGGCTGTTATAGGTATGCGCCGTGCAGGCAAGACCACCTTCCTCTGGCAGGAGATGGCCGAGCGTCTTGCCCGGGGCACACCGAGGGAAGGGCTTCTTTTCTTTGGTTTTGAGGACGAGCGACTGGCGGGCATGAGTGCGGGGGACCTGCATGTCGTCGTCGAGGAGTACTACCGGTTGCATCCGGAATGGCGCGATCAACAGAGGGCGGTTTTCTTTTTCGACGAGATCCAGGTCGTCCCGGGATGGGAAACCTTTGCCAGGCGCCTTCTCGATACGGAGCGGATCGAGTTGTTCCTCTCCGGGTCGTCAGCCCGTCTGCTTTCCCGCGAGGTGGCCACCAGCATGCGGGGACGTGCCATGGAAGTGCGGATTTACCCGTTCAGTTTTCGCGAAGCCTTGCGTCATGAAGGCCGGGAACCTGACAAGCCCTTTGATCGTTTGACCAAGGCGGAACGTTCAGGACTGGAGAAATTCCTGTTCCTTTACCTGGAACAAGGGGGCTTTCCAGAGGCCCAGGGCCTTAATGTTCGGGACCGCACCGAACTCCTGCGGGGATATGTGGACGTGGTCCTGCTCCGGGATGTGGTTGAACGGCACGCTGTTTCCCAGCCCACGGCCTTGCGGTGGATGGTGCGCCGGCTACTGGGAAATGCAGCCGGCTCCTTCAGTGTCAACCGTTTTCACCAGGATCTAAGGTCACAGGGGATGTCTATTGCAAAAGACACCCTTCACGCCTACTTGGGGCATATAGAAGATGCCTTTCTGGTGCGGACACTGTCTCTGGCCACTGATTCCGAACGCCGGCGCATGGTCAATCCGCGCAAGGTGTATCCCATAGATATCGGGTTGATACCGATTTTTGATCGAAGCAGCCGCGCCAACACCGGCCACGCGCTTGAGACCTGCGTCCTGCTGGAACTGGAGCGTCGGGGTGCGGAGGTTGCGTATGTGAGGACACCCGGCGGATTTGAGGTTGACTTCCTGGCACGGTATCCTGAAGGTGATGAAGAGCTGATTCAGGTCTGCTCTTCCCTTGATGCGCCGCAGACTCAAGAACGCGAAGTCCGGGCTCTGCTCGATGCGGCACGGGAATACCCTGCAGCGGGCCTGCACCTTATCACCCTGGATTGCACGGCCCGCTTGGAATTACCCGCGGAAATCAACCTTCATTCAGCCGCGGATTGGCTCACCGCATGAGCAAATGAGGGCGTCCCTCCATGTTTTGGATTTGCCGCCCTGAAGGTTTATAGACCCAATGCATTTTAGTGACCCTCGCGTCATTCACCTCCGAAAGTAATGAAATAATGTACGTCCCCTACTCAATCCCTCCAAGAACCTTGGGAAAAAGCCATGGGACCTGGCCCCCCTGGTCAAGGGACAAAGTCAACGAAGTCAACGAAGTCAACAACGTCCCCTAATTAATTCAGGAGGCGCCTTGCATCGTCGGCCCAGGGGAAGTCCGGGTCCAGCTCCAGGGCCTTGGCCATG
>CAYPSZ010000281.1:0-1912 GCA_964413125.1 uncultured Desulfobacterales bacterium
TGGGTGGCCGTGACGACAGCAAGAATGAAAGGGTGGAAAACCCGAACATTTACTGATAAAACGTGTCTCCATCATCGGAACATGGGAACCGGTAACGCCAGCCAGATGATGACATGGTTCAGGCAGGGGCAAAAGGACTATTTCTTGGGGAATCATCCTTTGTGGGAAATCTTCAGGCTTTTCTATCAAATGACCCATCCGCCCTATATCCTGAGCGGTGCACTCCTCTATCTGGGCTACGTCTGGACCTGGGCATCAGGCACCGAGCGGCCCATCGCACAAGATCTTCTATGCTTCATCAGAGAAGAGCAAATGGCCCGTTTGAAAAACATATTCCATAAAGCGCCCCGCATGGCAAACTGACCAGAAGAGTCTTTTAGGTTAAGAGAGTTTAGATAAAACATGCAATTCCATTCATTTACATTGCATAGAGAATACCGAAACTTAACAACTTTTCCATATCTCGCTATACATGCGAAAGGAGCCTGCTATGAAAAGAGTCTTGTTTTTTTTAAATAATAAGCGGCGAATCTTTCCGGTCACGATGCTCTCCTTTATGCTTCTGTTCAGCGCCTCGGTTGCACGCGCCTCTTTAATCAACGTTTTGTCCCAGGAGTACACGATTGATGGCTGGGCACATTATTATTTCAACGACCCCAACTATCCTGAATATGGATCACCCTTTACCGTAGGTTATCAGGAGACATCGACTTCACCTGTATCCCAGCACACTGTCTGGCCTGCTGGAACATTCACCGGATATGCCTATGCGGAATCCTCCGCCTCGGGCGGGGTAACCTCCCATGCCGCGTGGGTAAGTGCTCATGCGTATTTGGATGACGAGGGGTATGCCATATCAGGTTCCTCTGCCTCGGCCTCCATCATATTCTCTCCGTTGGCCAGCACCATGAGGGTTTCCGCCGACCGGCTGCAGGCAACAGACATTGCCCTGTTGGATTTGACCACGGGCACAACTGTATATTCATATGCTGGTTTTTATAGCTCCGAATCCATTCTTCTGTCCTTCGACACTGACCATATCTATTCCATGAGAACCGAAATAGATGTCGCCGGCACAAGCTGGATCGATTTTGGCGGGTGCCTGCATATCGAATCTGTTCCTGAACCCGCCACCGTCCTCCTTCTGGCCTCTGGCCTGGTCTGTCTTGCAACATTGGGGAGACGATCCAGAAAGAGATAAGTTTTAACAGCGCATATCAAATGGTAAGATTATGGAGAGCTGGTTTGCACAATCCGACAAAATTTGTCATGCTTACATCAGCGAATAGAAGCAATGTAGTGTGAAGGTATGCCTAAAGGACTAAGAAGGCTTACCGGAAGCTACAAGTAGCCGTAATAACAATAAATATAGTGATAAAACAGCGACGAGATAATTCTATAAGACCATTAAACTAAACCTTAATACGTAACCTATTTAAGAGATATAATACCCCTCCGCCAAAGGCGGATTGTCTGTTCACCGTTTCTTCCCTTCTGGGCCTGAGGGAGGAAACTGAGAAAGATAAAAATCTTTACCCCGTTAAATTCTTTTGCAGAAAGTAAGCCTAGCGGATTTAACCGGGGCTGTCAAAAAAAGAAGAAAATGCAAAATCTAAAAGATCAAATCCTGTCAAGCCTCAAAAAACTCGAAAAATGGGTTGAAGACCATGACTACAAAGGCTATGAACCCTTCGACGGTTTATCTTCTGTCTTCAGACCACTGACCTTCGGTAATCTGTTCTTAAACCGGCTCCTATTGCAGCTCGTACGCCAGAGCCCAATAAACCTGCGCCCTATTCTCGGGGTAAAGCCGCTCGATTCCACTATCGGCAGGGGCTATATGGCCTGGGGATACTGCAATATGTTCAAGTTAACCAGAGATCAAAGATACAAAGATAAAGCTGTTTCATGT
>CAYPSZ010000282.1:0-9237 GCA_964413125.1 uncultured Desulfobacterales bacterium
GTGGAAGGTTATCCACCGGCGCCAAAAGCCCTTTAACCGGGGGCATTAAGGAGGCAAATTCGGGCGGCAGCGCGGCACAAGGACTTGCTAGATTGGGGATTCAGGCCCTGATCCTTGAGGGGCGGGCCAGTGATTTGACAGTGTTGAAAATCGACAGCAAGGGTGTTTCATTTTTGCCTGCCGACTCGCTCAAAGGAAGTGGAAACTACCAGATCGTTGAGGGCCTGAAAAGCGAGCACGGCGACAAGGTCTCCATTATCTCCATCGGCCCCGCCGGTGAGATGCAGCTGAGAGCCGCGGGTGTTTCGGTGACCTCCCCTGATTTTCACATAAGAATGGCCGCACGAGGGGGTATGGGCGCGGTAATGGGATCGAAGAACGTCAAAGCCGTGGTCATTGACGGCCAGGGAGGCGCACCCGTTGAGATCAAAGACAAAGAAAAATTTAAGACCGCGGCTTTGCGTTTCGCCAAGGGCGTGACCGCATACCCCATGATAGACGCATTGAAACGCCTTGGGACCCCGGTTCTGGTGAACATGGTCAATGCCCTTGGGGCCCTGCCCACGCGAAACTATTCTGTCGGGCAATTTGACGGCGCCCAAAGAATCTCCGGGGAACACATTGCTGAATTACTTGCCACGCGGCCCAACGGCGTTGCCGTGCATAATTGCATGAATGGATGCATTATTGGTTGCTCAAACGTTTTTACAGATGAGAAGGGTGAAACAATCGTTTCAGGGTTGGAATATGAAACTATCGTGATGACAGGCTCCAACTGCATGATCGACGATATCGATACCATTGCCCGGATCAATCGCGCCTGCAATGACTTGGGCGTAGACACAATGGACGTGGGCGCGGCCATAAGCCTGACCATGGAGGCAGGTTTGATTAGTGTCGGTGATGGGAAAAGAGCGCTCTCCCTGATCAATGAAATCGGTGAAGGTACTGAAAATGGCCTTATGATCGGCAATGGGTGCCAGCTTACCGGAGAAAAACTGGGATCCAAACGCATTCCCTGCGTAAAGGGTCAGAGTCTTGCCGCGTATGATCCTCGAGGGTTGAAAGGTACTGGGACGACTTACGCCACATCTCCTATGGGAGCCGATCACACGTGCGGCAACGCCATACCCAATCCGCTCACAAATTACGACCCGGCATCACCCAAAGGACAGGCAGAAATGTCCGCTTTTCTTCAAATTTACCATGCAGCTACGGACAGCCTGGGTCTTTGTCTCTTTGCATGTCTTCCGGCGCTCGATTTCCCTGATCTACAGGGCCACATGGTGATGGGTGTTTCCGCGATGCAGGGACAGACCCTTGATAAACACTACCTGATGCAATTGGGAATCAAAACGCTGAAAGCGGAAAAGGAATTCAATACAAAAGCGGGTTTCACCAAGGAGGATGATCGTCTACCGGTCTTTTTCACAAAAGAGCCGTTGCTTCCCTCAGGAAATGTTTACGACGTTGCAATTGAAGATATTGATAAGGCATTGGTTTTTTAATCCGATTATTTCTTATGAGATTTAATACTTCACTACAAAGGAGTGAAAAGATGATTAATGAGGAATTCCTTGAGCAATTATCATATCCGGATGCTCCTAAAATTGTATCCCGGGAAATCCCAGGCCCCAAAACGAAAACCCTCCTGGAAAAAGAACTTGCAAACGAAACCCCCACTCGAATTGCGCCGATCGGTATACCGTTGGCCTGGGAAGAGGCTGCAGGGGCTACTTTTAAGGACCCAGACGACAATATTTTTATCGATCTGTCGTCCGGGGTGGCTGTGAATAATGTGGGACATTCTCATCCGGAAATCGTCGAGGTCATCAAGCGCGAATGCTCCCGGCTAATGCATACCCCTGATGGCACATGCAAGAATCGACAGAGGCTGGGCGAGATGCTCTCTGAAATCGCTCCGGCAGGGCTGAAGGGAAACGTGGCCATGGCCTATGGGTTGAGCGGAAGCTCCGCCAATGAGATAGCCATGAAGTTTGCGCGGGCATCCACTGGTAAGTCCATTATCCTTGCGTTTCAGGGCGCCTACCACGGCTCCATTGGAACAACGCTCTCTTTGACGACCTCACCTGTTTTTCGCAGCAAATATCGCCCTTTTGTTCCATTTATTGAGCGTATTGGTCCCTATCCATACTGTTATCGCTGCCCTTATAACCTTATCCATCCGGAATGTGATCTTCAGTGTGCCAAATATGTGGAATTTCAATTGACTGACCCGTACAGCGGTCTCGATGTAAAAAACGTTGCAGCCCTCATCCTGGAGCCCTTACAAGGCGAAGGCGGTTATGTCCCTCCGCCCCCCGGCTGGATAGAATACATTTATGATTTATGCAAACGCCTGAACATACTTGTCATCGATGACGAGGTCCAAATGGGCATGGGGCGCACGGGAAAAATGTTTGCCATAGAGAACTGGGATGTGGAGCCGGACATCATTACCATGGGTAAGGCCCTTGGAGGTGATTTGCCTTTCAGTGCGGTCCTTTGCAGAAAGGACCTGGTGAAGGACCTTGATCCCTTCAGCCATGTTCTCACGGCTGCCGGAAACTCAATGTCTTGTGCGGTCGCCTGCAAAAACATCGAATTGATTCAGGACGGTCTGCTGGAGAGGACCGTCGAGGTAGGAGAGTGGGCCCTGGAAAAACTGAAAAAACTGGCTGAAAAGAGGGAATGTATAGGCGATGTCAGAGGAATGGGTTTTGGAATGGCGCTGGAAATGGTCAGCGACACACAAACCAAGAAACCTTTTTCCACGGGTGAAATGGTAAGGGTCATATGGATGCTCAGGGACAAGGGGGTTTTTGTTCTTCCATGCGGCCGCCATGGCAATGTCCTGAGGGTGATCCCACCCCTTGTTATTCCTAAATCGCTTATCGACAAAGGTATTGACATTATCTCCGACGTCCTGGAAGTGGCCGATGCCGCCAGTTACAGCCTGAATTGGGGGGCAATGTCCGGATAGCCGCAATGCTTGCATGTCGTGGACGCGGTTCACTTCATACAAGGTGAAGTAAACCGCGTTTGAATCTCTTAGGAGCACCGATGATTATCCACATAAGAGTATTCGGTCTATATCCGAATCCCATTGAAGATTACGATCCCCTGCACGGTCTCACGGTTGAACTCCCTGAACGATCAACGGTCAAGGAGCTTTTGAAAATCTTGAACATCAAGGAACTGGAGAGCGGAATAGTGGTGTTTAAATGCCGTGTATTGAAACCGGAAACCCCTCTGGAAGACGGAATGGAGCTTTCCGTCTGCCGCGCGGTGTCAGGCGGCTGAAAAAACATCAGGAGGAAAAACATGTTAGTCGGAATACTGAAGGAGATCAAAGCTGAAGAGCACCGCGTATCCATGACCCCCTCAGGCGTGGAAGTGATGAAACAGAACGGGCACGCCATTCTTGTCGAGCACCATGCAGGCGCGGGCAGCGGTTTTGAGGACGACATCTATGTGGATGCAGGCGCGGAGATTATCAATGACCTTAAAGAGATATACAGACGAGCAGACATGGTCATGCACGTCAAGGAACCACAGCCTTCGGAAATCCCCTTGATCCGAGAGGATCAAATCGTCTTCACCTACCTTCACCTCGCAGCCGCGGAGGAGCTGACACGGGGCCTCATGGAGCGCAAATCTGTGAATATCGCGTACGAGACGATAGAGGGCGAAGACGGAACACTGCCACTTCTCACACCCATGAGCGAAGTGGCCGGTCGCATGGCCATCCAGCAGGGAGCAAAATACCTCGAAATGACCGGCGGCGGACACGGCATCCTCCTGGGAGGTGTACCCGGAGTGGATCCCGGAACAGTCCTTATAATCGGAGGCGGTGTCGTGGGCACCAACGCTGCAAAAATGGCCTGCGGGCTCGGGGCCAAGGTCTTTCTCCTGGACACGGACCTCAACCGACTTCGTTACCTGAGCGACGTGATGCCCAGCAACTGCTTTCCCGTGATGTCCAGCCCCGCACTAATTCGAGAACTCGCCGCCAAAGCAGACGTCGTGGTTGGGGCGGTACTCACACCCGGCGCCAAAGCGCCCAGGCTCATCACTCGCGAAATGCTCCCCACCATGAAGGCCGGATCGGTTCTGGTGGATGTTGCCATTGATCAGGGTGGGTGCTTCGAGACCTCTCGGCCCACGACCCATTCCGACCCGATCTATAGCGTCGAAGGTGTAATCCATTACTGCGTGGCTAACATGCCGGGAGCCGTGGCCAAAACATCCACACTGGCGCTCACCAATGCAACCCTGCCCTATGTCCTTGAAATCGCCGATAAAGGATGGAAAAGAGCTATGAAAGAGAACAGAGGTATTCGCATGGGAGCCAACGTGATCAAAGGACACATAACCTGTGACGGCGTGGGAGAGGCCTTTGGGCTCCAATGCACATTAGTGGAGGACCTTCTGTAATCCTGCCCTCGGAGACGGACGGTTCAGACCCCTTTTCCTTTTTCGCGGCGTGCTGGCATACGTCCTATGGGGTTGGTCGGTCCCACCCTCGCAGCTTCTCGGACGCCGCTGTATCCACTGTCATGGATGAGAGCTCAATAACCACACCGTAATCCTCCCTGGCCTTCCCAACGGTCACATACCCGTCGAGCACGTCCTCCAGGACTCTTTGGGGATCCCTTTCATAGGGATGCCCATAACCTCCTCCCCCCGCTGCGTCCATTACGACGACGTCCCCCGGGCGAAGCCTTGTCAGGCCGTAAGGGTTGCCGTTTTGGCCGTTCACCAGAAATCGGGCCCGTGCGCCGTGCTTTCCGCCGAAAAGCCCCTGCGGAGGATAGCGGTACCGGCCTGATTGGATTCCCAGGTTGACCGGGATTTTAGGGGCATATTCGTCGTCCGGGACCTTGAAGACAATCGTCCTGCCCAGCCCGCCTTTCATGCGGCCCGGTCCGCCCGAGTCCGGAAGCAGTTCTCGCTTTTCTATTATGAGAGGCGTATCGCTTTCAAAGATCTCAACGGGTGTATTTGCCCCGTTCGCCGGGAAGGTATAGGTGTAATCTCCATCCCGTCGTGAGCTTGCCCCCATACCACCGCCGCGAATGATAACGGAGTGCCAGGGACTGTTGTCGTGCCATCGCCCGTAGAACACGTTCATGGATGCCGGAGTGCCGCCGCTGGCGGCCAGCACCCGATCCGGCAGGACCTTTGCCATGGCCCTGTAGATGATCTCGGTAATGAAGTGGCCGACCTGCATCCGGGCCGCGACAGCGGCCGGGAACTTGCAATTAACGATGCTCCCTTCGGGGGCCTTCATAGTGACCGGAGCAGAGCACCCGTCGTTGTTGGGAATTTCCGGGTCGAACATACTCTTCATGGCCATGTGGACATAGGCGTAGGTGAAGTTGAAGGCCACGTTTCCGCCCCAGTCCACCTGAGGCGAGGATCCTTCGAAGTCCACAGTGATATCATCTCCTTCCACCGCCACCGCCGCCTTGATCACGATGTCATCTTTCCCCTCCATCTGCTCCACGACACCCTCGGCCCGGTAAATGCCGTCAGCTACCTGCGAAATCGCACTCCGCATGCTCTTTTCCGTACGCACGATAATCTCATCCGCCAAGTCATCCAGGGTTTCCAGTTCGTATTCTTCCAGCATTTGGCAGATCTTCTCCGCGCACACGTGGTTGGCCGCAATCTGGCTGCGGATGTCACCGATGACCTCATCCGGAGTTCTGACGTTCCATTGAATCATGTCGATGACGGCCTGGTTGAGAACACCCCCATCCTCGAGTTTGATCAGAGGGATGAAAAGGCCGTCCTCAAACACGTCGTGATTGTCCGAAGAGACCCTGCCTCCTATGTCGGAGTGATGAAAGACGCAGGCGGTGAAGGCCACGATGGTGTCTTGATAAAATATGGGGCTCATCACGCATACATCGTTCAGGTGTCCCGCTAGAGCCCAGGGATCGTTAGTGACGAAGACGTCTCCCGGCTTGTAATACTCCAGGGGAATCTTCTTGACGAGGCCCTTGATGCCCAAGGCCATGGCCCCGGACTGCCCTGGTGTTGCAAATGACCCCTGGGCCAGCTCTCTGCCTCTACGGTCCGTAAACATGCAGGTGTAGTCGTGAGCATCCCGCAGGAGACTTGAAAAGGCCGTGCGGGACACCGTTGTATCGGCTTCGTCAACAATGGAGATCAATCTACGCCAAAGGATCTCCAAGGTCACAGGGTCAAAAATCTGTGCCATTTTTGTCATCCTCCATATAGTTTTTTGTTCGCATGGCAGGCAAGATTCAAAGGATTTTGCTCCGTGTCTATATGCTCTGCTGGAAGTCGATCCACAGAAACCCGTATTCGTCCACAGAGGCCGCTGCATCCTCTCCCACGATGATGGTCGATTCCCGTTCCTCAACAATGGCAGGCCCCTGAAAAGCGGCACCAGGGGGAAGCTTATACCGGTCATAAACAGTATATGGGATGAACTCCTTTGCAATCCCGGAAAAGGCTTCCCTCCGGCCTTTGATTGCGTCGCTGACCGGGCCCATTCGCTCGATTCGGGGGAGCCTCAGGGATCTCACGGGAAGTCTTGCCCGCACCTTGAAATTGATGAATTCCACAGGGCTGTATGGATATGTCCGTCCGTAGAGTTTCTTGTAGATGGCATCAAAGCGCTCCCTGACTGTCTTTTTTTCAAGGTCTGTAAACACAGTCTCGGGAATCGCAACGTGTGTTTCGGATCCCTGCCCCACGAAACGCATGTCCACGGAACGTTCGTATTGAATATACTCCCCGGAACCCGATTCCTTGAGAGTCCTTGCGCCTTCTGCCTGAAGCTGGGAGAAGATGCCCTCGATGTCGCTGAAGTCGGCATCCTCAAGAGTGACCTTGTGGCTTCTTACAAGATCAAAGGCCCTCGGAGCGGTAAAAAAGCCCAGAGCTGAGCCGACCCCTGCATTAGGAGGAACAATTAGTTTGGGTGAGCCCAGCTTCTTGGCCAATCCATAAGCATGAACAGGCCCGGCACCCCCGAAGGCAGCAACAGTCACCACCTTCGGGTTTCCGCCCTTCTCCGCAATGTGGGTCTTGGCGGCCGCGGCCATTGTCTCGTTGATTAAGTCATGGATACCCCATAGCGCCTGTATAAAAGACACTCCCAAAGGTCTCGCGATCTTCTCCTCGATGGCCTTTCGTGCCCCTTCTTTATCGAGTCTCATCTCACCCCCTAGGAAGTAGTCGGCATCCAGGTAACCCAGGAGAAGATCCGCGTCCGTAACCCCTGGATCTTCTCCTCCCCTTCCATAACAAACAGGTCCCGGATCCGCGCCCGCGCTCTCAGGCCCCACCTGTAATGTACCCAGACGGCTCACTTTGGCAATGCTGCCTCCGCCCGCTCCTATCTCCATGAGATCAACCACCGGCACCTGTATGGTAAGCCCGCTCCCTTTCATGAAACGCTGTACCCGGCCTACTTCGAACGTGGGCACTACGCCCGCAACACCGCCCTGTATGAGACAGCTCTTGGCAGTCGTCCCGCCCATGTCAAAGCAGAACATTTCTGAGAGGTCGAACATCTTCCCATAATACTGGCCGCTTATCACAGCGGCAGTGGGACCGGACTCGATGATTCGAACCGGGAACTCGGCTGCGGTGTCCACAGATGTAATTCCACCGCTTGAGAGCATAATGAAAAGTTTCCCTTCAACACCCATGGATCTCAGGCGCTCTTCCAGCCTGGACAGATAACGGCTCGTGAGTGGTTTCACATATGCATTTGTCACTGTGGTGCTTGTGCGCTCGTATTCACGAATCTGGGGCAAGACCTTGTACGAAACCGAGACGGAAAGGCCAGGTGCCTCTTCTTCAATGATTTCCTGAATCATCATCTCATGGGATGGGTTCTCAAAAGAGTTTAAAAGGCAGACCCCAATGGATTCCACTCCCATTTCCAATAGCTGCTGAACGACCCTTCTGGCGCTTTCAGGGTCCAGCGGCTTGAGAATTTTGCCGTTGCTTCCTACGCGCTCATCCACCTCGAGGCGAAGCCGCCTGGTCACAAGAGGTTTCGGGAATTCCGCGAAGATATCATAGGGAGCATAACGCATCTCACGACCAAGCTCGAGAACGTCCCGAAAGCCCTTTGTAGTTATGAGGCCTGTAGACGCACCCTTTCGCTCTATGATCGCATTGATGACGAGTGTGGTGCCGTGAATGACCTCGTCTAGGCGTTCCGTCAGCCCCGGGAGCCGCCCTTCCAGTTCCCTAATTCCTCGTTCAACGGCATCTGAAGGATCGGCGGGGGTGGTCAGGCACTTATTGATCCTTATCTCTCCAGTCTCATCGTTGATCAATACAAAATCCGTGAACGTTCCGCCGATGTCACAGCCCATACGGTAGCATTTATCTGACATTTATTCCTCCTGATTTATGATTTTACTTAATCCTTAGAGAGACGACAACCGTGGGGCGTGGCCTTACCGTTGACATACTTCTTATTCGATGCGATGGGAGGGCCCTCAGCCTCTTCCCTGCCAGGAGCGAATCTCCCCTTCCATCTCAATAACCAAATGAATTCAAGTGGCAAAAGGGCTGAAGCGTTGCAAGTACTAGGATGTAAATCTATGTGCAATTTTGATGGCATCCACTGCATCAGCCCCATAGGCGTCCGCTTTCGTGTATTCCTTGACCCTTTCGTCAATCTGACCACCGCCGATCACAATTTTTACCCGGTCCCGTAAACCTGCTTCATGGATTGCAGCGATTGTTTCTTTCATAGAATCAAAGGCCGCGGTAAGAAAGCCGCTTAGACCAACAACATGAGGCTTGAACTCCCTGATAGCTTTGATAAAGTTATAAGAGGGCACATCTATACCCAGATCACTGACTTCAAAACCATTCGCTTCCAGCATAAATGCCACAATATCTTTTCCTATGTCATGGATATCCCCTGCAACGGTCCCAATGAGGAATCTTCCCGAGTAGGATCGGACAGCTTCGGAGCCCAACTGTGGCTTCACGAGCTCTGAAATCTTGCGAAGCATTTCCCCGCCCATCATTAGATGGGGAAGGAAATACTCACCGGACTCAAAACGTTTCCCAATGATGTCCATGGCCTCGGAGCAAGAACGGAGTATTTTTTGAGGATCTTCATCATTGTCAAGCAATTCATGCGTTATGCTCAGTGCATCTTGTTCATCCATTTCAGTTATGCAATGTATCAATTTAAATAACATATTATCCCTTTATATATATCTTATA
>CAYPSZ010000283.1:0-8879 GCA_964413125.1 uncultured Desulfobacterales bacterium
ATTTAATTAGTTAAAATATAGTGTTAGGCTTAATTGTTAAACTGTTTTATAAGCTCAATCAGTTGTCGTCTCGCCGGCTTTCAATCTCGGTTGAGACAGTATTTCCGATTCTTCCCCACAGCCGGCTCAGGTCCGGCCCGACTCGTTCCGCGCAAGACACCACCTCTTCGATCGATGTCTCCTGCATGCAGTCGGGCAGGTTCAGATTCGTAACAGCCACGATCACGCAGATTCGAAGACCTCCATGGACTCCGGCAATGACCTCCGTGACAGTGGACATGCCCACAGCGTCCGCGCCCATCATTCTCAGAAAACGGGTCTCGGCCGGGGTTTCCATACTAGGACCCGTTATTCCCACGTAGACACCCTTTTTGAGGTCTATTCCCTGGGCCAAAGCTTCTTTCTTTGCAATCCCGATGAGCCCGCGGTCGTATACATGGCTCATATCGGGAAACCTCGGGCCGAACACATCCAGGTTGGGGCCCATGAGGGGATTAGTCCCCGTCAGGTTGATATGGTCGGTCACAAGCATGAGGTCTCCGGGTTCAAACTGAGGGTTAAGCCCGCCTGCAGCACTTGAAATGAAAAGATACGTAACCCCCAAACGGGTCATGACCCGGACCGGAAGGCTCACCTGCCGGGGGGTGTACCCCTCATAAAGATGATATCGGCCCTCCATGGCGAGGGTAGGCACACCTGAGAGACGGCCGTATACCATTGCTCCCCTGTGGCCTGTTATGGCGGCCTTTGGGAAGTGGGGGATCTCCTCGAAAGGTATGCGAACCTCTATGGACATGGCGCTGGTCAGATCCCCCAGGCCTGTTCCGGTGATCATGCCTATCCGCGGGGGTGCGGGTAAGAGTCCCTCGAGAAAACCCGCTGCTGCAAGTATGTCTTCCATCATTCGTTTTTCTCCGTGAAAGCAATGAAATACGGTGAAACACCTGCCTGGAACCGGTTTTAGTCCGGGCCCTGAGCCCCTCGGTGGTTTTTAGAAATAACACAGATTTCCGGCACTGAAAAGCCAATGTGTCTTTCTCCTTGACCGGGATTCCACCGCTGGGATAAACCTTCTATGTCCTTAAAGCTATGTCCTTAAAGACATCTTTACCCCAAAACCTGATTTGAAAAACCCACGGCGCCTATGATTATTGACCTGCATATACACTCCAGCTCTTGTTCCGATGGAGCCATGACGCTGGAAGAGATTTTCGCAGAAGCGTTGCACAGGGATGTCCGCGTTCTTTCCATCACAGACCACGACTCCATAGACTGCCAGGAAACGGCCATACTTATGGCAAGAGATCTTGGTTTGGGGTACATCCCGGGTCTGGAGCTCAATGTTTCTTTTTCCCATCCTGACTACAAGAATGGTAAAATAGTATCTCTTGATTTCTTGGCGTATGCGTTTGACTTTCACAACCCCGAACTCTTGGCGAAGCTCCACGCTTTGAGAGACCATCGTATAAGCCGTGCGGCAAGGATCCTTGAAAACATCAACCGGGAACTCATCCTTGAAGGTTTTGCGCCTTTCGACAATCGGGACATGGAAGCCATTGAGGCAAGCGTAGACGGTTCCTTCGGCCGACCTCACATCGCCGACTACATGGTGATAAAAGATCTGGTGGGCTCCCGCCAGGAAGCATTTGATCGCTATCTGATCAAGTGCAATGAACCGAAGATGCCGGTGTCCCTTAAGGAGGCCTCCACCCTGATCAGAGGAGCCGGGGGGAAGATCGTTCTGGCACATCCCAATGATCCCAATGGGACTTCCCTTGCCATTCTGACCGGCAGCCTGTCCGAACAGCATGAGATCATAAGAGGCTCTATGCTGGCGTATATTGACGGGGTGGAATGCTGGCATTCCAGACACGATGAAGCGACCGCCAGGGCTTACGTGGATTTCGCCCGAAAGGAGGGCCTCATCATGACAGGTGGTTCTGACTGCCACCAGAGGCCGGTAATAATGGGAACAGTGGATGTCCCGGATGAGGTGCTGGAACAGTTCGGGTTTTGATACGAACATCAGTTCAAATGGAGGTCTCATACCTTGGAAACGCTCATGAAGGACCTTCAAGATCCGGCTGCACTGCCTGATCCCACCAGCCGGGTCTTCCTGGTTCAGACCCACATCTCTTTGGTATTTGTCGGGGACAATTTCGTATACAAGGTCAAGAAACCGGTTGATTTCGGCTTTCTGGACTTCTCCACCCTGGAAAAGCGGAGGCATTACTGTGAAGAGGAGGTTCGTCTGAACCAGCGTCTATCCAAAGACGTTTACCAGGCGGTGGTTCCAATAATCCTGGAAGGCGGGGTGCACCGCATTGGCGGACATGAGGAGCATGCTGTGGAGTTTGCCGTCAAGATGCGGCGAATCCCCGCTGATCGGCTCATGAAAACCATGTACGATAAAGGTGCACTTAGGGAGCATCACCTTGACTCTGTCGCCGAACTTTTGGCAGGATTCCATTGTGCAGCCGAGAGATCAAAACGTATAGATCGGTTTGGTATGCTTGACAGCTTCAAGGTGAATACGGATGAGAATTTCGCTCAAACTCAAGAATTCTTGGGGAAGACTGTTCAGCCGGACGATTTCAAAATGATTCGCCAATGGACCCGAAACTTCTATGAGAAAGAGGGCGGGTTGTTCAATGAGCGGGTCAGGCAGGGCAAAATCAGGGACTGCCACGGGGACCTCCATATGGAGCATATCTGTTTTCTGGATCCTGTGGCGGCCATCGACTGCATTGAATTCAACGAAAGGTTCAGATACTCGGACACCCTTGCGGATATTGCGTTTCTGCTCATGGACCTGGAATTCAGAGGTGGAAACGGTATTGCCGCAAGCTTGTGGGGCAAATACAGTGCGCTGGCAGGAGAAGGAGGTATGGAGCACCTGCTCGTGTTCTATAAAGTTTACCGTGCCTATGTCCGCGGCAAGGTAATCGGTTTCCAACTTAATGACGCCCAGATCGAAGGACGAGCCAAACAGAAGGCTGCGGAGACTGCAAGGGCTTACTTCAAGCTTGCAAGGCGCTATATCGAGACATTGCCTTGAGTGCTCCCAGTACACTCAAATCAGGCTTTCCTGCAAGGAGTTTTGCGGATGCGTGAACCGTTCAAGGCATACATGGAAAGGGAAATGGGGCAGAGGGTCGTGCTGATCGCCTGCGGCCTGCCCGCCTCGTACAAGACTGAAACAACTGAGGTCATAGCGGCAATCAAGGGGTATGTGGTGCTCAGAACGGACATGCTGAGGCTGGAAGTCCTGAGGAACGAGGATGTTTTTGATGAAAAGGTGGCCTCCAGCATGAATAAGCGTACCGCGGTTTACGACGAGATGTTCAAGATGGCCCGGCTCTTCGCATGCCGGGGACAAGGAGTCATCCTGGATGCTACGTTTGTAACCCAGGCCCTCAGAAGGAGGGCCGCTGAAGTGGCTTCAGCCTGCGGCATGACACTCGTGATCCAGCAGACCCGGTGCCCCAAGGAAGTATCCATTCGACGCATTCTCTTGAGGAGCAAAGAGAACTATGAGTCCAACGCCCTCACCGAACAGGCCTATATGAACAATGTAAACAGGTTCGAGGCCGTGGACCTGAAGGATCTTAGAGCGGCCTTTCCAGGACTGCCCCTGATTCACCTGCAAGTCGACACCACCTCGGATTCCATAAATGAATGGGTTGTCATAGAGCGGACTGATCTGTAGACTGATTTCCCTCCTGTATTTATAAATTGGGCCTATATATGGGTAGACATATGGAGAAGAGTCTTTGTTAAACCCCATAGATAATATAAGAAGGCGTATACAGGCCGCAAGAGGGGAAATCGAAGCAGATTTAGTACTCAGGAACGGACGCGTTTTAAACGTATTTGACGGGACTGTACAGGAAGCGGACGTCGCCGTTCAGGACGGATTCGTGGCCGGTCTCGGATATGATCTAAAGGGCAAAGAGGAATTTGACGCCGACGGCATGTGGATCGCCCCCGGACTTATGGATGCGCACATCCACATTGAGAGCACAATGCTCAAGCCCGCCCGGCTGGCCGCTGCGCTACTGCCGCACGGAACAGTGGCAATTGTTGCGGATCCACATGAAATAGCCAACGTAATGGGACTTACAGGCATACGGCTCCTTCTTGATACAAGCCTTGATCTCCCGTTTGATATATTTTTTATGGCCCCTTCATGCGTCCCGGCATCCCGTATGGAGACATCCGGAGCGCGACTGGAAGCCAAAGATCTAATGGGGCTCCTTGATGAACCCAGGGTCCTGGGTCTTGCCGAGATGATGAATTTTCCCGGACTGATACATGCGGAACCGGCTATCCTGGATAAGATAGAGCTCTTCCGTAACAGGGTTCTCGATGGCCACTGTCCGGGATTGAGCGGGCTTGACCTACAGGCATATGTGGGGGCGGGCATCGGTTCGGACCATGAATGCACCACGGTCCAGGAGGCACGGGAGAAAGTCCGGGCCGGCATGTTCATAATGATACGGGAAGGGACCTCCGCTCATAACCTGGACGCACTACTCCCTGCCGTAACCCCGGAAAGCCTGGACAGATTCTGTTTTGTATCGGACGACCTCCATCCTCAGGACATTATGGGCCGGGGCCACCTGAATCATATGATCCGCAGGGCTGTAGAATGGGGCATGTCGCCTGTGAACGCGGTTCGTCTTGCAAGCCTTAACCCTGCCAGATACTTTGGGTTTCGTGACCGCGGAGCCGTTGCCCCCGGATACAGGGCCGATCTTGTGGTGCTTACGGATCCGTACTCCTTTTCCGTGGGGCGTGTTTACAAAAACGGCTTGCTCGTCGTTGAACACGGCCGGGTGCATGATTTGCCGGAAAGCCGGTCTCAAGAACCATGTTCAGCGCCGATTGCAGTGGGTAAGCTCGATCCTGAGCTCTTTTTTATCCCCGACAGGGGAGGGCGGGCCAGGATTATACGGATCGTTCCCGGCCAGATATATACTGAAGCCGGTCTGGAACGGCCCTTGGTGAAGGACGGCAGGGTCTCCGCCGATGTGGTAAGGGACATACTGACACTGGCCGTGGTGGAGAGACACCACGCAACAGGAAATATCGGGCTCGGTCTGGTGCAGGGCTTCGGCCTCGAAAAGGGAGCCCTTGTAAGTTCCGTGGCTCATGATTCCCATAACATAATCGCTGTGGGTACCTCCGAGACGGACATTCATTTTGGTGTGGAGGCCATAAGCCGGATGGGTGGCGGGCTTGCCGTGGTCGGCAACGGCGAAGTCCTGGCAAGGGTCCCTCTGCCCATAGGAGGACTGATCTCTGAGGATGGCCCGGAGGAGCTGGTGAGGCAACTGCGTGAATTGAACCTTAAAGCGGCATCCCTGGGCTGTTCAATAAAAGACCCCTTCATGCTCTTGTCTTTTTTGGCTCTTCCGGTTATCCCCGCCATAAAACTGACCGACAAAGGACTGGTGGACGTCTTTAACTTCGAATTCGTTCCGCTTTTCCCCGATGCATAAGCCGGGAGAGCGCTTTTGAGACCGTGACCGGGGCGGTGGTTGCTTGGAAGTATTATCAAGGTTAAGCAGGGACGAAAATGGCTAGCGTAGGCATTGTCTATAAGCATGGCTATGAACCGGCGGAGACAGAAGCCCTGAAGCTCTCGTCATGGCTTCAACAAAAAGGCGTGTCCGTATTTCTGGAAGAAATGGAACCCCCCGATCGGCACGGAGTTACCAACCCCCCGGAGCCGTCAAGGATTCCTGAAAGCGTCGACTGGCTCGTTGTCCTGGGAGGGGACGGCACGCTTCTGGGAGCGGCCCGCCAGGTGGGACGCTATGGAATACCCATACTCGGGGTCAACCTGGGTGGGCTTGGATTCATGACCGAGATACCACTTAGAAAACTCTATCCCTCAGTGCAAATGATGCTCGAAGGCAGCCTTGAGTGGGAGGGCCGTCTCATGCTGGAGGCCGTGGTTCTTCGAGCGGAGGAGGAAGTCTGCCGATCCATTGTGCTAAATGACGTGGTCATAAACAAGAGCGCCTTGGCCAGAATCATAGACATGGATGTACATATTGATGATCAGTTCCTCACCACCTTTCGCGCGGACGGCCTCATTGTATCCACGCCGACCGGCTCAACCGCTTACAGCCTCTCAGCCGGGGGGCCCATAGTATATCCGACGCTTTCCAACATCATACTGGCCCCGATTTGTCCTTTTGCTCTTACCAACAGGCCGATTATCCTTTCAGACACCTCGAGGGTGCGTATAGACATTGCAAATGAGGTCTATGAAGAGGTAGCTCTTACACTGGACGGCCAAGTTGGATTTGATTTATTATTTGGAGACCGGGTTCTCATCTGCAAGTCCAAAGAGAGGATACATCTCATAAAGTCTCCGTATCAGACCTACTTTGAAATCCTTCGGACAAAACTGGGTTGGGGGGGTGGAACGCTCAAGAATGAATTCGACTAAACGTGCATTTTTTGTAGAGACCCGGGACATTAACTACATCCGAACTACCATGGAGGCTTATGACGGCATGGCTCTGGTCAGGACCCTGGATCCGGGTTCAGGAAAGGCCTTGCTCGAAGTCATGATCGCCCCGGGTTGTGAGGATCAGGTCATGGCCCTTGTACAAGGCTTGAATAATGAAGAGGGAATCCCCATGACCCCGGCTGATCATAGCAAGGAAACAGGATCCCATCCTTTCAAAAGGCCCTTCGGCAGGAAAAGTTACGTTGTCCTTACAATGGGCTGCCAGATGAACGAATACGACTCCGAGTATATGGAACGGTGCCTGTCAGTTTCGGGTTTCCAGCCTGCAGCGACACCGCAGGATGCGGATTTGGTTATCATCAATACATGCAGTGTGCGGGAAAAGGCTGAGCAAAAGGCAATGAGTACTCTGGGCCGTATCACTTCCCTCAAAAAGCGAAAACCTGAAATGATCATAGCCCTTGCAGGTTGTGTGGCACAACAGGAGGGAAAATCTCTGATTGAAAGGTTTCCGTCTCTGGACCTGGTTGTGGGTACAAGACACATACACCGCATTGCATCCCTCGTGGACCAGGTGAGTTCCACGGGTGAACCGGTGGTTGAAACAGGCCTGGACGCCAAAGAAATGCTTTTCACCCCTCCGGCCGTTCACAAAACAAGAGGGAGCCGGGTCAAAGGATTCATCACAATTATGCAGGGATGCAATAACTTTTGCACGTACTGTATTGTGCCTTATGTCCGGGGAAGAGAGGTCAGCCGGTCCCCGGAACATATACTGCGTGAGGCGGAGGACCTGATAGCAGGGGGAGTTCGGGAGATAACCCTCTTGGGCCAGAACGTCAATTCCTACTCCTGGAGCAAGGACGGTGTACTGGTTGATTTTCCTGCTCTTTTAAGGCGTATGGACTCCCTTCCCGGTCTTAAGAGGCTGAGGTTTACCACATCTCATCCAAAGGACCTGACAGATGACCTCATAAGATGCTTCGAGGAACTCGAACGCCTTTGCGGGCACATTCACCTCCCGTTCCAGGCCGGATCCAACAGTGTTCTCAGGCGGATGAATCGGGGTTACACCCGCGAGCAATATCTGGATCTGGTGGCCCGGCTTCGCCGGGTGCGTTCGTATATTGGAATCACGGCCGACGTAATGGTGGGATTCCCCGGAGAGACCACCAGGGGCTTTGATTGCACAATGTCGCTGATTGAACAAGTCGGATTTGACAACCTCTATTCATTCAAGTATTCAGACAGGCAAGGCACGGCCGCACTTGAGCTTGACGGCAAAGTCGATGATGCGGAAAAGACCCTCAGGCTCAACCGTCTTCAGGCACTTCAAAAGCAAATCACACTGGAGAAAAACCGGGCCCTCAAAGGGTATGTAGTGGAGGTCCTTGTGGAGGGCTTAAGCAAGAAAGGCCACCAACTCACCGGCCGCTCCGAATGCAACAGGGTTGTTAATTTTGACTTTACTTCTAATATCATAGGTGATATAGTTCAAGTAATAGTTAAAGATGGCAGAGCGAATTCGCTTTTGGGTGAACTTGCGGTCTCGTCTGAAATGCAGCCCGCGCAAAACCTAAGGCTCTGAAAAATCCTTCAACAAGCAAACAACAAGACGGCTGCTCTCCAGCGGCCCGGCCGGTCGGTGGAAACAAGCCCATAGAAGTCTTGGGATGACGCCATGGAAAAGTCTGATACCACTTTGGATTACAGCCGTGAACTCGTACTGATCGTGGATGACAATACCATCGTACAGGAAACCGTCCTTCGACTCGTGGAAGCGATAGGTTTCAAGGCCGAGGCTGTGCCCGGCGGGCAACAGGCCTTACAGCTCCTGGAAGAAAAGCCATTCACGTTTCTCGTAACCGACATGAAGATGCCCGAGATGGACGGAATGGATTTGATCAAGACCGCCAGGGCAAGGCATCCGGAGTTGGGAATAATCTCCATGACCGGTTATTCCGAAGGGTACCGTTATGTGGATGTCATCAATGCCGGCGCAAGCGACTTTATAAAAAAGCCTTTCGACATAGAGGAGCTGGAGGCCAAGATCAGGCGGATTATCAATGAGCGTTCGCTGCTGGAGGAGCTGAACCGTCTCTCGGTCACAGACTCGCTTACAGGTCTTTACAATCATCGGAAGTTCTACAGCCGTTTAAAGGAAGAGGTAACCCGCGCCGGGAGACAGAATCGGGATCTCGCAGTCATACTTCTCGACCTGGATGACTTCAAGGCCTACAATGACAAGTACGGGCACATTTCCGGAGATGAGATACTTCGCGATGTGGGGCACATTATCCGCAAGTGCATCCGGGAAGGCGTGGACACGGGTTACCGATATGGAGGTGACGAGTTCGCAATAATCCTGATCGACGCCGACGCGGGTGTCGCC
>CAYPSZ010000284.1:0-3286 GCA_964413125.1 uncultured Desulfobacterales bacterium
GGACGTCTTTACCGTGGTTACACCATAAGTCCCATAGGAAGTTTTATTGGCTTGATTTGGGGTTTTATAGATGGCTTGATTGCGGGTGCACTATTTGCGTGGCTCTATAATCTAGTAGCTGCACTCATTTCAAAGAAAGCAACTATATAATATTTAGGCTCAAGGAACAAAAATAGCAAACAGAATATCGAAATCTGGCTACAAAGATTATCCCAAAAAAAGAGGCTACTCTTCTAGCCCCTAATGGATTGATCTTTGCTGGTAGGCACGACGGGATTTGAATCCGCCTAGCACCAAAATTGATAACTAACGGATACCACAGGTTTTTCCTTTAATTTCAGCAGGTTCTCTACTTTCATAAATTATATAATAATCAAAATATGTTCAATAATTTCACTCATAATCAAAATTATTTACACCAAATTTACACCAAGCCATCTCATTCATTCCTCTTTATCCCCATCAGTCTCCTTGAAACCTCTCCCAAAGAAATAAGTCTTTCCATCGCCTTGCTGATCTTCTAGTATTTTCTCCATCTTTGGAAAATCTTCAAGGCCTTTTTCACTCTCTTCATTGATCCCCTCCTTAACTGGCTCAGGGATAGTAGCACCATCCTCTGTCTCTGATGGCGGTGAATCCGGTGGCATAATTCCGTGGCTCCGAAGTCGTTCCTGGAGTTGATCAGGGGTGGGTATCTCCTTGAAATCAGGGGCATCGATGTTGACGATTTCACCGGCCTCGTTTCGTTCATAGGGAAAGCACACCTTATAGTATTTGGTGGCATTCTTCCTACCCTGTTTCCGTTCGATATATTCATATTCCTCTAAGTTATCCAGTTGCTTGTAAAGATCCTGCCTGTTTCCAAAGTCTAGATCAAGGTCAGAGGCGGTGTCTTGTATGTCGGTCACCGAGAACCAGGGGTCTTTCTTGGCTTCCACGAGCCGGTCATTGAGTTCACAGCAGACCATCATAGCATGTTTTGCCCGATCAGAAATGGGGCTGAGGGTTTCCCTGATTACACCCAGTCCAATGCTATAGGCAAGTCGGTAATCATCGGTGTCGGCATTAATACACTCTACTCCATGGATGCTTTCGGGCTCCTTTTGCTTTTGGCGCAAAAAGGCGACCGCTTTGATCAAATTGACGAATCGATCGCTGTCACGCCGGTGGCGTGCTGTTGTTGCCGGAAAGGAAAGCAGTCCAGCGTAGGGAATGTTCACCTCCACGGGGTCCAATACCCGTTGGACATTGTGGTGGAGATCCAGGATTTGCCTCTTGTCTTTCTGGGGCATGCGTTTGGTCATATCCGCCCTTCGGAGGGTGTGTCCAACGATATTCTTCGTCTGCTCCAGGCTCTCATCGACATAGAGTTCGAATATCCTGGTGGAATTTTCGTTATGGATGCCTTCTTTGGTGGTGGTGACAATCACGGAGCAGGGGCAATCCTGGTCATGTACCACTGCCTTGCGGGTTTTGGTCACCGGATCTATGATGGTGACATACCGTGCGAGTTTTCCCTCGCTTTGTAGAGTCCGTAAGGTCGGTAGTATCTCTGTAAGCCCCTCCCATTCCTGAACCAATATGCATTTATGCTTTAGTTGCTCGCCGGCATATTCAAGGGCCTTTGCCGATACAGAAGAAAGGACAAGGGTGTCTTCCTCGGGCATAAACTGCTGGATGGCATTAGCGAGGTAGCTTTTCCCGGTTGAACTCTTGCCGAAGATTACTAACGAGATCGGTTTTTTGAATTTCCGTGATGTCGCGGCCAGGTAGAGCATCATTTTATTGACGTCTTCCCCGACGATCTCCCCTGCAGCTGCAATATCCCTTGATATGTTGTTGAAAAGATCGGGATCTTTCAAGTAGGCGATGGCCTTTTCCCGTTCATCATCTGAAAATCGTTTGGGGGGCTTGGAGATGTTCGAAAGTACGGCGTTGATCTTTTGGACCGCTTTATCGATTTTAATCTGGTCCCGTCTCTGATTCAGCTCCTTTCGAAACGCCTCTATTTCACGGGCACCGAGGTGAAGCTTGTTTTTCAGCAGGGCAAGCCCAGCCTCGATCTGGGACGGGGGCTCAAGGATGATGCGATCCAGGGCCTCGCTGATCTTTCTATTGCGCTCCGGCGGCGAGAGGCGCCCGTCAATTGAGTCGAGTGAGCGGTCAAACAGGGTCATGGCGTCCTGGTTAGCGCCCGTGGCCTTAGCTTGCTCATGTTGTGGGCCAGGTTCTAATCCCTTTACAGGACTCGCCTGTTGATCGGATGGCTCAACGGTATCCGGCAGGTCAAAGGCATCGAAAAACAAATGATCGGGAGGAAAGTCAGGAACATACACCACCACCACGGGAAAGCCGCCGGTTTTGGTGTTGTAGTGGAAGTCCTTGTTGCAGGTCCGGCACCGGGCATGCCCCATGACACCAGATCCATCTGGAATCATATCGAATGATATATGCTCCAGTTCATTAAATTGCGTTGAATTATAGGTGGCCGAGCAATACGGACAGGTAAAATAGATCTCCTCATCGGACATGAGTGAAGCCTCCTTGTGAAGGTTGGTTCGGCAGCAATGGTTTCACCGGTTCGCGAACGATTCGGTGTCGAGATCTCGGAGATTTTGTATGGTAATGCGTATCCGGGAGACCCCTCACACACATACACCGTGTGTGTGAAAAGAGCAAGAAAAGTGATAAAAAAAGAAAAATCGAATATATCCTCTTGTTTTTATGAGAGTATTTGTTTTATCCGCACATCATCAATCCTGAAAAGAGCTGCCAAGGAGTCCCGAGCCTTTTGAGATTGAGAAACAAGGGGCGCTAAACCGCAGATTCCCTAGCAGGGCTCGGAGAAAGAGATAACAACGGGCTTGTGCTATCGGTGGTCCCTTTAGGCAACGGGGCAGCAATATCTGGTACTGTGATAATAGAAAAGAAAGGGCATTGTCAAGAATTATTGGTAAATTTGGTAACATTAGTTAATACTAGAAAGTGATTCTCTCAACTCGATTATCATTGCCCGGATAGTTTAGATGGGGACATGGAATTATCCAAGAAATAGACAGAGTAAGCTGATGTTGATTATCGGTAAAAAATAGGCTATTGAGGTCTTCGGAGAAAATATAATGGCTCAATCAGAAACAATAACGAAGGGAAAACGGCAACGGTTGAAATTGCCTCAAGCAGAAGAAGAAATGGACGCTTGGATTAAGGCTGTCCGCTTAATTATCAAATCATCACTGAGCGAAGAGGATCAACGTGTGTTTGACCAAGAATTTTGGCCTGAGAGGTC
>CAYPSZ010000285.1:0-26465 GCA_964413125.1 uncultured Desulfobacterales bacterium
CATAAACATACGGTGGGGGTTAAATCGGACGGGAGCGTGTTGGCGGTTGGGGCAAATGACTATGGACAATGTAACGTTGAAAATTGGGTGGGAATTATCGAAATTGCAGCAGGAACTTACCATACCGTCGGGATCAGGTCAGATGGTACCGTCCTATCAACGGGCAGGAACTCGGCGGGCCAGCTGGTTGATATATGGGACTTGGATTACTTGTATGAAGCTTTTGTAAAAGGTGATATCAACGATGATGGAGAGGTTGATTTGGCCGATGCCCTGTTGGCACTTCAGGTGATGAGCGGTATGAATCCTGCAGAAACCGTTCATAACACGGCTGATACTGATGGAAATGGTAAAATCGATATGAATGATGCCCTGTATGCAATCCAGAAATCAGCTTTATTGCGGTAAAGCTTTTCTTGGTGGTCGGCGTTTGTGAAAAACTTAGTGTTTTGCTAGCTTATTATCATTCGAACCCCTATGGCCAGACATGCACCTCGCGCATGGCGCGGATGAATTGAATGAGTTAGAGCGCCTCCTCAAGACCGATTTTTTCATCTCCATTGAAATCAGTTGCCTTGAACACCTCAGGAGCGAAGGGTCGTTGCTTCAGGTTACAAATGAACTATCGAAAGTTCCAGCCCGGTATGGTAGCGTAAACCGGAATTATGATCCCGGGAGGAGTTTTTTCCCAACAGTGCAGGAGCCTGGACAATGAGCAGCCAAGAGACCATCAATCAAATGGTTCCGGAAGACTATTACGGTCGGATTCTTACGGGAAACTACAGTGCGGGCCTGAAGGAGCATGTGGCGGGCTACATCAGCGCCTACAAGGCCTTTGAGAGGACCGGGAACCCCACGATTTTCTACTTGTCCGCATGGCACGAGGAGAACGAGGGGAGGGTCTGGTATGAGTTTGTGAGCCGTCGTTTTGCACGGTTCATGGGATGCGAGCGATCCGAGGTTGCGGAGACCTTCAGGAACAGGGTTCTGGATCAGCGCACCATCACCACACGTGACGCGGAGGTGGGCCTGGAAGAAGAGATTCGGGACCGGGAATCCCTGGGAGAGGCCGCAGTCGAACTGCGGGAGGAGCTGAAAAGAAGGGGGATAGGCGATGCAGTCTACAAGGTGCGTCTTGGAAAGAATCGTACGGCCTGGATAAAGGATGTTGCCCGCATCGAAGTACATGAAAAAGACCGGATCTGTCTTTCCTGCGGGTACTTGACCCTGGTGACCAAGGAAAGGAAGGCTGAAGAGCAGCGACTGGAGAGGGAGCGCCTCCGGGTCTCCCTAGAGATGGCCGGCGCCGTGTGCCACGAAATGAATCAACCGGTGCAGAGCATTTCAGGATATGCGGAAACCCTCCTGCTGAAGCTTTCGGAGGAGGACCCCATGTTTGATCAACTAACTAAAATTATTGACTTAACAGGTAAAATGGGAGGTATTACCAAGAAGCTCGCCAGGATTACACGCTATGAGACAAAGGACTATGTTCAGGGGGTAAAGATAGTGGATATTGAAAAGTCCAGCGAGGAATTTCGCAGGTGATATGCCCTCGATCAAGTCCCCCACCTTGCTTGACGATCCTTCAAGAAATGCCTTGAAGGAACCTGCATTCTCTACGGTATGAAATCGCCCCACGGCTGCCGCCCAACCATAAAGGGCTGAATCGGGTCCATTATGAATTATTTCCAATGCCGCTTCAGCGGCCTTGAGAGGAACGCTCCAGCGGGGACATCTTCAGATAGGCGGCAAGCAGCATGCCGCACAGGATCAGGGTTCCGATCAGGCCGACACCCATGGAAAAGGACCATACATCACCCATGAACCCGATTGCTATTGGTACGGCGCCCGCCCCCAACAAAAATGCCGCAGGCACAGTGAAGGAAACCGAGACATTCCGCGTTTCGGCCGGCCCTACGCGGGCCAGTGCAGCAAAAGCGGGCGGGAAAAAGCATACGGCCGCCATGGGTTGGAGGAACAGTGGAACCACCAGGAGCTTGTCCGGGACGAGTGCCAGGCATATGGTGCAGAGCCCGGTCAACCCCATGACCCCGATGAGGGTCGATTTGGGGCCAAGCCTGTCGTTCACCCAGCCCGCGATGAAGGCCATGAAGAGCCCCGAAAACCTGGAAAGAGCGATGAGGGTGTTCGCCCGGTTGCGCTCCATGCCCCTTTCCGCCACCAGGTAAAGTGGAAGCATGCTGAATATGCCCAGGCTTCCAGTGATTCCGAGCCCGAAAAGAGTAGCCATGATCCAGAAGGAGGGAACGGTAAACAGTGTTCGGGATACACTGATGCTCGGGGCCTGGCCCGGGAAGTTCCCGCCTTTGCCAAAAAATGCGAAGGCAAGGCCCGCACATACGGATGCAATGCCGAGCAGCCCGATTATGCCCCGCCACGGTAGATGCATCAGAAGGATTTCACACAAAATGGGGACGGTGACGAAGCTCAGGTTGGGAGCCAGCTCATGGACCGCAACGGCCTTGCCCCAGTCCCCAGGGTTTATCAGGGCAGTGAGGGTCGCCATTCCCGAGGGCAGGTAGAAGCCTGCGGCCGCACCCATCAACAACACGCCCAACCGAAGCGACGCAAGAGAATGGGTCAGGGCCATACCGATGAGACACAGGCCCAGGACCACGGTCGAAAGAATGATGGCCCCCTTGTGGTTGATGCGGGAAGAGAGAAAACCGGAGAAGATGATCGCTACACAGTAGCCGCCCGAGATCAGCAGGAACAAGGCCCCGGATTCCCCGTGGGTGAAGCCCAGATCCTTTTGGATGGAAGGGAGCAGAGGTGCCAGGCTGATCCGTGCCGCAAAGTTGATATAGAAAACTCCCGTCAGAAGGAGCAGGGCTGGAAACGCCGCCGTGAAGGAAAGACGATCGCTCGCGAGGAATCTTTGTCGGCTTTCTTGAATTGTCATGTCGCGAAATCTCTTTTGGTCATGCTTGTTCAATACCGGGAAGGAAAGCCTGGCCTTGATAAAGGCGTGTCGAAGTCCTTGTCGCTGAGAACGACAAACCGGAGCCCTTTGATAACCAGTTTTTCCATTATGTGCAGATCCGGCATTTTTCAAAATCAACGAAACAGGCCATATACCGAATCCGATAGCACTCTATAGAGCCCGCCCCTTTCCACCGTCTGAAGAGCAATAAGAGGGCGGGTTTCGATAAGTTCATCGCCTAAGGATACCCGCAATTGACCCACGGAACTTCCCGCTGGGACGGGCGCTTCCAAATCCTCTTCCAAAGAAAGATCAACTTGAAGTTTATTGATGCCGCCGCGGGGAATCGTGATGTAGAACTCCTCTTTGATACCTGCAGACAGATACTTTTCAGCGCCTTTCCATACCCTGGCTTCCGCCAAGACATGCCCCGGATCCCGGACCGCCACGGTTTCAAACTGTCTGAACCCCCAGTTGAGCAAGGCAAGGGTCTGGGTAGCGCGGGCCGATGCCCCCTGCCTTCCGCTGGATGCCTGAATCCCCATTACCACGGAAACCAGCCTCATTCCATCCCGAAGCGCCGATGAGACAAGATTGTAACCGGCGGCCCTTGTCCAGCCGGTTTTGACACCGTCCACCGAACTGTCCCTTCCCAGCAGAAGGTTCCGGTTATGCTGGGTGATGTCGTTATATGTAAAAGACCTTTCCGAGTAATATCCGTAATATTCAGGAAAGCTTCGGATCAGGTGAGCTGCCAGGGTCACGATGTCCCTGGCCGATGTGTACTGTTCCTCTTTACTGGGAAGGCCATGACTGTTCCGGAAACGGGTGTTCTGCATTCCCAGGGCCAGGGCTTGGGCATTCATCAGGTCCACAAATGCCGCTTCCGTGCCGGCAATGCGCTCGGCCAGCGCAACGCAGGCATCATTTCCGGACTGAACTATCATTCCCCGTATCAGATCTTCAATGGTAACAATGGTGCCGACCTCAATGTACATCCGTGAAGCCCCGGTCATGCCGGTGCGCCAAGCCCGCTCACTGACCACGATCTCCTCATCCAGGCTGATCTTGCCGGCTTCAAGTTCCCTGAAGACCAGATAGGCTGTCATGATTTTGACAAGACTTGCCGGCTGAACTCTTTCATCAGGTTCCTTTTCAGCCAGCACCGAACCGCTGTGGGCGTCCATCAAAAGAAAATTCCGGGCGGTAAGGCCGGAAGGCGGGTCCACCTGCAGGAGAGCATCGGCCTGAGCTACGAAGAAAAAGAGAAGCGAAGAAAAAACCATGAACCAACACTTCAAAAAAAACAGCATGATTTCTTGATACCTCCTAAATACGAACGCTATTGCACGGCTGAATCTTTTTGCCGGCATTATTGTCGTCCAGGATATCCTCGCCGGTGTTAAGACATCCGGCAGTCATTTGCCCCCGGAGATTAACCCCATTACATCCGGCGATCAAGCAAAACAGACTCACTCATGAGAGCCTGTCACAAAAGACAAGCACCATCACTTCGGAAAACAGGGAGGCTTTTCGCCTGCTCCTGCAATTGGCTCGAGCCTGATGTGCCATCACCTGGGACGAGCATGAGGACTCCGGCAAGAACCAGGCGCTGAATCTCACCTCCTGACAACTGATGAAAGAAGAACAGGCCTTGACTTCTTGGTAATAAGTAGTAATAAGGAGTCAAGGTAATACCGATTCATACTTTTTGGAGGGCCTTCTAAAAGCCTTCAGCCGCCGCCGTACAGGCCGTAATTAATCGGAATTACAGGGTATATGCCCGCGGCTTTGGTTTTTTAACCACATCACTTCTTTTGAAAGGGCGTCTTTTTATGAAAAGGGCTGAGATCATAACCTTCAAGGTGGACCCGGAACTGGGGGAGGCCATGCGCCACATTCCAAACCGGTCGCAATTCATTCGATCGGCCATTCTGGCCGCAATGGGGGGGGTGTGTCCTCTGTGCAACGGATCGGGCGTACTGACGCCTTCACAGAAAAAACACTGGGATGAGTTTTCCATGAACCACGGGGTGGAGAGGTGCGGCAAATGTGATTCCAGGTTCCTGGTATGTTCTCATGCCGGCGTTTAAGGCCTAAATGTTACACTCAAAAACCTATCTTTATGGTGAAAGGGGGATCCAAATGAAGAGAATTGTGGTGGCCTCGATACTTGTTTTACTTATGCTGTCTGTGGCCGGTCCGGTTCAAGCCGGAGAAAAGAAGATCAGCGCATTTGTGAGCATTCTGCCCCAGGCCGAATTCGTTGAACGGGTCGGCGGACCGCATGTGGATGTACAGGTACTTGTAGGACCGGGGCAGTCGCCTGCAACATATGAGCCCAGCCCGCAGCAGATGGCTCGGCTGGGAGATGCCCGGGTTTTGTTCCGGATCGGGACCCCCTTTGAGAAAGGTTTCATCGACAAGGTGGGCGGGCTGTACAAGCATCTTGAAATAGTTGATACGCGTAGAGGGGTGCCTTATAGATATTTCGAAAGAAAGGGCAGGGAGGTCCCTGATCCTCACATATGGCTCGATCCCAGCCTGGTCTCGATTCAGGCCGAAAACATCTGTGAATCCCTCAGCCGTCTTCTTCCGGAAAAAAGGCATATTTTCGAGAAAAACCTTGAGTCTTTTCAGGAAGACTTGAGCAGGGTCGACCGGCGGATAGCAAAATTGCTTACACCTCTTAAGGGCTCCAAATTCTATGTATTCCATCCGGCATTCGGTTATTTCGGGGACAGATACGGGCTCACTCAGGTAGCTGTTGAAATCGAGGGCAAGGAGCCGACGCCCAGGCAGTTGGCCGGTCTCATCGAGATGGCCGGAGATGACGGGGTCAAGGTAATCTTCGTTCAACCCCAGTACGCAAAAAAACATGCTGAAACCATTGCAAGGGAAATCGGAGGCGCAGTCGTGCCCATGAATCCTCTTCCTCGAAACTATTTGGCAAACCTGGAAAACATGGCTGAGGTGCTAAAAGCTCACCTTGAAGCTCGTTAGAGAACCCAGGCCGTGCAGGTGAAAAAAAGTCCCTGTAACCCGGCTTCTATCGGTAAGAACGCACCGGATGCCCCTCTATGAAGAGGGAAGGGAAATTATGAACAAAAGACTGTTTGTGCTCTGGATTGTAATTATATTTTTCCTTATAAATATTTTTTCGTGTTCATTTTTATCAAATAACGAAACCCATTATACCCCTTCAATTAACCCCATGAGCTCCATAATCGATTTTTACCGGGGGCCTCTAAATCATTGCTCTGCTGTGAGACAAGGGGAATGCCCCATGTTTCCGTCCTGCTCCGCGTACAGCAAGGAGGCCTTTGAAAAATACGGTTTCTTCCTCGGAGCCATGATCGCCTCGGACCGCATCATGAGATGCGGGCGGGATGAACTTAAGACAGCGCCCCTTATCTTTGTGGAGGGGAAACCCAAATTCTATGATCCCTTGGCGTGGAACACCTCGTGGTGGGACAAAAACACGGATGGGCCCGGCCGCACCGGGGCTTCCATGAAGCGTTGAGAAACAACAGATTGCCGAACCCTATCATGATTAAGGCCCTGAAAACACCCCGGTCGTTCTTGACCAGGTGTTGAGCGCTTTCATTTCACAGAACAGGGAGGTATCTCACTCCACCCAGACTCCGTATCGTCTGTGTACTTCTCCGGCCTGGTCCAGAAGTCTCGCAGCCCGGCTCGTGAGACCTTTATCTCCTATAGAACTTGACCCTTCCAGCAAGGCTCTAAGAACCTCCCCGACGCACCGGGCAAGGGAAGGAGGGTCATATCCTCCCTCAAGGGCGAGGAGCAAGAGGGGGCGTGGACCCCGGACTTCCGCTCGAAGGGACAGCAGTATCCTTGCAAGATCACCGTAAGCGTTTTCGGTCAACCGGCTGCGTCCTATGGGATCATCCTTGTGCCCGTCGAAACCTGCAGCCACCAGGACAAGCTGCGGAGCGAATCGACGCATAACCAGAGTGAGAAGCCTTTGGTAAAGGCTTATCATGTCGTCGTCTTCCAGGTCACGGGGAATGGGGATGTTGAGGGTGTACCCTGCACCCTTTTCTTCGCCTACGCTGGAGAAATCGCCGCTGTGCGGGTAGAGCAGTGTGTCGTGGGTTGACAGATAAAACACGCCGGGATCTTTGTAGAAAAAGTCATTCAGCCCATGGCCGTGGTGAACGTCCCAGTCCACGATGAGGATTCGGTTGAATCCGTATCGTTCGGCTGCGAAACGGGCCGTAACGGCAAGATTATTGAAGATGCAGAATCCCGACACCTGGTTGGGAAGTGCGTGGTGCCCCGGAGGCCGCACCAGGGCGAAGCACACGTCGCAGGCGCCGGAGAGCATGGCCTCCAGTCCCCGTATACAGCCTCCCACGGCCAGCCAGGCCGCCAGATAGGTCTTGGCGCTTGCAGGGGTGTCAGGAGCAAGGTTTATGAATGCCTGGTCCGCTGTCTTGAGGATCTTCTTTATGTGGTTTGGGGTGTGTACGAGCTCGAGTTGCTCCATGGTGGCTGTTTCGGCCTCCATATCCACCAGCCCCATGTCGGCTTCCTTGTCCAGCATTCGGTATATGGCCTTGAGCCGGTTCGGGTGCTCCGGGTGGATGTGGCCGGTCTTGTGTTCCAGAAAACGGTCGTCCCTGATGATTCCTACCTTCAAAGAGACTACTCCTCCCTTACGGCAAGACGCATGGTGCGCTCGCTTTCAAAACGGTCCTGATGGGAGAACTGGAAGCCGAACTTGCGATAAAGAGCTATGGCCGGGAAATTGTAGGTGCCAACGGTCAACCAGAGTAACTTCAATCCCATATCTCTTGCAAACCGGAGCGCCGCCTCGGTGAGGCGAGTCCCTACTCCTAGATTACGCTCCCTCTGGTCCACGAAGATAAGGTACTCGCCCTCCATCCGGTCCAGGTCCGGGATGATTACCAGGTGCCCTATGACCCGATCCCCCCGGAGGGCGAGAAAGCCTCGTCCCCTGTGCACAAGATTACCGATCCACTCCCGGCAGGCCGTCTGCTCCACCGGCGGTACTCCCTGGAACCTGCCTTTGGGATTGAAACCGTCGTACATGAGGCATAGGCCCTGCATGTCGCTGCAGCAACAGCTCCGAACATCGAAAAGCATGCCTTTTTTGTCTAGGAATCGCATAGCCGCCTCATGGGGGGCGGGGAAACCTGATCAGTCGAACCAGGCTGCTGTGTCGCCGCGCCTTACCGGTCCATCATGATCAGACCCGGCCATGAATAAAGATCATGCGGTTCGAGGTCTGTCGAACCGCGCCTTCAGTACCACCATATCACCCTCGTAGGAAGTGGAGACATGGTAAGGCAGCTTCTTGAAGAGCCTTATCATAGGCCGGTTCCCCGGGTCCGTGTAAGCTGTAAACCCGCTGATCCCGTGCTCTCGTGCAGTTTCCACAAGCTTTCCTTGAATGATGGCGGAGATCCCCCGGCCCTGCCATTCCCGGTCCACGCTGTAGGCGGTCTCCGCTACATTGGCGGCGGGTTCCATAAAGTAACCTCCCACAGCAATGATCCTTTCGAACCCAGGGTCTCCTATAACCGCCACGATGGCCATGTCGTGAATATAATCCACCTGAAACATGCCGGCCACGTCTTCCCGGAAAAAGGCGGTTTTCTCGTGCATGAAGCGCCTGATCACATCGCCGCTGTCAAGGTTGTAGAAGTGCTCCTGGATGCTTCGCTCGTCAGTGGGCCGGGCAGGGCGAAAAAGGACCCTTTTCCCGTCGATCTCGCGGGCCTCTTCAATCTTGAGTGGATATACGCTTCTAACACTCTCAGCCAGGGTCCTCTCATGTCCGAGGAGGCCCTGTTTCCTGGCCTCGTGAAAAAGTTCGTCGCGGAAGTCCGGGTGTGCGATGCTGATCAAGGCCACGGCACGCTCTTGAAAGCTTTTGCCGAACAGATTGACTACCCCGTATTCCGTGACCACGTACTGGACATCGCCTCGTGGCACCACAACCGGGATATCTCCCAGAGAAGGAACGATTCGGCTGCTCCGTCCATCCATGGTGGTGGAGAAAAGCATGAGTATATTCTTGCCGCCGGCAGATTGACCTGCGCCGCGCACGAAGTCCATGATTCCGTTCACCCCTGAAAAATTATTGTAGGGGAGGGCATCCACACAGACTTGGCCGGTGAGGTCTACGGCCATGGCCATATTGATGGCAACCATACGGTCGTGCCGGGCGATAACAGCCGGGTCATTGACCACATCCGATGGATGGAACTCGATGCCTGGGTTGTCGTGCAGAAACTCGTAAAGGTCCCTGGAACCTATGGCTCCGCTCGCCACCAGCTTGCCGTCGTTATAGCCTTTCCTGCGGTTGGTGATAACACCCTTGGCGGTCAGGGCCATTATGCCGTCGCTCAAGAACTGCGTGTGAACGCCTAGATCGTTCTTGCCCGAGAGACCGGCCAGCAGCGCCTGAGGGGTTGCCCCCAGGCTTATTTGGAGAGTGGATCCGTCTTCGATCAGCTTTGCGGCGTGCCTTGCTATAAGGTCTGCGGAGGGCGCCTGGGGCGGGCTTTCCACCGTAAGGAGGTCTTCTTCATGCTCGACTATTACATCCACATCCCGGGCGTGTACAAAGCTTCGACCCATCACTCTGGGCATGCGAGGGTTGACCTGGGCTATGACAAGGTCGGCGGAGCGGGCGGCCGCAAGGGTGACATCCACACTCACTCCGAGGCTCATCCAGCCGAAGTCGTCCGGTTCGGATACCTGAATCAATGCCGCGTGAAGAGGGAGACGCCGTGTCTCGAAAAGCCTGGGCACGGCGGACAGATTGATGGGGGTGAGAAAACGTTTGTATCTGGAAAGGGCCCTCGGTTTGGCCGATCCAAGGTAGAAGGTTCGCAGGTTAAGGGTCTGGCAGGCCGACTCATCGGCCATCATGGTCAATGGAACGGTCTCAAGGCTCAGGAGGCGTACGATTTCCAGATCAGAGAACCCGGCGGAACGCGCGGCCAGTTCGCGAACCAGGGCCTGAGGCTCACCACAGGAGGACCCTGTAAAAACCCGCTGCCCGCGGCGGATCATACCGATGGCTTCTGAGGCTGTGCGCCGTTTTTCCACGTACTCGTCGGGCCAGTATCCTTGTTTTCTTTTTGTCATGATCTAATTATCAGGTCCCCATCGGGCCCTTTGCGCCTTTCATGTACAAAAGTGTAGGCCATACGGTGGTGCGGGTCAAGTATGCCCGTGCACCGGCCTTTATTCCGGATTGATCCTTGACAGGGCCCCGGTGACGGAATAACAATACGTTTCCGACAATTAAAGTGAACGGCTTCTCTGTGATCCAAGAATCGCGTATGAGGCCGGCACTTCAGCAAGGAGGAGAAACATGTCTGAGACCGGGTACGACACAAGGCGGGATTTTGACCAGGCCCTACTGATCGGGCGGCCACCCAATATTGTGCGCCTGTTTCCAAATTCAAGGGCGCTCATTGTAAGTGGAAAAGTGATTGACAGGGCCATGCTCGCCAAGGGAAAGGCTGTTGCTATCGCAGCCAACGGTCGAAATCACTTCGTGATTCGAGGAACACTCTTGGCCGCGCAGCGGGCCAATGCGGCGGTTATTATAGAGATCGCCAAGAGCGAAGGAGGCGTCAACGCCTACTGCGCGGTCAACTACTGGAACATAGCCAGGCAGGTGGATGCCGTGTGCAACGAGTTGGGCATAACAGTGCCTGTGGCCGTGCATGCGGATCATTACGGCATCAAAGGCCCAAAGGACGTGGCATCGGCCAGGGTTGAGGTCCCCTCCATGTTCGAGGCCGGGATAACTTCCATCGCTATAGACGCCTCCCACCTTCCTGAAGACGAAAACCTCTTTGCCAACATCACTCTTAATCCGATCATTCCACCTTGGGCCGGATACGAGACGGAGGTTGGAGAGATCAAAGGAACCGAGGGCATGTCCACGAAGGAGGAGGCGCTCTTTCAGATTCAGGGGTTGAACGCCCACGAGATGTTTCCTGACTGGATAGCCCTTAACAACGGAACCACCCACGGTATCCAGGACAGCGAGACAGGAATTCAGGTGGAACTCACCGCGGAAATTCACAAGGCACTGGCCCCTTACGAGATCAGCGGCGCCCAGCACGGGACATCCGGTAACGACTCTGAAAGGCTTCGCAGGATTGTCCGGGAGACCGGAACCACCAAGGCTAATGTGGCTACTGCCCTGCAGATGATTACCTGGGGCGTGGACGTTAATGAATACGGGAATGCCATTCTTGACGAGAGCGGCCGTTTCGTGAAGAGATCCGGGGAGGGTGTGACGGACGAAGTCTGGGCGGAAATGGTGTCCTTTGCCGCGGGAAAGGGCTGGAAGAGCGGAGACTACAAGAAACTGAACCTGCCCTTTGAAAACCGCCTCCTTGCGCAGCCCAAAGAGGTCCGGGAACGAATGATCGAAGGTGTGGCGGCTTTTGTGGAGGACCTGATAGTTGATGTATTTGATTCCAAGGATACGGCCCCGTTTGCCGTGGAGGCGATTCTTCGTGAAGGATCCCACGATCCGGGCCCCAAAGGCCGGCGCATGGAAGACCCCAAGGAGTGGACCGAAGACAGGGTCCGTGAAAAGGCCTCGCTGATTCAGCGGGACCGGGGACCTCAAGGGGATTTTGACGACTGATAAGCATGGAGCCCAACGATCATCAAGAAATGGACCTGCACGTCTGGGTGGAGGATCTGAAAGAAAACCAGCAGGTAACCGGTCTATACCTGGCTAAGCTCAAGCGCCTGGGAACCACCCGCAAAGGCGACCCATTTATGACTCTGCTCCTTGCCGATCGGACCGGTGAAGTGGAGGCAAGGGTTTGGGACGATGCAGAGACCTTACACTCCGGATTCGCCGAAGGAGACGTGGTTGAAGTCGAGGGCCGCACCGGGTCTTACAGGAATACCCTGCAGCTCATACTCACCGGTGTAAAAAAGGCCCGGGTCGTCCCTGAGCCCTCGGTTTTTCTTGAGGCCTCTCCCAGGGATGCACGTGAGATGTGGGCGGAATTGAGGGAACTTCTGGGCTGGATCGAGCACCCTCACCTGAAGGAAGTTATCCGTCGATTCCTTTCGGACCGGACGTTCGTTTCTCTTTTTCAACAGGCCCCGGCGGCCAAGAACTTTCATCACGGATACCTTGGAGGGCTTCTGGAGCACACTCTGTCGGTCTGCAGGCTGGCACTTGCCGTGAGTGATCATTATACTTCCCTTGACCGAGACCTTTTGCTTTGCGGGGCTTTCCTGCATGACATAGGAAAGATCCGTGAGTTTACTTACGCCACGCATATTGATTACACCGGAGAGGGACGGCTCCTGGGTCATTTAGTCCTGGGTGCTGCTATGCTTGATGATAAGCTGGCTCATATGCGCCGCTTTCCATCTGATTTGGCCATACGGCTCAAACACCTCATACTGAGTCATCACGGTGAATACGCTTTTGGTTCGCCAAAAAGGCCCAAATTCCTGGAGGCATTCGCGCTTCATTTGGTGGATGATCTGGACGCCAAAATGAACGGCCTTAAGAGATTCATGGATCGGGACCGGCAGGATGGGGCCTGGACTGAATTCAATCGCCTTTTTGAGCGTTTCTTCCTCAAAGGGACCCTTGATGATGGAGTGAGACATGAGATCTCCGTTGGAGGAAGTGAAGGGAGACAGAGTTCGCTTTTTGAATAGCGCTTCACGGCACACTCAAGGGGAACTGCAACAACGCCGCCTGAGCGCGGCATTTTTATTAAGTCCTGTTCAGGCCCATGCCGATGCTTTGTCCGGCTTGGCATGGATGTCTTCGGCTTAACACGATTAATGGATACGGCGGGGTTACCATGGACATTCTGTTTGCAGCTAATGAAACCGCATGGGGCGGTTTTCTGGAACTGATCCGGGCTGAGTTGCCGGAGCACGGATTTCATGCCGGCGGAGCGTTCAGGGTTGATACCCTGGCAGGGTACGACGTCCTGATCCCCACCATGGCTGAGATCAATCGGGGGCTTTTGGAGAGCGCCGACCGGCTGAAACTCATACAACAGTGCGGCGCCGGTCTCGAGAGCGTGGACCTGGAGGCCGCGCGGGAACTAGGCGTCCCCGTGGCCAACGTACCAACGGCCGCCTCGGGAAATGCTGATTCAGTAGCTGAGATAGGCGTTTACCTTATGATAGGACTTGCTCGAAAAGCCCGGGAAATGGGGCTGAGTCTGGCCTGTCGCAGGATGGGAGAACCCCGGGGAATGGCCCTGACCGGCAAAACCGTTGGTATCATAGGGCTCGGCGGCATCGGTCAAGCCTTGATCCGGAGGCTTCGAGCCTTTGATATGCGCATCCTGGGGCTTAAGAGAACCCAACCGGAGAGGGCCTGTAAGGAAATGAACCTTGATTGGGCCGGAGGTCCGCAGGCCCTCGGCGAGCTCCTGGGTCGTTCGGATTTCGTAGTGCTCTGTCTTCCACTTACCCCTGCCACCCGGAGCTTGATGAACCGGGATACCTTTGCCATGATTAAGCCTGGTGCTTTTCTGATCAATCTTTCAAGAGGCGGGCTGGTGGAAAGGGATTCACTGGAGGAGGCGTTGAATTCAGGACGCCTTGCCGGCGCCGGCCTCGATGTCTTCTGGGAGGAACCCCCGGACCCTGAAGATCCCATCTTCCGAAAAAACGTCCTGGCCACCCCCCACCTGGCCGGTTCCACGGATTTGTCCATGTCGGGCATTGTTTCCGCCGTTGCCGAAAACCTTAGGCGTTTGGAACAGGGCAAAGAGCCTTTGAACGTGCAGAATAGATATGCGAACTAAGGGATATCCCGGATGAATGAAAAGCGGTTTATCGACTCAAATAATCGAATTATCAACTACCTTCGCATCTCATTGACCGATCGCTGCAATCTTCGCTGCATCTATTGCATGCCCGAGGAGGGCCTTCCGCGCCTGCTTCACTCGGAAATCCTCACTTACGAGGAAATCCTTCGTATCGCCCGGCTTGCGGTGCGTGGAGGTATTCGAAAGATCCGGCTCACTGGAGGAGAGCCGCTGGTTCGAAAAGGCATTATCGACTTTGTGAGACGTTTGGGGACTGTGGACGGACTTGATCAGATCACCCTTACCACCAACGGGGTCCTTTTGCCTGAGATGGCTGAAGATCTTCTGGCATCCGGAGTCCGCCGGATAAACATAAGCCTGGATTCCCTCAAGCCGGGGCGCTACGCCCGCATTACTAGAAGAGACATGTTTCATCGAGTATGGGAAGGCCTGCGTCTTGCCGAGCGAATCGGCTTTGACCCCATCAAGGTCAATGTGGTGGCCATGCGTGGCGTGAATGACGACGAGATAGCGGACTTTGCTCGATTGAGTCTGCACAAGCCCTACCATATCCGTTTCATCGAGTTCATGCCCGTGGGAGCAAGAAACGGCTGGTCCAACGGAAGGTTCATCCCGACCGACGAGATCAGGGCTCGCATAGAGGCAGAGGTTGCCTCCCTTCAACCTCTTGAGCGTGGCCGTATGGACGGCCCTGCGGAACGGTTCGCCCTGAATGGAGGAATAGGTGAGATCGGCTTCATAGGAGCCCTCTCTCATCATTTTTGTTCCAAGTGCAACCGGTTAAGATTGACATCCGCGGGGACTCTGAGAGGATGTCTTTTTTCGGATGAGGAGATCGATATCAAGACATCCCTTCGCTCCGGAGAACCTGATGAGCGGATCGAGGCCTTGCTCCGGCGAGCCATTGAAACCAAACCCACCGGCCACGGATCCCTTTTGCAGTCCCCTCGCAAGTGTTCCAGGCCCATGTCGACCATAGGCGGGTGAGTAACCGCCCGGTCAAGTAGCTCATTTCCGGATTGGAAACTACAGCAGTGCCCAAAAAGCCTGTCTGGACGGCACCAGCTCAGGTATGGGAGGAGATTTCCGTGGTGGAAGAAAAGACGATACGGATCATCGTAAACGAACGGCCCCTGAACATTTGGTCGGGGTGTAAGGCGGGAGAGGTCCGGGAACAAGTAAAACAGGAAGCTGATCTCATTATTGTTAATGGGTTCCCGGTGCGGGAAGATGAACCGATTCAGGAGGGCGATCAAGTCGTTTTGATTCGCCGCGGAGAAATACCCCAAAGAGAAGAACTCGAGGCGCTCATGGCGGCCCGGCACACACCCGGGGTTCACGGACGCATGAAGTCGGCCCGGGTGGGGATTGCCGGTTTGGGCGGTCTGGGGTCGGTTGTGGCACAGTCCCTGGCCCGGGTGGGAGTGGGAGAACTGGTCCTTGTGGATTACGACGTGGTGGAACCAAGCAACCTTAACCGACAGTATTACCGGGTGGAAGATATCGGACTTGCCAAAACCGACGCCATGTTCCGGCAACTACGTTCGGTGAACCCTTATACGAGTGTAATCACCCACCATGTAGTCCTGGACGAGAAGAATATTCCAGGGGTTTTCAGTGGTGTGGAAATTCTGGTCGAATGCCTGGACCGGGCCGAGGCCAAGGCCATGCTCATCAGGACCGCCTCTGAACACCTTCCGGGGACTTTCATTGTGGGCGCCTCGGGTGTTGCCGGATATGGGGAGAGCAACAGGATTCAGACCCTGCGTTTGGGGGCCCGCGTGTTCATGGTCGGGGACATGGTTTCAGGGGCCGAGCCCGGCCGAGGGTTAATGGCTCCCCGGGTCGGCATCGCCGCAAACCACCAGGCGAATCTGGTTGTCAGCCTGCTCATGGGAGGAGACGGTTCGGTTCATGAAGTCTCTTCATCCAGCTCCACCAGCCTGTAGGCGCGCGGTTTCTCTATTTGGAAGATCTGCTCTGGTATTTCCTGGTTGAAAACCATTTTTTCGTTCTTGATTACCACCTTGCCGCTCCCTTTACCGGGACGCACCTCCACCTGACCGGCGTATTTGACCTCTTGATGTTTCCGGATATCACTGAAGATGACCTCCAGGCTGCTTTCCAAGAACACGAGACGCTTCGGTTCCATATCTCCGGGGCGTGCGTGGAGGATCCATGGCGATCCAACGCAATTCCGGTTGCATACGATTCCGCCGCCGGGTGCTGCAACGGCTTGGCCTGCTCCGGGAAGAGCCGGGTAGCCCCTTAGGAGGGCCCATATGCTATCCATGTCCGGGGGAGAAGGCATAAACCGCCCCAGGGACTTCATAGTGGCGTTGCCGGTATAAAGAGTTGCGTCGGGAAAAGAGAACGCCTCCAGTCGATCACCGTCTATGAGTATATGGAGCAACGGTGACCCCCATGAATGAGTGATTTCCAGCTTGATCCTCAAGGGATCCCTTGTCCCGACCACCAGGACCCGGGCCTCTTCGGATTCGACCAGCCATTTTCGGAGTACCAGGGTGCCCATGGAATAGAATGAGGAGACTGCTTGCTCTTGCAGCTCGAGGCTTTTCAGGATCTTTCGGAATTCAGAGGGTGTGAGCAGGGAAGGGGTTGGTCGGATGGCCGCGCAGCCGGACAAGAGGAGGATCACCAGAACAAAGTGATGGAGTTGAAAGGAGCAAGGCAAAAGGCCCGTTGAAAGAATCCGGAAGTTCACTGTGCGCCCTTGCTTCTCTCCAGAAGGGCCTCTGTATCCTCGATCTTCTTATGAATGACGTCCGGGTCCGTATGATCGAGGGTCAGGGCCTTCCTGTATGCCTTGATAGCCTCGTCGTATAGCTCGTTTTTTTGATAGGCATCCCCAAGGTGCTCGGTGATTATGGGGTCGCCGGGCTGAAGATCTGCAGCTTTTTCAAGATATTCCAGGGCTTTAGCGTATTTACCTTTCTGGAAATACACCCAGCCGAGGCTGTCGATTATATAACCGCTGTCGGGTTTGATCTGAATGGCCTGCTCAATCAAGGCCTGAGCTTCCTCCAGGCGGATTCCCTGCTCTGCATAAGTGTAGCCTATGTAGTTCAATGCATCGGCATGCTCCGGATCGATTTCCACAATGCGGTGCATTTGTTCAAGGCAACCTTCCTTGTCTCCCTGCTTGTCCAGTATGACTCCCAGGCGGAAGATCAGGTCGATGCTGTTGGGTTCCCCTTCCAGGCCTTCCCTTACGGCTGCTTCGGCCTCCTCATAATTCTTCTGTCCTTCCAGAATAGACGCCAGCATCAGGAAAAGCTTTTTTTGATCCTGTCCATGGTGGAGGGCTTCACGGAGAAGGGTCAAGGCTTCCGCTGTCTTGTCCTCGGAATCAAGTATATAGGCCATGTGCATCCGGGCGTTGGTATAATACTCGGAGTCCTCTTCAACCTCCCTGAAATGCTCAAGAGCCTGATCAAGATCTCCACGTTCTTCATAGGCTGCGGCAAGGTAGTATCTTGATTTGTTATCCTCCGGCCATGCCTTTATTATCATGTCCAGTTCGAAGATGGATTCATCCAGCTTGCCGTGTCGCAGATATATGAGGCCAAGGGACCGGCGGACCCGTTCACCCGGCTTGGACTGGTTTTCAATGGCCTTCATGTGTTTGTCTGCTTGGTCCTTCAGGTCCAGCTTGTAGTAGAGATCAATGAGCCGCTCCCTTACGGTCATGTTTACAGGGTAATAGTCGATGAGCCTTTCATAAATATTGACGGCCTTCTCAAACAGGCCCTGCATCTGGTAAAGGCTTCCCAGGTCGAAGAGAGCCGGCTCCATGCGCTCGTTCAGCCGCAGGGCTTCCATATAGGACTCCTCGGCACTCTCGGTGTCTCCTTTTTCCAAATGCACTCTGCCGCGGTAGTAGTGGGCGATGACGAGGTTGGGATCCTGTTCGGTTATTGTTTCGAGTTGCTCCAAAGCGGAGTCGTAGTGCTTGAGCTTTATGAGAAAAGTGGCCAGCACGAGCCTCGCTCGGTTATGACCAGGATCGAGCCTCAGGGCTTCCTCGTAAAACCGAACCGCATCTTCTTCCCTTTCCATGAGGCCTGCGATCTCTGCGGCCAGTAGGCGGTGATCGATCCGGGTCGGTTCAAGTTCAATGCATTTCCGCGCATATGCAAGCGCGGTTTCATTGTCTTTCAATTGCTTTAGCAATAGGGCCATTCGCTGGTTTAGAAAGATGCTTTGAGGGTCGTTTGCAATGGCCTCCTCCAGATGACTGCGGGCGGCTTGGTAATCGCCTTGAACACTGAGTATGGCGAAACGGGCGAATTCCGAATAGGAGCGTCTTATGGGGTCTTCCTCGTCCAGCGGGGGATGGGGGGAGGATGAAACAAAATCGGACATGGGGAAAGGAGGGTGAGGCGGTCCGGACGGGCCGGCGCAACCGCTCCAGCCGACCCACAGCAGGACAAGCAGGATGCAAGGAATGGCAATGCGAAGGTTTTTTCTATCAGACAAAATTTGAAAACTCCTCTTCAAAATCGGGGATCTTCTCATTCAGCCAGGTCTTGATGTTATTGACGATTCTTTCTTGAATCTGTCGGATACGTTCCCGGCTGATGTTATACTTGTTGCCAAGTTCCTGGAGGGTCAAGGGATTTTCCGACATTATGCGATTGTCAAAAATGTCGAGTTCCTTACCGGACAAGGTTTCACGGAACGCGTTCAGGTTTTCAAGGAGCACCTCGCGGCGTTCCGCATCTGAGATACGGTCATCGGCGCCCATGGACGGATCAGGAATAAACGAACTGAAAGCCTCCTTTCCGTCGTCTCCAACGGGTCCGTTCAAGGAAAGCTCGGCTCCCCCAAGACGCTGGCTCATTTCTTGGATCTCCTCCTCTTTCACGTCCAAACGCTCCGCCAGGAGCCTGGGCTCGGGGTCGAACCCCTGGGCCACCAGTTTTTCCTTTTCCTTTGCAAGGTTGAAAAAGAGCTTCCTTTGGGTTTGCGTAGTGCCTATCTTGACCAGTTTCCAATTCTCCATTATGAATTTCAGTATATAGGCCTTGATCCAGAACGAGGCGTAATAGGAGAACTTGATTCCACGGTAGGGGTCGAACTTGCGAACGGCCTGAAGCAATCCCACGTTTCCTTCCTGAATGAGGTCGAGAAGACTCTTGGTCCAGTATCGGCTGAAATCCATGGCGATCTTGACCACCAGCCGCAGATTGGATGTCACAAGCCTGTAAGCGGCCTGCTGGTCCTTTTTTGTCTGAAAACGAACCGCCAGTTCCACTTCCTCTTCACGGGTCAAAAGACGGTAGCTCTTTATCTCAAGCAGGTAGAGTTGCAGGGGGTCATAGGGTACCAGATCCCTGCCCTCGCGTTGAACCACCGGAGCGAGGTCGTGCCTGATTAGAGGAAAGAGCTCATCCGCTGATTCCACATCCAAAAGCGCATCAGCCCGTACTTCTTCCTGAATATCCTCTTTCATTTCCTTCATAACAATTCCCGAAGGTTCTACTTCGAATCAACCGGCGTTATCCGGACGTAGCGTTTCTTGCCTGCACGCAGCAGCAGGCCGGCATGGTTCGAGGCTCCGGCGCCTATCAACTGATCGAATGACTCCAGGCGTTTTTCATCCACGTACCCGCCTCCCTGGGCAATCAGCCTTCGAGCGTCTCCTCTGGTTTTGCAAAGACCGCAAATCTCGAAAAGGATATAGGCGGGAATACCCTTTTCCATCTCCTCCCTGGGGAGTTGAAAGGAGGGGACGGAGCCTGAAGGTCCCCCTCCTGCGCCCCCGAAAAGCCTGCGTGAGGCTTCCCGGGCCTGCTCGGCCTCTTCTTTTCCATGGCATATCATGGTGGCTTCATATGCCAGAACTTCTTTTGCCTTTCTCATCTCGGCACCCTCAAGTGAAGCAAGCTCTTTGACTTCCTTCATGGGAAGAAACGTGAAGAGTGCCAGGAACCGTCCCACATCGGCGTCGTCCTGATTTATCCAGTATTGGTAGTAGTCATAGGGGCTTGTAAGCTCCGGGTCCAGCCAAACGGCGCCTTCATGCGTCTTTCCCATTTTGATGCCGGAGGTGGTTGTTATGAGAGGGAAAGTGATGCCGAATGCGCTCTTTCCTTCAACCCGGCGTATGAGCTCGACGCCGGCAACAATGTTTCCCCATTGATCGCTGCCGCCCATCTGTATGCGGCAGTCGTACGTATTGAAAAGATGCAGGAAATCATATGACTGAAGAAGCATGTAATTGAACTCGATAAAGCTTAGTCCGTTTTGAAGTCTGATCCGGTAGCTCTCCGCCGAAAGCATGCGATTGACACTGAAGTGCCGGCCGATGTCCCTGAGGAAATCTATGTAATTCAATTTAGAGAGCCAGTCTGCGTTGTTCTCCATGACAGCTCCGCCTTTATCAAAACTCAGAAATCGTGACAGTTGTTTCCTTATGCTTTCAGCGTTCTCGTCGATTTCTTCACGGGTCATGATCCGCCGCATCTCAGTCTTCCCGCTGGGGTCGCCAACAAGCGCCGTTCCACCGCCCACAAGGGCGATGGGACGGTGTCCGGCTCGCTGCATATGAGCCAGAGACATAATTGGGACCAGACTGCCCAGGTGAAGGCTCCTGGCCGTAGGGTCAAATCCAATGTAACAGGTGGCCGGTCGTTCAAGAAGGTTCCAAACAGCATCACGATCCGTAGTCTGCTCCAGAAACCCCCTCTCTTCCAGTTCGTCCAGTACGTTCTTCACTGATCTCCTCTATCAAGTGAATCCAGATCCTGCGGAAGCCTCAAGCGGACCACTTCTCCGGATTTCCCTATGTCGCGATAGGTTTTACCCTCGAATATAATACTAATACCTCCGGCATTTCCGATCAACAAGTCGAAGTCGCCGCCCTCCTTCCACCCGGGGCGGCTCCCGGGCTGGAAGAGAAAAGCGTTAGGTTTCTCTCCATCAACCGATACGCGAATCCACGTCTTATCATGTACATCGATTTCCAGGACCGGCACCTCCTCGCGCAGAACCTGTTCTTGTTCCGGCGGAAGGGGAAACGAATCGATCCCGGCAGGCACAGGCCTTTGTTCCGCGGCTCTGTCCGGTTCCGCCGGAGGCGGGGTGTCAATGTCCCGTGGGGGAGACCTGAATCCAGAGTCCTCATCCGGGCTTGGAACCGACGGCGCTGATTCAACCCCGTCCTCCACAGGCGGCCTCATGGCTGTCCCGGGCGCCTCCAACTCGGACCCGGGGGAGTGGGTCGCCGTGTAATGCCCATCCTCGACCGGTTTTCCCTGCCGGAAATACACAAGGCCGCCCGCAAGGATTACAATCGCAAGGATAAGGAGGGCTACAAGACTCCGTTTTGATTTTTCGGGTTTGAGAAGGGGCTTGGGCTCCGTCTGTGGCGAAGGTGCGGCCCGGTTGTACAGGTCGAGCACCTCCCGCTCGTCCAGGCCCAGTGCACGCGCGTATGAACGGATAAATCCTTTTACGAACACCGGCTGAGGAAGCTGATCCCACTTTTCAAGCTCAATGGCCTCTATGAGATGTGGGCGAAGGCGGATGGCCTCGGCCGCTTGGTGGATATCCATACCCCGATATTGCCGCGCCTCCCTCAGAAGCGACCCGGGGCCCGGCATGCCGTAATCCTCGGTTTCGCTTCTTTGTACGGCGGAGCTGTTTTTGAGATTCGATTCTTTCATAGTATCTTTCGTTGTTGCACCCGGCGGCGCTTTAATGACTACTCGAGAAGGATTTTGGTGTAGGCCTTTTGTCTGAGTTCATCAATCCACTTTTCGTAGCGCCGCTCGATTTCTTTGTTGAAGAGTGTTCGATAAATACCGTCCTTGACCCTTTCCAGCGGAACCGCGCCGTCCCCTCCTTTATCCAGGACCTTGATGATTTGAATGCCGTTGGGCCTGATAATGAGTCCGCTGATCCCGCCTTCCGGAGTCTTGTCAACCACCTCGCGGATTTCCGGCTCCAGTTGATCAGGGTTAAAGCGGCCCAGATAACCGCCCTCTTGAGCGGCCGGGCCGTCGGAATGTTTTTCTGCCATGCGGGCGAAATCCGCTCCGGCTCTGAGACTTTCCAGCAGTTCATCAGCTCTCCTCTCCAGCTCTGCGGCCGCTTGCGAATCACCGCTGTTCTTGAGGAGAAGAAATATTGTGGCAAGTTCGACTCCTGGTTTGCGCTCGAACTCATCTTTGTTTTCCTCGTAATAGGCCTCTACATCCTCGTCGCGAACAATTATTCGCGACTTGACCTCATAGTCCACAAGTTTGTGTCGTTGGATCTCCTTTTTGACCCTATTTCGGTACTCCTCCCAGGTAAGGCCTTGATTTCTTACCATGGCCTGGAGTTCTTCCAAGGTCCAGCGATTATCTCTTTTGATGGTCTCTATTGCGGAGTCTATTTCGCTTTCTCCCACACTTATGCCCAGTTCTCTGATCTTTTCAAGGGCGATACGTTCTTCAATCATTCTTTCAAGAACGGTGCGCTTGATATCGCGATACTGCCGGGGGTCTCTTTCGCGGAGGATCTCGGCATTAATGCCTGTCATTTCTTTGATATTATTATGAAGTTCGTATAACGTTATAAGATCGTTGTTAACAATAGCCGCTATGCGATTTGCAGCCTGCGCGTGAACGATTGCCGCACCCATTACGAGTGCAAACACGGCCGGACAGGGAAGGATCAGGCAGGCTAAACGTATAATGGTCATTTATCCGATCTCCAATCTAGTCAGGAGGTCCTTGTTGAGCTTGACGGGATATCGAGACCTCAAGGTCTCGATCCATTCGCTGAAGAACGCTTCCTGTTTCTCAGCCATGAGTTTCTCTTCAATCTGTGAAATCACTTCCGGCAACCTCTTGACTCCGGCCGGCAGCCGGCCGGTCACTTCCACCACGTGGTACCCATAAGGCGTCTTGAGGGGAGAGGGTGCCAGGCCCAGAGGGAGCGAGAAAAGGGCATCGCCGAGTGCTTCATCCACCTCATCCTCGGCAGTCCATCGCTCAGGTATCACCATTGCGGTTTCGAAGGTTGCAGGCAGGACTTTTTCCAGTGCGCTAAGCTCCTTTTTCCCCTTTGCAAGTTCCAAAATGCTATACGCTTTATCTTCATCTCTTATGATAATTTGGCGTATTTTTATCATATTATTATGTTTGTAAAAATCTCTATTTTGGTCATAAAAATGTTTTATTTCCTCAAAGGTTGCTGGTTCAAGCTGCTCCATCCCTCTTGCAATGATTTTTTCCATAAGGAGTTGTTTCCCGAGCTGTTCTTTCCAGACTTCCATGTCCACATATCGCTTGAGCAGCATTTCGTTGAATTCATTCTCGGAGGGGTAGTCAGCCTTGATTTCTCGAACTGCGTTTTCCAGTTCGTGTTCGCTGAGCGCGACCCCAAGTTTTTCTCCATGGGCAAGTAGCATGTATCGTTCCAGCAGTCGTTCAACCAGCATATCGAATACGGACCGGACTTCCTCTGTGTTCAAGTCCGTCTCCATAGCGATAAGCTCGAGGTCTCTGCGAAACGCATCCAGCGTGATGTCTTTTTCCCCTACACTGATCACTACCCGGTCCTGCAAAGGTCTCAGCGGATCACAGGAGGCATGGAAGAAGAGCGAGAGTAAAAGCAAATACCAGATGGCACACTTGATCATGGCAGGGCCTGAAATACACCTCCGCCGCAAATTATGCCGCAGCTCCGGGCGGCTGGAGTGAACCGATCTTGGTCCAATGCGGCCTGCGGCACCTCGCCCTTTAGGACGAAGAAACACACAAATTTTCACATTAGCAGCTGCTAGGGAAATTGCAAGTAGAATCTGAGAGCGGCAATTCGGCCCAACGTCTTGAAATCAAGAGGTTTTGGAGCTTGAAAAGGGTGACTGGAAAAGGCCTCTCGTTTTCAGCCGGTTGGCTCCGGAACAAGTCTTTTAAGCAGCCCGAGAATCTCATCCAGGGAATCCAGCGGGCTCGGAGAGGCCGGCCGGATTCGCAGCCTGTTGCCGGACAAGAGCCTGTACTTGACCGGATCAGACTCCACTGTTTTTACAATGGATTCCGCGTCCACATGGGTATCGGATGCAAAGGCGAGGACCAGGGCCTCACGCGTAACATCCAGTCTCGTGGCTCGAATCAGCTTCATTAATAGTCGAACGGACATGATACGCATGAGATTCAAGACTTCCTTCGGAGGCGGACCGAATCGATCGGCGATTTCGTCGCCAAGAGATGCGAGATCCTCGTGCTTTTTGAGAGAGGACAACCGCCGGTACAGATTAAGGCGGACATCCCCTTCCCATACATAGGTGTCAGGGAGGTAAGCTGAAAGATTCACATGGATCTCCGGGTTTACTTCTTCCCGCCATTCTTCGCCCTTGAGTTCGGAGACCGCCTCTTCGATAAGGCGGATGTAGAGCTCATATCCCACCGCTGCAATGTGCCCGGACTGGCTGAATCCGAGAATGTTCCCCCCGCCCCTGATCTTAAGATCGTGTAGCGCCAGTTGAAGCCCGGCACCGAGCTGTGAGAAATCCATTAGGGCCTTGAGACGTCTGATGGCTTCCCGGGTCATACTGGATGTGTCTGAGAGCAACAGATACGCGTAAGCGGTCTCGCTGGATCGTCCCACACGCCCCCTGAGCTGATAGATCTGGGCCAGACCGAAACGGTCGGCCTGGTGGAGTATGATGGTATTGGCGGAAGGTATATCGAGACCCGATTCAATGATAGTGGTACATACCAGCATATCGATTTCTTTTCTTAGGAATGCCATCATTGTTTTTTCCAGGCCGCGTTCCTTCATCTGTCCGTGAGCCATGCCGATGCGAACCTTGGGCAGTATTTCGCGGAGACGGTTGGTTATCGGGTCAATGGTGCGGACACGGTTATGCACGAAAAAGACCTGACCACCCCGCTCCAGTTCGTGTTCCACGGCATGGACTATGGTGGCCTCGTCATAGGGTACAATATAGGTCCTGATGGCCTGCCGGTCCTCGGGTGGTGTTTCTATGACGCTCAGGTCCCTGACCCCCATGAGCGATAGATGAAGGGTCCTTGGGATGGGCGTGGCTGTAAGCGAGAGTACGTCCACAAGTGCCTTGTACTTCTTGAGTGCCTCTTTCTGTTTGACGCCGAAGCGCTGCTCCTCATCCACAATGAGCAGGCCCAGATCACGGAATCCCACATCTTTTTGAAGGAGCCGGTGAGTGCCGATGAGTACGTCCAATTTGCCTGAACGAGCACGGGCAGCCAGTTCACGCTGCTCGACCCGGTCCTTGAATCGGCTCAGGACAGAGACCTTGACACCGTAGGGTTCCATTCGCTGGCGAAAGGTCTGGAAGTGTTGATCCGCCAGGACAGTGGTGGGCACCAGCATGGCCACCTGCTTCCCCTCGCTCACCACTTTGAAGGCCGCGCGCAAGGCGACCTCGGTCTTGCCGAAACCAACGTCACCACAGATAAGCCTGTCCATGGGACGATCGCTCTCCAGATCGTTAAGAACGTCGTCTATGGCCCTGGCCTGATCCGGGGTTTCTTCGTGCTCAAAGGTCGCTTCGAACTCACGAAAGGTGTTGTCCGGAGGCCCAAAAGCGTGACCGGTGCGAAAGCTTCTGAGTGCATAGACTTCAACGAGCTGCCGGGCGATCTCTTTTACGGACTTTCGCGCTCGTCTCTTGGCCACGTCCCATGAACGCCCGCCCAAGCGGTCCAGTTTGGGTGCCTTCTCGTCCGCTCCTATGTATTTCTGAAGTATGCTGATTCGGTCTGCAGGTACGTACAACCGGTCGGCCCCCTCGTATTCCACAATAACAAAATCGTTTACCTTGCCGACCACCTCCATTTTCTGGAGACCTCCATACAGCCCGATACCGTGATCTTCGTGGACGACGGCATCTCCGACCTGAAGTTGGCTGAAGGAATCCCGGCTGAAACCTTCTACACCGGCCTGCCTGCGGCGGGAGGCCCTGGACCGTTTGGGGCCGAAGATCTCGTCTTCACTCACCACGTGAAGTCCAAGGCCGGGCCATGCAAACCCCCTGGCAAGTGCCCCCAGGCAGAGAGTAATGCCCGGGCCGGGTGGTACCTCGGACCAGGAGCCGACTATTTCATCGGTGTGAAGCCTGTAGTTGGCGAGAATTTCCCTGAGGCGCCCCGCCTGTTGTTCCGTTCGTGAGACAAGGACGACCCGGGAGCCGTAATCAAGCCATTCCTCGATCCTTTCGGCCAGAGGTGCAAGGGAGACACGCCCCTTTCCTTCCAGGTGAAGGTCCAGATTGTCCTCCATGGGGGTGATGTTCTCCAATGACACGGATCGCGCCCCGGAGGCCTCCCCCTTGATAAGGATCTCCCTGAAGTCCACATGCCTTGGTTTGGATACCAGCTCCCCCACTGTGTCGGGCTCCAGCAGGAGACCATCGACTTCCGGAAAAGGCTGCTCGCGTTCCTCGGCGTCGGCACGGTACCTTTCTGCATCGCGTAGGAACTTGGCTCGGAATCGAATCAATTCAGAGTTGATCATGCCAGGGTCCACCCGGAAGATGAGACCATGTTCAGGCAGGTAATCAAAGAGGGTGCCCGGCTTTTCATAGAAGTGGTTGAGCCATGCCTCCTGTCCGGAGAATCCTCCCCCTTCTTTGATCTCCGGAGGAAGTCTACCCATGGAGCGGGCTCTTT
>CAYPSZ010000286.1:0-2376 GCA_964413125.1 uncultured Desulfobacterales bacterium
GAACAGGGCGTGCCATCCGCCCGCCTCCACATCCGTACAAAGCGTCACATAAGGCCTTATGACCTCCAGCCCCGGCCTCCTGACGGCCGCGCTCACCCGTACGACACCCTCCAAGGCTCTGAGAAGAGGCATAAGCATCAGGGTATCCCCAAGCGCCCCGGGCCTGATAATGAGTACGTCTTGAGTGTAACGGCTCATGGTTCCGATTGATTCCGCCTTGCATACCATGGATCGAAAATATTATCATGCTCCGAGAGGGTAAAGGAAGCAGGGATTACTGAGGGAGGAAGCCCATGACCGAATACCTCCAGGTGGTAACCACCACGGAGACCCGCGAACACGCACTCACAATCGCCCGGGAGACAGTGCGGGCAAGGGCTGCGGCATGCGCCCAGGTCCTTGGTCCCATAACCAGCGTGTTTCACTGGAAGGACAACATCGACGAGGCCGAGGAGTACCTCTGCGTGATGAAGACATCATCCGAGGCATACGAAAGGCTTGAGAAGACAATCCGTAAGTTTCACACTTACGAAGTCCCGGAGATCATATGCCTCCCCATACCCGAGGGAGGCCCGGACTACCTGGCCTGGCTCAAGGAGGAGGTGAACACCCGCACCTGACGACATCCCCTGTTCAGATCTTTTTTAAACGCGAAAACGGGTGCAACGAGCCGCCGCAACTGAGGGCATCGACCCCCATATCCTTGAAAATCAGCAGTTGACATGCTGAATTTCAATGAATAATATGGCCGCATGATTCCCAGACCAGACCCTGTCCGCCAAATCAAGGCCTCTTTTAAGATCCACCCGGTTACCGCCCTGCTCGGCCCGCGGCAGTGCGGTAAGACCACCCTGGCTCGGCTCATCGCCGAAAAGGAGCCGTCCACAATTTTTGATCTCGAAGACCCCGTTGACATCCAACGTCTTGCTTCTCCCAAGCTGGCGTTGAAGGATCTCTTCGGCCTGGTAATACTGGACGAGGTTCAAAGAAAACCGGAGTTGTTCGAACTACTGCGTGTTCTTGTGGATCGAGCCGACCGAAAGGCCCGATTTCTTTTGTTGGGATCGGCGTCACCGCAATTGGTCAAGGGGGTCTCGGAATCCCTGGCCGGGAGGATCGGGTTCGTTGACCTGGCAGGTTTTACACTCGGAGAAGTAGGGGAGCGGCATCGAGATCGTTTATGGATAAGGGGCGGTTTGCCCAGAGCGTTTCTTGCGGATTCCGAGCCTGACAGCATTCAGTGGCGTGAAAACTTCATCCGAACGTTTCTTGAAAGGGACATTCCCCAGCTCGGCATCGGCATTGCCGCAGAAAGCCTTCGAAGATTCTGGACCATGGTGGCTCATTACCATGGGCAGGTGTGGAATGCGGCGGAGTTTGCCCGAGCCCTCGGCACTGCTGAAAACACGGCGCGGCGATATCTCGATATCCTTTCGGGTGCCTACATGGTCCGTGTTTTGCCGCCCTGGTTCGAAAACCTGAAAAAACGACAGGTCAAAGCACCCAAGATATTTGTCCGTGACAGCGGCCTGTTTCACAGCCTGCTCCATATTTCCACCCTGTCCGACCTGCAAGGGCATCCCAAAATCGGTGCATCATGGGAGGGTTTTGCGCTGGAACATGTCCTCCATGTTTTTCGAACAAGAGAGGCCTATTTTTGGGCGACACACGCAGGTGCCGAACTTGATCTCATGTTGACAATCGCCGGCAAACGGCACGGTTTTGAATTCAAGTACGCAGATGCTCCGGGGCGAAAACGGTCCATGCATATCGCTATTGACGATCTGGGATTGGAACATCTTTGGATCATCTATCCGGGTGATCAGAGATATGACCTTGAACATAGCATTACCGCCATTCCGCTGGAAGAAACTCTTCACCTTGCTGAAACCATTATCAATGGATAAGAAGAAGTCCGAACGCCAGGCAGTCAATACGGTGATGATTTTGATTCCGTACCGAGGTTGGTGGCGTAAGAGGTCGGAGGTTCCGGAGCGGAGGGAGCGAAGGATCCCCGGCCTCCTGAGCCGACTACACCACGGTCGGGCTGCGGGCAATGGCCTGCCTTGGCTGTTATACCGGCCCCGTTCGGTATTTCGAAAAAATGTTCTTCCAGGTCATGAAAAAACTTGACAGAGCTCCTCAAATATTATTCAATTCCGACAGCTTTCCGCCATTGGGCGGCGGGGTGCGCGATAACGGGAGTGTCGCGGTCCGGATTTTTGAGAGAAAGGAGGTGAGGATACAGTTCTTCGTATTCGTTAGTGAGTTCGTGTTAACATTCTGATTTCAAAACAACTTTTTTAGGAGGAAAGAGAATGAAAAAGGTACTTATCACTTTGGTGGCAGCGGCGTTTCTCTGCGCCTTTGCGGTTC
>CAYPSZ010000287.1:0-7788 GCA_964413125.1 uncultured Desulfobacterales bacterium
CATACCCAAAATCCCTACCCCTAGAAGTAGCATCGTTCCTGGCTCGGGTATAACAGTCACAGTCGCATGACCGGTAGAGTTGATGTCTGCAGTAAATCCACCCAGCCCCGTAGGCGTATTTCCAAAATAAATATCTGGATCTCCGATAAGTTGATTGGTTGTATTTATGCTTATATATGCGACATAACCATCCGGTAAATCGCCAAAATCAAGTCCTGCTGCCGACCAGACCCCTGTCGGCGTACCATCGATGAACTCTGTGGTTATTCTGGTGCTACCGGCGTTTTCAAGCCCGCCAAGAAATCCGTCCGCCCCAGCGCCGTCACCGGATATGAGTTCAATTCTGGCAACCACTTCATCTGCAGGATTATACTGCAAAGTACCAGTATTATCACCAATGTAAATCCCCAAGTTTTCACCAACACCAGGGAAAAACACATAATCAAATTCATAGGTGGCAAGATCAGAAGGATTAGTTGCAGTCACGTTTGTCGCATATCCAGACAAACCTTCACCATACATGTACATATATTTTCCTTCAGCATCTAGTCCTGTGAAATTCAGGTTACTGCCAGTTAACGATTTCTTATAAGTTATTTTTTGAAAAATAGATGTTTCGGTAAAAATATCACCATCATTGAAAACGCCATCAGCGCCAAAACTTTGATCTACTGCAGAAAAACCATCAAGATTAATACGAAATATATCTGTATAGGTTCCATAATCTGAATCGAATCCACTTAAATCCAAATCGAACTGGATGGCATGCGACTTTTGTTGAGTTCCGAACAAAATCAATAGCGGTAAGATAAATACAATACATAACACCTTAATTACTTTTGTCATTTTCAGTCTCCTTTTGATTAGAATTTATTGGCCTGTCGTAAGAAATAAACTTCTCTTTAGCAACATCTCTAAATTAAACCAAACCCGCCTTAAGAAACAATGATTGCGTAAGTACCTCAATCCTTTTTCATTTTCTCCCTCCTCTTGTCTAAGTACCTTCGGTTTATAAATGCCATACCCAAAAGCCCTACCCCCACCAGCATCATTGTGGCCGGCTCAGGGGTTATTACACCACCGCCCTCAATTACATCGTTGCCGCATGTCTGGCCCCAGTGGAATCCCAGCTCCAGGCCGTGCCAGTTGCCAGGAAGCCCAAAGCTCATTGTAAGCTGACCCCAATTGGAATCACTTTCGTCTTCATAAAACCAGGAACCGCTGCTGGAAGGTTCTGCATTATAAGCGGGTTCGAACAAGGCCTCCTGGCCATCGCGCCAAATCCAGCCGGATGGGGCATAGGATGGGGTTATCGTGCCATCTGAAATCTCGTATAAATTGCCATCATAGATCTGGCCCTTATTATATGAGATATCCGTGTTGTTGAGCTTGAAAGCGTAATCCCATTCTGTACCAGAGGACATATTATCAGAAACATAATGGTTGTCAGGAGTTCCAGAAGGATTCCACCCATTCGTGGATATGAACAAATCGCCGAAAAGAACCGGGGAGCCCTTTGGATAGTTTTGTTTTTGATCAAACATGGTCCTTACAATAACAGTCATTTGGGTTCCTGATATGGAGACCTCCATCCAGTCTATATCAAATCTCCAATCATCCCCGACTACATCCCCGTAACCATGATCATCAGCGCCCCAGTAATTGTCATAAATGGTCAAAATTGAAGCATCAACCGGAGTCGGTTTAGACAAGAAAGTGGCAATTACCAGTAGTATGCAAACTGTTAATATTGAAAAATCAACCGCCCTCAGAATCGTGTTAGACTTGATAATTTCCCCAAATTTGGAATTTCGCTTGTTCATGTTAACTCTCCAAAAACATCCTGTCCTGATTTCGACATCCATATCGTTGCTAAGGGTAAGAGCAAGGCTTGTGCCAAAAACCGGTGTTTCACAATAATCTCATGCTTCACTTTTTTTGTCCTGTTTTCAGGTTGTTACAACAGTCGATATTTCTTGTGCTAAACTTCTTAAAGGGCCTTTCCAAAAGGCGTGTAAATGGATACCACTTTTCCGTGAATATTGTTTCTAAGTTGGGTATCACTTTATACACGCTCCCTTTCATACAGCGGGTTCGGGTAGGGCGGGGGAAGGGTTCTGCGGTCCCTTTGTGCCCTTCGCTCCTTCCAGACGGCCATTTCGATCACGTTGGAAGTATTCTGGTTTCTCCTGTCCAACCCGCTCCTTCTATCGTCAAGGGTTCTTCGCTCGATCCCTGAGCGCCGCTCCGGAATGTGCCCGGAATACACGAACTGTCTCCGATCCCGTCCTGAGCGTCTCCCTCCCTGGTCCAACAGCGATGCCATTTCCTGCATCTGCTCCCCTCTCTGCTTTCAGCTTTTTCCGGTCGCAAGTGACGGATGACTCTGCCTATGAGCAAGGCTTGTGCCATAAAAGAGGGGGTTGGGCGGTAAAGCCTGGAATATTTTTAATCTATTATATCAATTGGTTAGTTGCTTGGGTTTTTGTTCGGAGGCGAGCCTGGGGCGACCGTTTGGGGCGGGGGTGTAGGTTGGTTCCATTATGCGTGTAATTGCTTGCTACTTGTTGGTTAAAGATTACAGCATTTTTGAAAAACGTTGGGAGCGTTAGGAGCGTTAGGTTCGTTAGGTTCGTTAAGATCGTTAGGGGCGTTAGGAGCGTTAAGTTCGTTGGGGGCGTTGGGGGGGTTAGGGGTGGTTGTTTTTGTGGAGGTCGAGGGCGGTTATGCGGTTTAGGAGGGTTTTGTAGCTTACGCCCAGGAGGTCTGCGGCCTGTCTTCTGTTCCATTGGACCTGTTTGAGGGCGTTTTCAATGGCTGTGCGCTCCAGGTCTTCTATGTAGGCCTTTACCAGGGTCTTGAGGGTTGCGCCTTTTCGGGACAGGAACGACTGAATGGTCTTTTCCGTCCACACGGTGAGGCCTTGTTCCGGGTCGCCGGGATCTCCCGGCTCCGACTCTTCGGCGCCGGGGTTTTGGGACATGAACTCGTTTATGAAGCCCCAGTCCTCCATGACCACGGCACGCCGCATGATGTTTTCCAGCTCCCGGACGTTTCCGGGCCATGTGTAGCGGCTGAGGAGACGGCTCACCTCTTCGGGGGGTTCGGGCACGGTTCGCCTGAGTTCCACTGCGTATTTGTGGAGAAAATAGTGGACAAGGAGGGGTATGTCCGGGCTGCGCTCCCTGAGGGGGGGCACCTGGATGTGGATGACCGCCAGCCTGTAGTAGAGGTCTTTTCTGAACAGGCCCTGGTGGACCTGGTTGAGGAGGTCCGCGTTGGTGGCGGCTATCACCCGGGTCTCGATGGTGTGGTCCTTTACGCCGCCCAGGCGGGAGAAGACCTTTTCTTCCAGGACCTGGAGGAACTTGACCTGGAGTTGAAGGGGCAATGCGCCTATCTCGTCAACGAACAGGGTGCCCTGGTGGGCGGTTTCCAGGCGGCCGGGCTTGTCCGCATGGGCCCCGGTGAAGGCCCCCCTCTGGTAGCCGAAGACCTCGCTCTCCAAGAGGGTGTCGGGAAGGGCCCCGCAGTTGACCTTGACAAGGGGCTTGTTGGACCGGTTGGAGTGGCAGTGGATGGAGCGGGCGATGAGCTCCTTTCCGGTGCCGCTCTCGCCTGTGATTAGAACGGTCACGGGCTTGTTCGCAACGGCGCGGATTTTGTGCCGGATCTCCTGGATGGCGCTGCTACGTCCTATGATTACGGGATGCCGGGCCTCACCCCCGCCCAGGTTGCAGGTGGCGGATGATGCCTTAAGGGCCGCGGCAAGCCCGTTTTCCACATCTTCCGGCGGTATGCACGAAACCCCCTGAAACGGCCCGCACATGGTGGTGGAAAAAAGGGGCTCTTCATTGCTGAGGACCACCACGGGCAGGTCCGGGTGAGCGACCTTGACCTTGTTAAGGGCCTCGAGCATGCCTGTGGTGTCTTTGGAGGGGGTGAGAACGGCTATGGCAGGCTTTTGTCCCTGGTAGTACGAGATGGGGTCATGGGCGCCCACAACAAGGGAGATCTTATGGCCCGCCTCTTCCAACCGAGCCGCCCATGCGTCTTTGTCAAGATCTGCGTCGCCGTCCACCAGTAGGACCTGAAGCTTACTCATAACTTGTTCCCGCCGGACTATGAAAGGGCCTGTGAGATGGTCCCGGCCAGCTCCCGGATCTGGCAGGGCTTGGTGAGGTACCCGCGGATCACGCGCCGCACGTCCTCATCTATTCCATCGGGGCCCACATCATGGTACCCGGAAATGATCACCACCTTGGCATCGGGATCCATGCGGAGGATCTCCTGGGTGCAGGAGAGGCCGTCCATCTCCGGCATGTTGCGGTCTATGAGGACCAGGTCCGGGTTCCAGACCGGATAACGCCTCAAGGCCTCCACGGCCCTGTTCACCTTGAGGGGCATGTATCCCAGGCGCTCCACCAACAGGGCCATGCTGTTCAGGACCGCCTCGTCATCATCCACGATCAGGATTTTCTCGTTGTTTCCCAGGGACCGGACAGGGATCTTGTCCTTGTCGGCAAAGCGCCCGGCATCTTCGAAGGGCAGGGTTATCTCGAAGGTGGAACCCTTGCCCGGAGCGGAGTCCACCGTTACGGAGCCCCCGTGCTGGCTTATGATGCCCCGGCTGGTGGAAAGCCCCAGCCCGGTGCCCTTGCCCACTTCCTTGAGGGTGAAGAAGGGGTCGAATATGCGCTTGAGCGTTTCCGCATCCATGCCCGTGCCGGTATCGGACACACGGCATATCACGTGGGGACCTTTTCTTTTCCCCTCCACCAGGATCCGGCCTTCTCCTGTCATGGCGTCCCGGGCGTTGGTGATGAGATTCATGAGCACCTGGCTCAACAGGGAGGCGTTGCCCCTCACTGTCAGGCCCGGCCCTGTTTTTTTCTCCAAGGTGATCCTCTGATCCAGGAGCCGCGCTATCATGTTGCAGGTCTTTTCGATCACCTCGCCCATATCCACGCAGTCGTTGAAGTCGGAGGCCCGGCTTCGTTTGGAGAAGTGCAAAAGATCCCGGGTCATGTCCGAACCCTTTTCCACGGACTCCGCAATGTTGGAGGCTATTTCTTTTATCTCGGGCTGTTCTCCGTAGAGCATCTCCAGGTACTCGACGTTTCCGTAGACCGCCTGCAGTATGTTGCGGAAGTTGTGCGCCACACCCCCTGCAATGAGGCCTATGGACTCCAGCTTCTGGGAGTTGTAAAGCTGCATCTGGAGTTCCTTTTGCTCTTTGTCGAGCATGATTTTTTCGGTTATATCCTCATAGAGCATCACCACTTCCTTGGTGGGCAGGCGGTACAGATAGCAGTCCCTGAAGGCCTGAAAGCCCTCATCTTCCCCCGGGATGCTTATGACAAGGGACTCGGCCTCGCCGCCGCGGGCCACACGGAGGCAGGCATCCATGAGCCCGCACTCCCCGGAAAACGGGAGGGCTTGGGACAAAAGGCTTCCTGACAAGTGGTCCTTGTTTTCCACCCCTTCTATCCTCAGGGCCGCCCGGTTGAGCTCGAGGATTTGGAAGTCGCCCCCCTCTTCGGTCTCCTTGAGGACCACGGCCCCGCTGTTCATGTTGTTGAAGATGGCCTTGTACCTGATCTCGCTGGTCTTGAGCCGGTTTCCCACCTCCTGGAGGGCCCTGGTCTTTACGTCCACCATCTTCTCCAGGTCCGCCACCAGGGTTGCGTTTTCAATGGCCATGGCGGCGGGGCTCGAAAGGGCGCTTAAGAGAAACAGGTCCTCCTGCCGAAACCCGCGGGAATACTCCAGGGAGTCCACGTAGATGACGCCCCGGACGCTGGAGCGGCTGATCAGGGGCACGCACATGTACGATCGGATGAGCTTCTGGCTCTCGGACAACCGGGTCTTGTCGTGCTCGTCGAAATCCAGTATGAACTGGGACTGCCCGCTTGCAAACACCTCCTCCACTATGGTCCGGCTGTAGCCGCTCCAGGCCTCGGGCAGGTCCTCTCTGGTCCTTACTATGAGTTCTTCCGGCAGGCCGGTCTCCGGGTGCTTGCGAAGTATGGCCACCCGCCCTATGCGCTTGAACACGTCAAAGAGGTAGTCGGCCAGCCGCTCGAATATGTCCGACAGCTTGAGGGAGCCCATAAGGGCCTCGGACAAGCAGTTTATGAGCTCCACGTTCTTTATGTACGACCTGGGTCGATCCTCGTAGAAGTCCTTGAGAGGGATCAGGGCCGGGCTTAGCCGCTCGGTGTCTTCATGGGCCGTGTCCCTGCGCTCCGGGTGTTGGGGCTCTTTGATGCAAAAGGAAGTTGTGCCTATGGTGAGCCGGTCCCCTTCCTTTACCAGGGTTGCCTGGCCCGGCCTCAAGGCCTTTCCGTTCAGGCGGGTCCCGTTCCTGCTCCACAGGTCCTGCACCAGCCATCCCTTGTTGAGGGCGCTGATCTTGAGGTGCTTTCTGGACATGGCCCGGTCCGGGAGCTGTATTTCATTGGACGCGGACCTCCCCACCGTGGCCGTGGGGCCGGTGACCCTGAAAACCTCGCCCCGCGACTCTCCCGAGAGCACCTCCAGCAGGAACTTTTTACGGTCGGGGTGATTCATGGTCTCCGGCGCGATCATTGCACCTCCCCCAGAAGACGCCTTACATGCTTCACCAGCACGGCCATCTTGACGGGCTTGGAGAGCACCAGGTCGGCCCTGCTCTCGTTTGCAAGGGACTCCGGCTCCTTTCCGAATCCGGTAATGGCGATGACCGGGGTGTCCGGTGATTTTCCCTTGACCTTGGACACGATGCCGATTCCGCTCACATAGGGCATCACAATGTCGGTGATCACCAGGTCGAAGCCCCTGCTGTCCAGGAGTTGGAGGCCCTCCATGCCGTCCGAGGCGGTCACCACCTGGTAGCGGTAGTATTCGAGGTGCTTGAGCATGACGGCCAGCACGTCCGGGTCGTCTTCAACCAGAAGGATGGAATGCTGTTTGGAAGGCATTTTTGTTTCCAGTATACGGGTTCTCTTTTATGCTCCCGCAGAGGCGCAGGGGCGCAGGGCAAACATTAATGATTGTAAACGGGCGTCATGCAAGGGCATCGGGATTCACTTTCAGGAAATTTTCAGGAGTTGCGGTGCGACTCCAAATAGGCCAGGTCCTTGGCCTGGGTGTTCTTGTTTCCAATGGCCAGGACCGATACCCCGTCCTCATCCCTCATAAAGTAAAGCCTGCCCGAGTATGAGAAAACCGCCTCCAATATATTCCATTTTCCGCCTTTGCCAAACACTTTTCTCTTGATGGCAACGGATTCAGGGTCATCGTTTAGTGTTTTCAGGATCTCTTCCGCCTTTATCTGGAAGTCCAGGGTCATATCGTTCAAGCCCTCGAGGGATCTGTCCGTAAAGGTCAGGTTCTTGTACAGGGCCCTGAAACGTTTTCTGACCCTGTCTATCTCCTTTTCGGACTTCTTGGGCCTCTGGATCCTGCTCTTTAAGCGGTCCATCTCCTCCTGGAGTTCCAGGACCTGGAGCTCGGTCTCTTCCCGCAGGGACTGCTGGTTCTTCACCCCCGACTCCAGTCCCTCCATTTCCTCCAGCAGGCCTTCCACGTCCCGGCTCAGACCGTCCCGCTCACTGCTCAGGGCATTGATCCGCGCCTGATACCGGGCCTCCTTTTCCCGGGCCTCTTCGATCATGGAGCGGGCGTGGTCCAGTTGAGCCGCAAGGTCCAGGAGGCGCTTTTCCTGTTCTGCCTCTTCACGGGCCGAAGCCCCGGCGGTCTTTTTGGCGCCCGCATAAAGGGCGCCCGCCGAGAGAAGCAGCCATA
>CAYPSZ010000288.1:0-3475 GCA_964413125.1 uncultured Desulfobacterales bacterium
TGCCATCGGAGAAATCGCGCTGCTGGATGTAGTGGCCACCGATCGGGGCGGGCATTGCGCCGAGGTATTCGTGGAGTTGCTTCCGAGCGAAAAACGCAAGGGCAAACCAACCGCCGAGCAATTGCGATCCAGATGGAGAGAACTGGCAGGCGAAATCCCGGGAACGGAAAGGCTGGTCTTTCTGGTTCCTGAGGGGGGACCGCCGGGAAGCCCCATCGAGGTGGAATTGAGCGGCAATGATCTGGATCAGCTCAAACAGGCTGCCACGGCGTTCAAGGAGCGCATCGCACAGTTCAGCGGAACCTTCGACACCATCGACGATTTCTCGCCCGGGAAATTGGAGCTCAGGGTTGAGGCCAGGCCCGAGTCCTATCCGCTGGGCGTGAGCCAGCTTGATCTGGCGCGTCGTGTCCGGGCCTCGTATTTCGGGGCCGAGGCCGTGCGCATCCAGCGCGGGCGTGACGATATACGCGTGATGGTGCGCTACACCCCCGAGGAGCGCAGCACCCTCGACAGCCTGGATGACGTGCGGGTCCTGACACCCGCCGGGCACGAAGTCCCCTTCGGTGAAATCGCGTCCCTGTCGTTTGAGCGCGGGTACTCTGATATCCGCAGGCGAAACCGCAGCCGTGTAATAAACGTGACGTCCGATCTGGACGAAACAACGGCCAACGCACGTCAGATCATCGAATCCCTGCGGCGGGATTTCGTGCCCCGGATCGAAGCCGAGTTTCCCGGGGTGCGGGTGAGTTTCGAGGGACAGGAACAGCAGACGCGCGAATCGGTGGAGGGCCTGATGCGGGGATTGATGTATGCCATGATCGTGTGTTTCGCGCTTCTGGCAATACAGTTCCGCAGCTACATTCAACCGATCATTATCATGGCCGCCATTCCCTTCGGATTCATCGGCGCGCTGATCGGGCACATGCTGCTGGGATATGATATCACCCTCATAAGCCTGTTCGGGATCGTGGCCTTGAGCGGGGTTGTGATCAACGGCTCCATTTTGATGATCTCTTTCATGAACGATCGTCGACGGGCGGGGACAGATGCGTTCGAGGCGGCCTATGAATCCGGGCGATTGCGGTTCCGGCCCATCATGCTGACCTCACTGACCACGGTGGCGGGCCTGCTTCCGCTGATCCTCGAGCGCAGCTTGCAGGCGCAGTACCTGGTGCCCATGGCCATCAGCATTTCAGCCGGCCTGATGTTCGGCACGCTTTTGATCCTCCTGGTCGTTCCCTCTCTCTACCTCATTGTCGAAGACGTAGCCGGTGTTTTCGGAATGAAGTCCACAGAAGGCGTCCCCGAAGGAGGGTAGGGTGAGTCCAGCAGGTCATGAAGGCAGGAAAGGGCCTCCTGAATCGGAACACCCTCCACCCCCTCCTCGTAAAGCCTGTAACGCCCGCCATAGAGCAGGATCGGCCGTGTAACGGGGTAGTCCAGGCAGATTCCAAATTGGGAACTTTACGAACAAGCTCAACGGCCAGAGTGTTTGCGTCTTCAGTACGTCAAAGCCGAGATGCTCATAAAGGGCCTTCGCCCTTGAATTCGTATCAATGACTTCAAGTGAAATCCTTCTCAAGCGGTGTGACACAATTCGAACGGGAATTAATGAGTTCGGCTCACAATGCAAGGCCCCCGCAATCTTCTGAAGGACATCTCCCAGAGGCGGTGTCTGTAGGAAGCCCGAGTGCAAAGCTGCCCCCTTTACTTTAGGAAACCACCAGCCAGGCAAATTGTTTATCAAGCCTGGGCGTCCAGATACGCCGTTGATCGTTACGAGCGAACAAGACGGCAATGATCAAGCAAGGGGCTCGCGACCGTAGCCCCAGTGTTCCGGCTGATTGCGGTACCGATAGTCAACCGGGGTAAAGGCATAGGGAATACCCCGTTCAATCCAGTTGCGCAGAGCCGGCACATCATCGCGGACCCGGTAATGGAACCAGGGCGGGTACTCTAGGATGACATTGCCCTTCCAGTCCAGGTCTCTAAGCCTGTTGACCACGGATAGGCAGCATGGGTCAATCGGTAGATGGTGTTCCGCGTTGCCGATTGCCGAGAGGTGCACTGTCTTGATACTCAGATGATAACGGTAGATTGTCCCTTTCGGGGAATGGGAGAAAAACCCTCGCCTTCAGGCGAAGACTTCAGTAGGCTTGCGGCATGGAAAATTACCGCAAGACATCCCACAGTGTTTATGATCTGAAGATCCACTTGGTTTGGATCACGAAATACCGCAAGCCGGTACTCTTTGGAAACGTGGGTACCCGATTGCGAGATTTGATCCGCGAGATCTGCAAGTCGATGGATATCGAGATCATCAAAGGCCACGTTTCCAAAGATCACGTCCATCTATTTGTATCGGTTCCGCCATATGTATAAGTTAGGGAACTGGCGAAGCGTGTTAAAGGGAAAACATCCCGAAAGTTGTTAAGCGAAAACCGTAGTTTAGCCAAAAAGTTTTGGTGTCGTCATCTGTGGGCACGCGGTTATTTTGCTGCATCCTCCGGCAATGTTACAGATGAAGTGATCTTGCAATATATAGAGATGCAGGATGTCGCGGAGCGTGCCCGCGATGACGACTTTACGATTGGGTCCTAAGCCGACTTCTAGTCGGCTATGTTTCAAGCTATCGGCTTCAGCCGATAGTGCTTTGAATTTTCGCTCGATTAACTCAGTTATATATTTAAGAAAAAAATTGTGGAAAATTGTAATATTAGGCACTAAAATTGCTTTCTGCATAATATGCATTTTTTCATGATTATAAAGAAAAAAAACTGTATAATCACTGGTTGGCACAGAGGAAGAACAGCATGAATGTATTTGAGGAATTCAAGCGGTTGGTGTTGGAATTGGAGTAACAGGGGGTGAAGTATGCCCTTGTTGGAGGAGTCGCAATGGCATTTTACACCGAGCCGCGATTCACCAGGAACATAGACCTCCTTGTTGACGCCGATGATTTTGATAAAGTAAAAGGTATTGTGGAGAAAGATGGATATTTCGAATCCGCATCGCCTTGGACATTCCGGAACGTGGCCATCGAGCTTCGTCGGTTCTTGAAGGTAGCAAACGAAGAAGATGAAATGCTGGTAGATATTCTGGTGGCGAAAGATGAAGAGGTCAGGAGGATGATCCAGAATGCTGTCGAAGCGGAATCGGAAGAGGGAAGAGTGATGCTTGCGAGCAAAGAAGACCTGATCTGGCTAAAGAGAACGAGAGACTCGAAACAGGATCAGGCCGATATAGAGAAACTGGAAGATGACAAGAATCGATAAAGTACTCAGAAAGCTCAGTGAGCTTTACGAATTCAATCGAAAGCTCAAGGCTTACGATTTGAAAAAAAGGGCCAACACTTATAAGGCCTCCGGGTGTCAAGGGTAAAAGCATCCCCTGACGAAAAAATGTATTTCTTTTTTCGCACGACTGATCAGCGAGTCCCATTGCCGTTGACAGCGATTCCGACTTCATTTCA
>CAYPSZ010000289.1:0-51511 GCA_964413125.1 uncultured Desulfobacterales bacterium
TCGGAGGCCATTGTTCCCCACTATGACCACATCGCTCAGTGTGCCAGGAGCACCCTGGTCAACCACATAGATGAGACCACCTGGAAGAATGAAGGCGATTTGGTGGGGTCCGGGGAAAGGGACGATATTGCCCCTGACCGTATGCGTAAGGCGCTAGAAGGAAGAACCTCTATGGAACTGGACCGGTTGATTCCCAAGGAGAGGGAAGGGGCAGCACGCCACAGGTTTTCTGCCTAAGTCAGCAGCTTAACCTTTCTTGCTTCTATTACTCCTAAACCTAAACTCACGTGGCGTTTGTTTCTTATAGCTTATCATATGTTGCACATTTAGTTGGTTCTGGAATCGCCAGTATTCTGGTGAACTGGCGCATTACATCTGAACTGGAAACGGAAGTCTGCAATATCCGAGCGTTTCCCTTCAAGTTTGATTGCCATCCATGTCTCACTAAAATCTCCCCAAGAGTTGCCTGGCAATTGTGTTCTTTTCCATCTCCTTTGTAGCCTCGTAGATTTCCACTATTTTCGCATCGCGATAGAAGCGCTCAATGTCGTATTCATTGATATAGCCATACCCTCCATGCAATTGGAGGGCATCGTCCGCCACCCTGACACCCGTTTCGCCAGCCAGCCATTTAGCCATGGCAATCAGCATCGGATCAGTCTTGTTGTTATCTAGCAACCAAGCGGCTTGATAGGTCAACGCACGAGCCGCCTCAACCATCGTAGCCATCTCGGCCAACTTGAACTGAATGGCCTGAAACTTTCCTATGGGACTGCCGAATGCTTTTCTTTTTTTCACATGGGCGATGGTCTGTTCAAGAGCGCCTTGGGCCACGCCGACCCCTTGGGAGGCGGCCACCACGCGGTTCATATTGAAAAGCTCCATGATCTGGCCGAAGCCTTTGCCAGGCCTTTCACCCACAAGGTTGCCGGCCGGGACCCTAACATCCCTAAAGGACAACTCAGCGGTATCGGATGCCCGAATGCCCAGCTTGCCCTTGATTTTGGACGCCTCGAATCCAGGCCGATTGGTTTCCACCATTAAGAGCGAGTAGCGATCGTAACGCGACTCGGCCTCCGGTTCGGTCACGCAGTATACCGCTAGGTAATCGGCAATGGTACCGTTAGTGATAAAAATCTTAGAGCCGTTGATGATGTAATCATTCCCGTCCCTTTTAGCGGTAGTGTTGATTCCGAATATGTCGCTGCCCGCATCCGGCTCGGTAACTGCGGTTCCCATGATGGCTTCCCCAGCGGGGATAGGAGGCAGGTATTTCGCCTTTTGTTCAGGTGTACCATGGTGTTGCAGGGTCTCGGCCCCAAAGGAGGTCAATAAGATGCAACCGCACCCCGGGTCCACACGCCAGAATTCCTCCATAGTCAGGCAGTATTCGAACAGACCCAGGCCGGCGCCGCCGTTTTCTTCATTGATGAACATAGCTACGAAACCAAGTTGGCAGGCCTTACGCCAGAGCTCGCGGGGGAACTCCTCCCGCTGGTCGTACTCCTTAGCAACATCGCGGATTTCGCCCTCGGCAAACTCCCTCGCCGCCAGTTTTATATCCTTTTGCTCCTTGCTCAGTTCAAAATTCATCCTCAAGCACCTCTTTCATAAATTAGCCACGAAATCCAATAAGAGGTCCCTTAATCTGGTCCTCCCCCGTAACCTGACAGAAGTGTACCCAGATCTGGTAATCTGGGCTTCCCGCCCCTCAGGGCCTAGTCATTGCTGAACGGTTACGTCGGTGGGGGGCGGCCCCGCCCCCGGAGGCGTTCCATTCCCGCCACAAAGCCTTGACTCGCCAGGAGTGCCATTTTTATGCGTGCCTATTAATTTCGTCAATCATGGTTTCCGGCGGGGGGATGGCCGCAGTTTCCTCAAACAGAAGTACCCGCAATGATGAAGGCCCCATTCTCATATCTGTTACGGCAACATCCAGCCCCTTATACAACAACCTTGATCCTGGTACAAAATCATAAAATTAACGCATGCTTTACATAGCATTTCATATGTTTTTTATAAGAGCATTAAGAAAGGGTGACCTAATGCACTCCACGGGTGGCTCCCTCCCAATAGGGTGCTCTGAGGATATTTTTCTTGATCTTCCCACTTGCTGTTCTCGGCAAAGCGGCACAAAACTTAACTTCCTTGGGACACTTATAGCTTGCTAGGTGCTCGCGGCAAAACTCTATAACCTCCTTTGCGCCGATATCAATGCCTTCTTTTAAGTTGACTAGGGCGATGACGCGCTCACCCCACTCTTCGTCCGGAATCCCAATTACGGCTGTTTCGTTTATCGAAGGATGTTTGTTCAACACATTTTCGACTTCGACTGGATAAACATTTTCTCCCCCGGTGACTATCATATCCTTCTTCCGGTCTTTCAAGAACAGGTAACCTTCTTCGTTCTTTACCGCAACGTCGCCCGTCTCAAACCAGCCGCCCTGCAAACTGCGGGCGGTTTCCTGCGGTGCATTCCAGTAACCGGAGGTGACGTTATCTCCCTTGGCAATAATGTAACCGATGTAACCGGGTGGAACATCTTCGCCCCGGTCATCCACCAGCCGCAGGTGGCAGCCGTACATTTCCCTGCCGGCCGACGACAACAATTCATGCTGGCGGTGGTCTTCCACGCGCAGGCATGAGAGCACGGAAGTTTCAGTAAGCCCGTAAATCTGGAAGAAGATATTACCGAACCGTGCTATAGCGGTTTGCAGCAGGGTCTCCGGCATCGGCGCCCCGGCATAAACCAGCAGCCGCAAAGCCCGTGTGTCGAAACTATCCTGATCCGGCAGGCGCAAGATCGCTCCTATCATTGCCGGAACAAGCAGGGTTACAGTGGCCCGGTTTTCTGCAAGTGCCTCGAGGGTTTTTCGAGGATCGAATCCTGGCAGCAAATGAACGGTGCAACCTCTTGCAACCAGGGCCATGAAGGTATGGCAGCCAGCCACATGAAAAAGCGGTGCCACCATCAATCCTATGTCATCTGGCACCAACCTCTCCTCGATCAGCAAGGTGGCCAGCGTCGATGCGGTGTTGGCGTGGGAGAGCTGCACCCCCTTGGGTTTGCCGGTCGTCCCGCTGGTGTAAAGAAGGGTTGCCAGCTCATCAGCAATCGGCTCTTCGAAATCCATCGGCATCGCCGACTGCAAAAGCGCTTGCAAGTCCGGGTCATTCCTTCCGGCCTCCGTACAGATAACGCATTTGACAAAACCCAACCGCGGACGGATACCGTCCACCACAGCTGCAAATTCCGGGGAATAAACCAGCGCTGCGGCTTTGGCATCCTCCAGGATCTCCAGGATTTCCTGTTTGGAAAGTCGATGGTTGAGTGGAAGGACCACCATCCCACACCCCGGTACAGCAAAATGGGCTGCCGCCAACTCAAGACTGTTAAGGGTCAGGAAAGCAATCCGTTCGCCACGTTGCAGTCCCAGGCCATGCAACGCAGCACCCATCTTACTGCAATATTCCGTAAACTCACGGTAGGTTAACGCATGGGATTCAAATATTACCGCCGTTTTGTTGGGATACAGTTGGGCACTATGACGAAGAATATCAGGTATTATCATACTGCGTTTCCCTCCCCTCCCATTCAATAGAGTCGACAGATGCATCAGGGCACCGGCTCCAGCAGCTAGGCAGCAAACGTTTCAGCACTTTTCCAGAGGGGTTTCTCGGAAAATGGTTCACGAAAAAGACCCGACGGGGAGCCTTGTAGACGGCCATCTTACTACGACAAAAATCGATTATATCCTGCGCTGAAGCCTCCGCCCCAGCTTTGAGAATGATATAAGCTGCGGCCAACTCCCCTTTTTCCTCATCCGGGATACCCACGACCGCGGCCTCGCTGATCGACGGATGCATATGCAAGACTTCTTCTACCTCCCGTGGGTATATATTGAAGCCGCCTGTCAAAAGCATGTCTTTTTTGCGATCCACAATGTGGATGTAGCCATCCCGGTCGATGCGCGCCAAGTCACCTGTGTGCAGCCAGCCGTCTTTGAGCGCCTCTGCAGTCGCCGCCGGCTGATTCAAATATCCCAACATAACATTCGGACCTTGGACCACCAACTCGCCCACCGTATTTACTCCGAGTTCTCTTCCGCCTTCGTCCACCACCCGCACGGAAACTCCCTCGACGGGTAGACCCACACTGCCGACTTTCTTCGTGCCGGCTATAGGGTTGTGTGCAACCACAGGGCCTGCCTCTGACAGCCCATAGCCCTCGGTGATGGGGACCTGGAACCTGGCCTCAAGCGCGTGATACAAGGACTCCGGAAGCGGCGCTGCGCCGACGATGAGCGCCCTAAGATGCGCTGTCTTCAAACGTTGTACTTCGTGATGGTTAAGCAGCTGGTGGTACATGGTGGGGACGCCCACAAATACGGTAACCGGATGGGCCGTGAAGGCTTCCAGCACTCCTTCAATGGAAAAGCGCGGCAGCAAGACCAACGTGGCGCCCTGGCTGAAACCCGCGTTCATGACATTCGTCTGCCCGGAGGAATGAAACAGGGGCATCCCAAAGGCGATGATATCGTTTTCGGTGTATTGATATGTATGCGCTGTCGCAATCGCATTGGAATAGAGGTTCTGGTGGGTAAGCATCGCGCCTTTAGGAGACCCTGTAGTGCCTGAGGTATAGAGAACCACAGCTACATCGTCCGGGTTAGGGGTTACGCCGCGGGGGCATTGGGCGCCTTCGAGTAACGTATCGAAAGGAACGACACCTTCCGGGCTAGCGCCGACACAAAAGACTTCTTCAAGCGAGGCTAAGGCTGCCTTGGCTGCTAAAACGTTCTCAACGCAGGCTGACTGCGTGATGATGTACTTTACGTTGCTGTCGTTTCCTATGTAACTGATCTCGTCCGGCTTCATCATTACGTTTATTGGCACAACTTGCCCTCCGGCCATTAATATCCCAAAATATGCATAGACAAATTCAGGGATGTTTGGCAAAAGCAGCCCCACTCGCTCCATGGGCTCTAGACCCTTTGCCTGAAGTGCGCCACAGATACTGCGTGCCTTTCTTGCTATGTCTTCGAAGGTATCGATATTTGCTCCGAAAAGAATAGCAGGTTTTTCCGCACGCGCCTTCAAGTTGGCCTCTAGAACGTTGACAAGAATCGGCTCCATCAATACCGTCCCCCTAAGCCACGTCCTGCCGACTTCCCAGTATAGCCCGCTATGACTGATATTTGCAGGATCGGTGGCGGCCAGAATCTCGGCCCGAATTTTTCAAACAGGCTTTTCAATCGTGCCAGTACATTGTCCAGACCGATTTCATCGGCCCATGTCAGAGGGCCTTTAGGCAACCCAGCGCCTAGCATCATAGCCTGATCGATGTCTACAGCCTGGCATACACCTTCGTCGAGGCAGCGCATGGCCTCCGCAAAAACGATTTCGGAAAGCCGCTCTTCCAGTTCAGTCTTTTCATCGATGCCGCTCAGCGGCTTGGAGGCCACCGCAAGATCCCCAGCGGCTACCGGCGGCTGCAAGGAGTGGTCCAGAAGCCCCTTACCGGCCTTCACACCGTGCCGACCCTCGACGTCAAGACGCTTAAGCAGGGACGGCACCGCAAAGCGCATACCGTAGTATCGTTCCAAGGTCTCATTGGCAGCACATACCACATCCCATCCCGCCATCTCCCCCAATGCGATCGGCCCCATGGGGAATCCAAGCCCTTGTGCGGTCTCTTCGACTTCCTTAATGCCCACCCCGTCCTCAAGCAGCCGCATGACTTCATTCATGTAAGCCCCCATGATTCTATTCACGAGAAAGCCGGGGCAGTCCTTGACTTTGACAGGTTTTTTTCCACAGGCCCTCAAAAACCCCATGGTCTGGTCGACGATGGCCGGAGCGGTGTCAAACCCGGGGACGACCTCAACCAGCGGCATAACTTGGGCCGGATTAAAGAAATGGGTTCCAATGAACCTATCGGGGCGTTTCATGGCCGCAGCGAGGGCCGATATGGGGAGGGCGCTGGTGTTTGAGGCAAGGATGGTGTTATCCCCCACGACCCCTTCAAGTTGTCTTAGAACCTGTCTTTTAAGGGCTAGGTTCTCCGGCACGGCCTCGATAATCAAGCTGGCTCCGGAGAGGCTGGGAATATCAATGCCAGTCTGCAACCTCTCGAGACGAGCAGCGGCCTCCGCTTTGACTGTGCGACCCAGTTCCATATCCTTGGCAAAGGCTTTTATCAACCGTAGTCGGAACCGCTCCGCCAGGTTGTCATCCGCCTCGACCACCCGTACCTCAAAGTCGCAAGCGAGAAAAAAACGCGCCAATCCGGTACCCATGACGCCGCCACCCACGATGCCGATCACCTTTGACATGCTTTCCAGGTCGATTTCTTGCACTTTATTCCCCCTGTTTATCCTCATATTTCGCTGTCTTTTTGAGCGGACGAATGATTTTGGCTCCTGCGTCCATGCCGGCCAAGGTGATCTGGCGAAAGGCCCAGGCAGCATCCCGACCATTAAGCAGGCTGGGAAACACTGCAAGCTGCAAGACTATACCGTCATGGATGGCCAGGATCGCCGCCGTCATTACATCGGCTGAAAGGTCCCGCCTGAAGCAGCCGGCAGCCTGGCCCTCCTTAATGATGTTGGCGATCAGCTTGTGCTGCTTGTCCAAAACCTCGAAGAGGATGTTCTTGTTTTCCTCCTCTGAGCGGGAAAGCTCCAGTGAAAGAGTCCTCAGGCAATGGACTAGGTCGGTATACTCCACCGCAAAACGAGCGTTGAACTTAAAGACGGCCCAAAGTTTTTCCAACGGGTGCGGCCCTGCTCGATCGACGGCCTTGACCAGACGATCGAGTAATTCGCTCCGCATGGATTGGAACACTCCGCCCAGCAACTCGGACTTGCTCTTGAAGTACCAATAAAGGGCTCCACGCGTCACGCCAGCCTCGGCCGTGATTTTATCAATCGTGGTGGCATGGTAGCCTATCTGGCCGAAAAGCCGAGTGGCGGCATCCAGCAGGGCCGATCGGGTATCCCGTCCAGCTCTGGCATTACCATCCTTCATGTATCGAGCGCCTTTCCCAATCCTCTGTGTACCGAAGGAAAGAGCGGCTTCCTTTTTTCAAAGAAGGCCGCAATACCCTCCTGGAGATCTTCACTGCCCGCCAGGCGAGATGAATGCATGCTTTCGAGGTTGAGCCCAGCAGCCAAAGGCAGGTCCAACCCCCTGATGACACTGCGCAACAGGGCTCTCACGGCTGGCCGCGACAACGCTGCGATTTGCTCCGCTATCTGACTGGTACGTCCGGACAATTCTTTCTGCTCCACTATTTCCGTCACGAGGCCCCAGTTATGAGCCGTCTCCGCCGAAACAGGCCGGCCGGTAAGGATCATCCCAAGCGCCCGGTTACGGCCGACAATGCGCGCTAGACGCTGCGTTCCCCCGTAAGAAGGGATCGTCCCCACCTTTATTTCCGGTAGGCCGAACCGAGCCTGCGGCGTAGCCAGTACCACATGAAAGGCCAGCAGCAATTCCAGGCCACCGCCCAAACAGGGGCCGTCTACGGCGCAGACGAGAACCCCAGGCACGGACTCGAGTTCGTTCAGCAAGTCCTGAACCATTCCCGTTGTCCCGCGCGTTAGCTGCCGGGTCTCGAGCTGCGCAATCTCGGAGAGGTGCATGCCGAAGAAGAAGTTTTCCGGAGCACCGCTCAATACTACCACACCCACATCATGGCGCTGCCCCTCCCGGATGAGCCCTTCGAGAAGGCTGACATAGTCGCTGAGAGTAATCACCGGGGACCCCGCAACCTCCAGTTTAACCCAGCTAATCCCGCCGCCGCGCTCCACCACAAATCCTGTTATAGGCATATTTGCATCTCCTCTCAAACAGCCTTACCATAAGTCAGGCCCGCTTCCACAAGAAAACCTAACAGTTTTCGGGCTTCCCCTTCCCGCACAATCCGTCCTCTTTCCAGAACGTAACCCCTGACCACCGCCTTAAGCGCCAGCCTAGTATTCTGTTCGACCAAGAAAACCGTCAACGCTCTTTCTCGGATCAGTTCATCCAAGACCCTGAAAATCTCTCTTACCATCAATGGAGCCAGTCCGGTGGAAGGCTCATCCAGGAGCAGAAGCTCGGGCCGACTCATGAGCGCTCGTCCGATTGCCAGCATCTGTTGTTCACCACCAGAAAGGGTTCCTGCGGCCTGTTTCAATCGCCCCCGCAAAGCCGGGAAAAAGGCCAGCACGTGATCTACATCCTTTTTGAAATCCTTTTGTCCCATGCCACGTAGACGTAAATATGCACCCAGCCGCAGGTTGGCCAGGACACTCTGCCCGGCGAAAAGGTCTCTCGACTCGGGCACCACCGTTATGCCCAGTGCGACGCGTTTTTCGGCCGGCATACGGCTTATATCACGTCCTTTAAACAGCATTGTGCCTGAAACAGGTGTCAGCAAGCCGCTGACGACACGAATAATAGTTGATTTTCCGCTGCCGTTCGTCCCCACAAGCGTCACGGGTTCTCCCGCGGCGACATAAAAGTTGACTCCGACCAATATGTTTATATTGCCGTAGCCGGCGTGCAGGCCTTTCACTTCCAGCAAGGGGGCCTCAATAGTCATTCTCGCCTCCCAAATAGGCCTCCAGCACCCTTTCGTCGCACTGGATAAACTCCGGCGTGCCCCTAGCAATCAGGCGGCCGTAGTTTAACACAATGATATCTTGACAGATTTCGACTACGAAGCGCAGATCGTGTTCTATGATCACCAACGTAATACCCTGCCCGTGGACTTTCAACAACAAATCCCGCAGATCATCACGCTCCTTTTCATCCAGTCCAGCCGCTGGCTCGTCCAAAAGGAGGAGTTCCGGCTCGGTGGCTAGCACTCGTGCTAGTTCCATACGGCGCGCTTGTGTAATCGTGAGACGGTCCGCGGGCAACTCGGCCAAGTCGTCCAGGGCCACCAATTCGAGAGCGGCCAGAGCCATCTGGCGGTTTGTGCGCTCATCTACGCGCGCCTGTGGCAGCTTAAGCATATCGAAGATACAGTTGCTCCGTGAATAGATGTGTCTGCCCACCATTACGTTTTCCAGGACAGATAAGTTTTCAAAGACCCGCGTGGTCTGAAAGGTGCGCACTAGTCCCCGTTGGACTATCCGGTGGGTCGGGAGGTTGGTTATTCGCCCGTCCTTAAGAAAGATATCCCCCCTCGTAACCGGCTCGATACCGCTTAGGCAGTTGAACAGGGTGCTCTTCCCGGCCCCATTGGGGCCGATAAGGCCCACAATCTGATCAGATGCGATATCTAACGAGATATCCAAAAGAGCCTTGAGTCCCCCAAATTCCTTACTAAGGTTAGATACCTGCAAAAGTATCATATGGTTTTCACTTTGCGTCTACATATAATGTAATAAAAGTGTCTTGATCGTGATACAATCAAGCCCCATATACCTCCAGGAGCGGTCAAGACGATAATCATGAGGATGAACCCGAAAAACAAGAGGCGGTATTCCTCGTACTGTCGCATAAACTCGGGCAGAAAAGCCATTAGTAGTGCCCCGACTATGGCACCCATAGGACTTCCAAGGCCACCGATGACGACCATTATCAGGAACTCGAGCGAACTGTGCACACCAAACAGTTCCGGGCCGATATAGCGCGTGTGGATGGAATAAAGACCACCGGCAAACCCTGCCAGGACAGCCGAGAATGTGAAGGCTTGAATCTTGTAGTAAGCGATAGGAATGCCGACGGCTTTAGCCGCAACGGGGTCACCCTTGAGGGCGGCCAAGGCCCGGCCCGAGCGCAGTTCGATAAAGTTTTTGATAAGCCAGAAAAAGAGGGCTAGGAGCAACCATACCACGTGGAAGGTCATCAAAATTGCGCCGTCGGCGTTCCTGATCGGCCGCCCGAGAAAGACCGCCTCGGGAATGTTGGTTATCCCGGCCGCCCCCCCGGTAAGAGCCGGGATTTCAAGATACAGCACCTGCAGGATGAGGCCAAAGCACAGGGTGACCATGGCCAGGTAGTGGCCCTCGAAGCGCAACGCCAGGTAACCCAGTAAGAAGCCCACCAAGCCAGCCAATAGCCCGCCCAGGGGCATCACCAGCCAGAATGAAAGGTGGTACTTGACCATCAGCTGTGCCGTTGTATAAGCCCCAATGCCGAAAAACGCCGCCTGCCCCAGGGAGATCTGCCCGGCGTTGCCCAACAACAGGTTCATCCCTAGGGCAACAATGGCATAGATGCCGGCTAGGGTCAGGATCTGGAGTGTGTACCTCTCAACGCCCACATAAGGCAGCAAAACCACGACCGAGATGACGACAACCCAGGCAATAACTCCAATCTTGCTGCTTAAGCGATTCATATGGCTATACTTTTTCCTTGACGGGATCGCCCAGGATCCCCTTTGGCCTAAAGGCCAACACGAATATCAGTAGACTCAAAGAGATGGCATCCTTAAAGCCGCTGGACAGATACGCCGTGGTCAAGGCCTCTAAGACACCGAGGGTGATCCCCCCTACCACTGCCCCCATGGGGTTGGTGATTCCTCCGATGATGACCGCCAGAAAGCCCTTGACCCCGATGTCCGCTGACAGGCTGCCGCCCGCAAAGGTAATGGGGGCGATTAGAATCCCGGCAACACCCCCTAGCCCAGTGGCCAGCCCCCAGGAAATCGACGTCATGACCCGGACGTTGATCCCCATCAGGCGGGCGGCGTCTGGCTTTTCGGCCGCGGCCATCAATGCCAAGCCGAAGACCGAATGACGAAACAACAATAACAGCAGAAACAGCAGGAACAGCGCTATCCCCACAATCCAGATGGCCTGGGGAATGATCATAACGCCCAGAAAGTTCAAAGGGATTTCTCTCGAGATCGAGGGAAACATTAATTCATCCTTGGTCCAGAAGACATAGATGACCTGCTCTATAAAGATAAAACCGCCGACGGTCATCAAAATCCCTGACAGGATCCCGCGGCGGCTTGCTGGGCCGACGAAGAGCCGCTCGAAAATTGCCCCGAGTACGGCCATAATGAAAAAGGTCAGGAAAAAGACAAGCAGATAAGGTGTATTCCAAACAAGCAGAAAGGATAGGGCCATCATGCCCCCCAACTGCACCAGAGCACCCTGTGCGAAGTTGATAACCCGGGTCGAGACAAAAACTAAATAGTAGCCTATACCTATGAGCGCATAAATGCTACCTATAGTCACCCCGCTGACCAAGAATTGGAAAAGATCTCGCATCACTTAGGGTATACCTTTTCCGCTGGATAGTAGTTACCATCCTTTACTATTGCCATTACGTAGCATCCCATCTGCAGGCCATTATGTTCTTGGGGCGAGAAACTGAAGGTTCCTTGGACTCCTTCAAAGTCCTTGATGCTGCGAATGGCATTGGAGAGCTTGCTTGTGTCTCCACCGGCAATCTTGATGGCCTCGGCCAGCAGGTAGGCCGCATCGTAGCCCACAGCGGCGAACGTGGGCGGCACGGCATTATATTGCTTATTGTAAGCGTCCAGGAAGGCCTGTTCTTTCGGATTCGGGGTGCCATAGTTGAGGACCGTGTTGAACAATAGTCCTTCCCCTGCGGGCCCCAGAGTTTCAATCATTTGGTGGGAGCCCATGCCAGCCCCACCCATAAGCTTGATGTCCCGCATGCCCAACTGGTGCCAGTTCCTGACCACAACGGCGGGTGCAAATCCCACTCCCCAAATGACGATACCTTCTGAGCCGGCGTTGCGCAGGTTTATCAGTTGCGCCGTCATATCACGGTCGGCGGACTGATACTTCTCTACCCCAACAACCTCGATTTTCGGAGCCACCTCGCCTAAAATACTGATAAATGATTGGGTTGAACGGGTCCCGTATTCGTTGGCGTCATGGATAACGCCCAGCTTAGTCACATTGAGATTGTCTCTCAGGAATTCGATCATGGTCACGGCATCCAGCTCATCGGCCGGCGCCGCGTTAAAGACCCAGTCCTTTCCCTTGCAGATATCGCTGTTCCCAGATATATAAAACTGAGGTTTCTCTGCCTGTTCGGCCGCAGTGGCCACCACGTGGATGGTCCCGGAAGTCGAAGCCCCGATAACTCCCAGCACCTTGTCCTTGGTAAATAGTCGGTCAATCAACCCCGCTGTCTTGGCGGGATTACCCTCGTCGTTATAGGAAACCAATGCGAGTTGCTTACCCAACACGCCACCCTTCTTGTTGATTTCGGCAACAGCAAGTTCGGCGCCTTTCTGCGAAGGGTCTCCCAGGAACGAAAAGCGTCCGCTGGTTGCCAGCAGTGTACCTATACTGTAGGTATCATCCGCCCAAACAGGTTGAGGAACCATTAAAGTTGCATAAAAGAATAATACAAATAACAAGTAAGCTTTCCTCATTGCCTTCCCTCCTTATTGTTCGGGTAAAGGACTAAACTTCGATACAACTAAAATTCGCGCTTCAAAGCAGGAAATTGAATAATGGCTGTACATCACCTCCTTTAAGAAAAGGCTCTATCAAAAATTCCTTCGTAACAAGAGTGCATAGCCCATACCACCACCAGCGCACAGGCTAGCGAGACCGCACTCAGCATCCCTCCTGATCATTTCGTGCAGAAGGGTAACCACAATGCGGGTCCCCGTAGCTCCGACAGGATGACCGAGTGAAATTCCGCTGCCATTGACATTGACCTTTTGACGCTTAATACTGAGTTCCTTTTCACAAGCCAGGTAATAAGAGGCGAACGCTTCGTTGATCTCGATTAACTCCAAGTCATCCAACTCTAGGCGGGCTTCCTTAACCACATCCAGGATGGCGGGCACGGGTGCGATGCCCGTCAACTTGGGATCGCTCGCCCTAATCGACCAGGGTCCCAATGCCGCCAAAGGCCTCAGCCCATAATGCTCACAGGCCTTGGCAGTAGCCAACACTATGGCAGCTGCCCCATCGTTCAGGCTGCTTGCGTTGGCTGCTGTGACCGTGCCTTGCCTTGAGAATGCAGGCGGCAGCTTGGCAATGTCTTCCATATTGAGGCAAGCCCGGGGGTGCTCGTCCCGATCAACAATCCTTATGCCTTTTCCGGACCGAGCTTCTATAGGTACTATTTGATTCTTAAAATAGCCATTTTCTAGTGCTTTTATTGCGGTTAAATGAGATCTGATAGCCAATTCATCCTGGTCGCTTCTGGAAATGCCGTACTTTTCCGCCAGATAATCGGCTGCCAGCCCCATTCCCCCCATTACGGGATCTTCCTGCATACCCCACCACAGGAGATCGATAACCCTGGCGTGCCGGAGGCGTTGACCCCAGCGTTCGCTTGGAAGGACGTAAGGGGCCTCGCTCATGGATTCGACACCACCCACCAAGGCGGTGTCGGTTTCCCCCAGCTTCAGGGCCGAAACTCCACTGATAAGAGCTTGCATGGCGCTAGCACATGCACAATGAATGGAGAATGCGGGGACATGAGGTGGGATTTGGCAAGTAATGGCGGCAGAACGCGCAATATTTGGATTCAAGGGCGAAAGGGTATTCCCTAGTATCACTTTGCCTATCTGGTCGTGGCTCAGGCCGGAGGCTTTAACGGCAGCGTCCATGACCGGGACGATCAATTCAAGCGGGGAGACCCCCTTAAATTGGCCTCCGAAGTCTCCGATAGGTGACCTTAGCGCGGAAACGATATAAACGGGGTCCTTCATTTCCCATCTCCTCAAATGTTTGTCAATGCATTCCGGTTGCCCCATGGTATGAGAGAAACTCAGGCTCCAAGAGCCACATACTAAATGTTTAATTCGTTACTGTCTCACCTATTAAACGTTTAGCATGTTGGCTGTCAAGAAAAAAATCTGTCTCACGCGCCCCGGATTCTTGGCGATTCGCCCGTTAAGAACGCCAACCGCCATAGCGCGCTTGTCAGCGAGCGTTTCATAATAAAGCAGTTTCGTGACTTTATCCTATTGTTCTGACCAACTTTGAGCAAGGTGCTCTCCGCTCGACATCCGGCGTGGGTCTCAGCTGTCACACTCCATTCCGCACCCGGCCAAGTTCTTGTAAATCCTGGCGTCCAAGGTCCTCGCAGGTCGTCAGGCCCGATTTGGCGCACTCCATAGAGGCGCATGATCTGATTAAGGCAGGTCCTACGAGCGAGGAGCGAAGAGCACGTCTAATAGTGGTGCTGGAAAAACGACTTGCCGAGACCCGAGAAAGTCAGCACCGGGGGGTCTATTGGAAAGATCTTGGTTTTAACAAGGATTTTAAGGAAGGATTAATCCGGAGATGTAACTGTTGAACGAAGACATTTGAAGTCCTTGACAGAGAACAAGGTGGCGGACCATGACGAGACCATACTCTAATCTCAGAAAGAAAATGAAGCCGGAAGCAAGGAATAAAGCTGCGGATAAAACCAAAGCCTTTCTTGATGCAATGCATTTGCAGGAGTTCATCAAGACATCACCGAGCGGTACCGGATGCAGGAGAAAATTCGGCATGTCAGTAACGAGCTTCTGAGATCCAGCCGCACGGCCGTATGGCGCTGGTCGGTGGGTGGACCTGAAAACCGGGGAGCACGAGTGTGGTCTGAAGTTACCAGGGAGATTCATGAGGTGGCAGCTATTCGCCTCCTGTTAGCTTCTTGCAAGAAGCTTACCAAAAACCCTCGCACAAGGTCAAGGGCGGGAAGGAAATGTGAGGATTCGGGGCGTGATACAATGTGTGAAATCGGAGGGAAAAGAAGGGAAACCAGGAAAAAACCCTTGACTCCATTACGGAAAATCAAGGGGTTAGGTGTATCCTGGTAGTCCCAACGGGACTCGAACCCGTGTCTTCGGCGTGAGAGGCCGATATCCTAGACCACTAGACGATGGGACCACAAAACAGGAAAGCCACGCTAAAGGCGTGGTTTTTGTCTTGGCTGGGGGGCGGGGATTCGGACCCCGATTAACGGGGCCAGAACCCGCCGTATTGCCATTATACGATCCCCCAAAGATCCCTCAGACTAATATTTCGACTGTGAAAGTCAAGGGAAAATTCACTTGCCCATCACCTTCCAGCATCGGACAAGATGGCCCGGACCTGCGTCATAAAAGGGTATCTCCATCTCACCACAGCGTTTTTCAGCAATGCTGCAGCGTCCCTGGAACTTGCATCCCGGGGGCGGGTTGAAAGGGCTGGGTACATCCCCGCTCAAGGCCTGCCTTTGGATGCGCCGGTCCGGGTCAGGAGCGGGCATTGCGGCCAGCAACGCCTTTGTATAGGGGTGCAGGGGCGTATCAAAGAGATCGTCCGCGGCCGCGATTTCCATGATATGTCCCAAATACATTACGGCCACAATGTCACTGATATAACCCACAACATTCAGATCGTGGGATATGAATAGAAAGCTCAGGTTCATCCGGGCCTGAAGCTCTTCCAGAAGGTTGATGATCTGGGCCTGAATGGATACATCAAGGGCCGAGACCGGTTCGTCGCAGACCACCAAAGACGGATCCACACTCAAGGCCCGAGCCACACCCACGCGCTGGCGCTGGCCCCCGCTGAACTCGTGCGGATAACGATCGGCTGCAGACGGATCAATGCCCACAAGCCCCAGCAGTTCAGCTATCCGATCCATCCGCTCCAATCGGTTTTTCATCCTCAGGGTGCGAAGCCCCTCTTCAATGGTTTGCCCCACTGTCATGCGGGGGTTCAAGGACCCAAAAGGATCCTGAAAGATGATTTGCATCTCACGCCGCAGGGGCGCCATGGCCCTGCGGTCATAGCTGGTGATGTCCTTTGACCGGTAGATGATGCGGCCCCGGTCGGGTTCCAGCAGCTTGAGGATGACCCTTCCCACTGTGGATTTGCCGCAGCCGCTCTCACCTACAAGTCCGAGGGTCTTTCCTTGTTGAAGCAAAAGGTCCACTCCGTCCACGGCCTTGATATGGCCCACGGTCCGCTTCAGAAAACCACGCTCAACCGGAAAGTATTTTATCAAGCCCTCGACCTTGAGAAGGGGTTCAATCCGGGAAGCCGGGGTGTTCATGTCCCGACCTCCCTCAGGTGGCCCGAGAATGCAACCGGGCAGCGGGCAAGGTGCCCGTCGCCCCAGTCGAACATCTCCGGCAGGGAACCGCCGCACTCAGGCAGGGCTATGGAACAACGCGGATGAAAGGGACAACCTGTCGGTTTGTGCGCCGGGTCGGGGACGGCCCCGGGCACACTGTGAAGCGAACTACCTCGTCGAGCCCTGGAAGGAAGAGATGCCAGAAGTCCCTGTGTATAGGGATGCCGCGGCTCGTGAAAGATGTGCCGGGCGGTTCCCTGCTCTGCAATGATTCCGGCATACATGACGTAGATTCGGTCCGCGATCTGGGCAACCACGCTCAGGTCATGGGTGATGTAGAGGAGCGACAACTGCTTTCGCCGTTTGAGATCGTCGAACAAGTTCAGGATCTGCACCTGGATGGTCACGTCCAGTGCAGTGGTGGGCTCGTCAGCTATGACCAGGGCGGGGTCGCAGGCCAGTGCCATGGCTATCATCACACGCTGGCGCTGCCCGCCGCTCAACTGGTGTGGGTAGTCATAAAGTCTTTCTTCAGGAGAAGGGATCCCCACGTCACGAAGGAGGGCTTCGCAGAGCTTTTTAAGGGCCTCATCTTCCACGTGGCGGTGGGCCAGTATTGCTTCCTTGATCTGGTCACCTATCCGAAACACCGGATTAAGCGAGGTCATGGGCTCCTGAAAGACCATGGACAGATGGTTGCCCCGGATGCCTCTGAGCTCATCCTGCGCCAGTTCCAGCAGATCCCGGCCCCGGAAGAGTATTCTACCCCCGAAGACTTCGGCCGGCGGAACCGGAAGAATCCCCAGGATCGAAAGGGCCGAAACGGTCTTGCCGCATCCGGACTCCCCCACAAGACATACGGTCTCGCCGGGCATTACCTCGTAACTCACTCCCTCGAGGGCTATTGCAATTTCGTTTCGTTTCCGAAACCGGACATGGAGATCTTCTAAGGATAAAAGGGGTTCGTTCATCTCTCCCTCAGTTTGGGGTTCAGCACGTCCCGCAGGCCTTCTCCGAACAGGTTGAAGGACAGTACAACGATCAGAATGGCGACTCCGGGAACAAATGTCAGCCAGGGTGCATCAAAGATGAATCGCTTCCCGTCCGAGAGGATGTTTCCCCAGGTGGCATGGGGCGGGGGCACGCCGAATCCCAGAAAGCTCAGCCCGGCTTCGGTCAGGATGGCGGTGGCAATGCCGATGGTGGCCGATACGAGGACCGGCGCAACGGCGTTCGGGATCATGTGCCGGAATATGATCCTCCAGTCGCTCACACCCAGCGCCCGGGCCGCGGTCACGAAGTCCTGTTCCCTCAGGGAAAGGAATTCGGCGCGCACGAAACGGGCGGCCCCCATCCAGCTCGTGAGACCGATCACGATCATTATGTTGTAGATGCTGGCCGGGAGCAGGGCCACCACCGTGAGAATGAGAAAAAAGCTGGGGAAACAGAGCATGATATCAACGAAACGCATAATCAGGGTGTCCACGGATACGCCTCTGAAGTGGACGGGGCGTTTCCTCCCGGCGGTGATCGCCATCCAGGCGGTGCCGGCGAAGATGAGGAATACTCCTGCCGCCATGGATCCGGCGGTCATGATGACAAGTCCTGTCAGGGCGAGAAATACGGCGAGGAAGTGATCGATCCTTATGCTGAGGTCACCGAAATACCCGGCGATTCCTCCCATTAATATTCCCAGGAGGACCGAAATCCCAACCGCCACGAAACCCACGGTGAGTGAAACCCAAGACCCCTGTAGCATGCGGGCGAACACATCCCGGCCCAGGTCGTCCGTACCGAGAAGGTAAATCCCCATGGCAGGCGTTTCTTCAGGGGCCAGCAGTTCCATGTTGGCTATGGAAAGCGGGGGCCGGAGTTTTTCCTGTAGCCTGATCTGGGCCGGATCAAGCGCCGGGTTTACACCTGAGGTAAGGATCAGGCCGGCGACAGCCACTATGAAGAAGGCCACGAAAACAGTCATGCCGGAGAGAGCAAGGCCGTTTCGGCGAAGGTCCTCCCACGCCTCCTGCAGCCTCGTACGCCTGGGGGCTTCAGGCGCCTGGAATGCAATGCCCGGGCTTGATGTGACCTGTTTTTCATTCGAATCCGGCATAAGGGATCTCTTTCCCTCCTTCAAAGCCGTATACGGGGGTCCACCACCATGTAAAGCAGGTCCGAGAGGAACGTTCCTGCCAGTACAAGCACGGCGGAAATAAAATTGACCGTGAGGATAACGGGGTAATCCCTTGCCAGGATGGCCTCGTAGGCCATCCGCCCCATGCCGGGCCACGAAAAGATGGACTCGATGATCACGGAACCGCCGATCAGGCCGGGCAGGATAAGGCCGAACATGGTCACAAACGGGAGCAGGGCGTTTCTGAGTGCGTGACGGTAATGGACCTGTTCTTCGGGGAGCCCCTTGGCCCTGGCCGTGCGAATGTAGTCCTGTCCCTCCACTTCCAGCATCTGGCTCCGAACATACCTGCTGAGCACTGCGATCCCGCCGGTGGCGCCCAGCACCGAAGGGAGCAGAAGATGCCATACCCTGTCCATGAGCATGCGGATGGTGGATGCATCCGCCAGTCCGAAGGTTTCCATGCCTATGACCGGCACCTGGAATTGGCTCACCACGAGGATGATAAGGATGTAGGCAAAGAAGAATCCCGGGATGGAGATAAGCAGGTATGCAAGGAATGTGGCTGTGCGGTCATAAATCCCACCGCGGTGAATGGCCGAACGTATCCCCACTGGAAACGACAGGGTCCATGTGATGAGCGTCCCCACAATGAAGAGTGGCAGGCTGTTCAGGAAACGTTCCCATATCTTTAGGAGAACCGGCTGGTTGTCTTTCCATGAGACAAGGTCGCCCGTCAGGAGGTTTCGATAAAAAAAGGCGTACTGCACGTGGAGGGGCTTGTCCAGATGAAAGGCCTTGCGAAAGCGTTCCACCATCTCGGGCGTGAACTTGGGGTTCAGGGGGTCCACCTGGCTCGGCTCGCCCGGCGCGAGGGGTATGATCAGAAAACTCAAGACTGAAACGAAGAAGAGCGTTATGGTTTTCTGGATGATGCTTCGTCCTATGAAGGACACCATGATGAACTCCGTTATTGGAACTTCTTGATCTCGCGCTGAGGCGAGGGAAAGGATAGGCTCTTAATGAAGCCGTCCTTATCGCCGTGCCCGGGCCTGTCAGTGGGCCGCAAACTCAGGGGTGTGCGGCAGCTTGATCCACCGGTTGAAGTCGAACCGGTAGTTTCCCGTCCGCGTGGGCGTGATCGGCCGGTGCCGGTAATTCCCGTCTTCGTCGATCTCACGAATCACGATCCGGTTGTCCAGCACAGCCGTCCACTTGCCGACGTACAGAAAGGTGTACGGCTGTTCCCGGGCGATGATTTCATGCAGATGCCTGCAATAAGCCACCTGACGTTGACGATTGTATTCCTGCCTTATCTTGACGATCAGGTCGTCCGCTTCCGGGTTTTGGAAACCCACGAAATTGAGCTGATTGGGGCCCGTCTGGGAAGAGTGCCAGATCTGAAAGAGGTCCGGTTCTATGCCCATGCTCCACCCCAGCACAAGCGCGTCGAAATCCGCCCTGTTGACCCGTTCCTGAATAAAAACGGACCACTCCAGCAAGTCCGTTCGCACGTCGATGCCGATCCTGCGCCAGGCGTCCTGAGCAATGGCCAGGACTGCTTTTCTGATGTCGTTTCCGCTGTTGGTGATAAGGGTGAAACTCAAACGCTCACCATCCTTTTCGAGCCATCCGTCCCTGTTTCGCTTCCATCCGGCCTCCTCGAGCAGTCGAAGCGCACCTCCGGGATCGTAAGGAAGGGGCTGAATGCCGGGGTCATAGAAGTCCGTCTGCTTGACAAAGGGCCCGGTGATCCGCTCGGCCTGGCCGTGTAGCACGTAGCGGATGATCTTGTCCACATCAATGGCCATGCCCAGTGCCCTTCTCACCTTGGGATCGTTGAAGGGTTTGCGTCGCATATTATACCCGATGTAGGTGTAACCGAAGCTCAAACCGGAAAAACTCTGAAATCGGGGGTCCTCCTTCAGCCTTTGCACCTGATGGGGCTGGACCCCGTATGAGTCCAATGTGCCGGCATAGAATTCCATTTCCTGCGTAAGCAGGTCGGGAATGATGCGATAAACATAGCTTAGATAGTTGGGGGCGCCCTCCCAGTAGTCCTCGAAGCGGTCCAAAACAATGTGCCGGTCCGACGCCCACTCGCGGAACCTGAACGGACCACAGCCCACCGGGTTTCGGCTGAATCGGCTCTGTCGCATGGTAAAAGTGCCCGGATCCTTTCCCCGCGCGTTGGCCTCGGCCCTCAGTGCATCCCGGTTGAGCAGATGTTCCGGAAGGATCCCCATGCTCCAGGTGCCCAGAGCGGGTGAATAGAGTCGTTTGTAGACCACTCTGACGGTAAGAGGGTCCACGGCCTCCACCAGCTTCACCGGTTCATAGTCCGCGGTTCGGGGGGAGAGGTTTTCAGGGTTCATGATGGCCTCGTATGTGAACTTGACATCCCCGGCGTCCAGCAGGTGACCGTCGTGGAACCGCACACCCTCCCGCAGATGAAAGGTGATAACCGGGTTGTGCTCGAAGGCTGGCAAGATCTCGTGTGCAACGCTCTTAAGCCGGTCTTCAGACAGGCTGAATGGGGCGTCGGCGGCTTCAATATAGTCGGAGGCCGGAAAAGAGGAGAAATAATCCTCTCCCAGAATAACCTCGAGACGTTCGAAGAGTTCTTGGTCCACGTTGTCCAGGGTGAGGCGAATTCGCTGAGGCTCGCGAACCAGAATATTAATCCGCGCCGGCTTTGCGTCCGGCCCGGGAACAAATACGCTTTCAATCCGTTCCTCGGGTTGAATGACCTCAATATGCCGTATGTTTTCCAGGGACCGGCGGGCCTCCCGGTTCAGGGGAAATTCCCCGGCCTTTGCCCGCTCAATCAGCCGGGCCTTGTCTTCGGCCCCGGGTCCACCCGCTTCGGGCGGAGTCATGAGTGGGTTGACTCGAAAGAGGGCGATCTCGTGGATATCCCAGGAGCGGGCCACACGTTCCCGAAAGCTCAGGTCGCGGTCCCGGTCGATGAGGCCTTCGAATACCATGCTTTGAATATCGCTGCTGGATGTATCTGCCGACAGGATGGGATTGAGGACACTGGCGTCGCCGATGGATCCGGTTATATATTCATGGAGCCGCCCGGGGTTTCCTTTGGTCTGCTCTTCATAGGTCGGCACCCAGAAGTAGGACTGCAAAAGGAAAGCAATTATTACAAGGGGTGCTGCTATTAGTAATCTGCGGGTGGTCATGGGATCGTTCGCAAGGTGTTTGGTCCGGGAACCTCTCAATCCAGTCTGCAAGTCTAACACAATTCCCGCGGGATGCAATTGGGAAACCGTATGGCCTGTGTTAGAGTAGGTTCATAAGGGGATAGGGAGGGGGTAGTATGTTTGAGGTTCTGGAAAGCACTCGATTCGTTGCCCGGGAAAGCAGGTTGGTGAGGATCGACAAAAGGGCCCTTTGGGCCTTTGCAGGGCGTCTGTCGAGGGAGGATTTCAGCCTTCCACCCTGGGACTCCATGCATCACTATACCGGGCCAAAGCACAAGGTAACCGCCTATTTGCTTGTACTGGACACCATCAATTTCTGTTTCCGGCCTCCTGATGGACACGAGGCCTGGGAGACGAATATCGACGGTTGTGGGGTGTCGGGATACAACGGGCTTGCAGCGGCACTCAAAAAAGCCATGGAAGACGGTGTTCCCCTTGTGGAAGCCGCTTTTCTGGCCGGCTTGTCCGTTGAGGACCTTGAGGGCATCCTCAGGGGCCGGGGCAGACTTCAATTGATGGAAGAGAGGGCTCTCGCCCTTCGTGAGCTGGGGAGCGTTCTTCTAAGAGATTATGGTGGCCAGGCGCATCTCCTGGTTGAGGCGACCGTGGGCTGGGCCGGAGACCTGGCCAGGCTTCTTGCAGGAAAACTTGCTTCTTTCAGGGATACGGCCGTGTACCGCGGCCGCGCCGTATACTTTTACAAGCGGGGTCAAATCCTGGCTGCGGACCTTCACGGCGCACTTGAGGGGCTTGCTTGGGGGTGGTTCCGCGACATGGACCGGCTCACCGCCTTTGCCGACTATAAACTGCCCCAGGTCCTTCGCCAATGGGGTGTGCTGGTTTACGAAAAAGATCTGGCGCTGAGAGTGGACAGGCAGGAGCCCATTGAGGCCGGCAGCGAGGAAGAAATCGAGATCCGCTCCAACACCATAGTTGCCGTGGAGATGATCCGGCAGGCGGTCATGGAAATGGGCAAGCGCCTGCAATCGTTCGAGATCGACGGTATCCTGTGGCAAATGGGACAGGATGATAAATACAGGTTACAACCTTACCATAGAACCACCACCATTTTTTACTGAAAGATTGAACAAGGAATTTTGAACAAGGGGGCAAGGAGGGCGGGCTCCTCGGCGACCCCAAGGTGCCGCGCCCCGTGTCCACAGGGATCGAGAGACAATATGAAGCGGGTGTTCAGGTGCCCATCTCCCAGGAAGACAGATACTTCTCCTGTTCGGGGGTCAGTCGGTCAATGGAAACACCCATTGATTCCAGCTTAAGACGTGCGATTTCCCGGTCAAGGTTAAGCGGTACAGGGTAGACGCGTTTCTCCAGGCTCTTGTGCTCGGAAGCCATGTATTCCGCCGACAGGGCCTGGTTGGCGAAGCTCATATCCATTACACTGGAGGGGTGCCCCTCGGCCGCAGCCAGGTTGATTAGTCGTCCTTCGCCCAGCACGTAGATGCGCTTTTTGTTCTCAAGCGTGAACTCCTCAACAAAAGGCCGGATTTGACGCCTGGCCGTGGAGGCCTCTTCGAGCCCCGGGAGATCCAACTCCACGTCGAAGTGGCCCGAGTTGGCCACGATGGCTCCGTCTTTCATGTCCAGAAAGTGCTCTTTACGAATGACGTTTATGTTTCCGGTGAGGGTACAGAAAAAGTCGCCCAGAGGGGCGGCGTCTGAAATAGGCATGACCCGATATCCGTCCATCACTGCTTCCAGGGCCTTGAGTGGATCAACCTCGCATACGATCACATCAGCTCCCTGACCCTTGGCGCGCATAGCCACCCCGCGACCGCACCACCCGTAGCCGCTTATTACGAATTTGCTGCCGGCAAGAAGTCTGTTGGTGGCCCGCAGAATTCCGTCCACCGTACTCTGCCCCGTTCCATAGCGGTTGTCAAAGAGGTGTTTGGTGTCTGCATCGTTGACGGATATTATGGGGAACTGAAGGACCCCGTCACGCTCCATGCTCCTTAGCCGGATGACGCCTGTCGTGGTCTCCTCCGTGCCGCCCAGGACGCCCGAGAGAAGAGAGCTCCGTTCCTCGTGGGATAATCCCCGGGCCCAGCCGGCAACGCCGGAATCCAGGTCGTCCAGCTTTCCCAGGGCTATGAAGTGGAGGGAGCTTACCAGGTCGGCTCCGTCGTCCATGGTGAGATTGGGGCGGTGCTTGAGGGCCGACAGTATGTGATCGTAATAGGTGGCGTTATCTTCGCCCTTGACGGCGAACACCGGTATTTCATCATCGGCCACCAGTGAGGCCGCCGCGTCGTCCTGGGTGGAAAGGGGGTTGGATGCACAGGCCGCCACGCTTGCGCCTCCCGCCTTGAGCGTTCGGAGAAGGAGTGCGGTTTCGGTTGTGATGTGGAGACAGGCGGAAACGCGAAGGCCTTCCAGGGGCCGTTCTTTGGCGAATCGTTCTCTAATCATACCAAGCACCGGTGCGCTCATGCCGGCCCACTCGATTCTAAGTCGTCCCTGCTGTGCAAGGTTGATGTCACGAATATCATAATCCATGAAATGCTCCAGAGATGTGTAAGGTGAATAAAAAACGGAATGCCCAAGCGCCGGTCATTTCACGGCGCGCTTCATGTCCTCCACCAGGTCCAGGTTCTCCCAGGTAAGCTCGGGGAGTTCCCGCCCGAAGTGACCATAGTTACATGTTTTTCGATAAATGGGGCGCAGCAGATTAAGCCTTTCTATGATGGCGGCGGGCCGCAAGTCGAACATTTTCTTTACGATCTCCGTCAGCTCACGGCTGGGAAGCACGCCGGTGCTGAATGCGCCAACTGTCACGCTCACCGGCTGGGCCTTGCCTATGGTGTAAGCCACCTGGAGCTCGCATCTCTCCGCCAGTCCGGCGGCCACCATATTCTTGACGATGTACCGGCACATGTAGGACGCGCTCCGGTCCACCTTGGAGGGATCCTTGCCGGAAAACGCCCCGCCACCGTGATGGCCGAACCCCCCGTAGGTGTCCATGATGATCTTGCGGCCGGTGAGCCCACAGTCTCCCATGGGGCCGCCCACCACGAACCGGCCCGTGGTGTTGATGTAAATATTGGTGGATTCCCGCAGCATATTCTCTGGGATCACCTTCTTGATGACCTCTTCGATGATCGCTTCCCGGAGCGTGTCATAATCAACCTCCGGACTGTGCTGGGCTGCGATCACAACGGTGTGGACTTTATCCGGCCTGCCGCCGATGTACTCCACCGTTACCTGTCCCTTACCGTCCGGTCGAAGCCAGGGTAGCTTGCCGGATTTTCGTACATGGGCCAGGCGCTGGGTCAGGCCGTGGGCCAGATAAATGGGCATGGGCATCAGGGTATGGGTGTCCTTGCAGGCATACCCGAACATCAGCCCCTGATCCCCGGCTCCCTGTTCTTTATAGAGCCCTTGGCCGTTCACACCTTGGGCGATGTCAGGGGACTGCTTGTCAATGGACGAAATCACGGCACAGGTCTCCCAGTCGAACCCCATGGATGAGTTCTTGTAGCCGATATCGCGAATGGTGCTGCGGACCACTTCCGGCATATCCACATATCCGGACGTGGTTATCTCGCCCGCGATTATGGCCATTCCGGTGGTGACAAGGGTCTCACAGGCCACACGCGACATAGGGTCCTGTTCCAGCATGGCGTCGAGGATGTGATCGGAAATCTGATCCGCCACCTTGTCCGGATGACCTTCCGTGACGGATTCCGAGGTGAATAGAAAGCTTTCGGTCTTCATTGGTTGCTCCTTTTCGGCTTGTTTTGCTTTTCGGCGTCTTGTCATCTTAGTGTGCCGCCGTTGGGTCTGGTGAAGGGCGCCCCTGAATGAGCAGCTCCGAGCGCCTTGTATGGGACAATCCCCATTATTCTGTTAACTTCCATGTCTTCTGTTTACCTCAACCTCCGGACTTCATGGGCACGTAGTATTGGGTGCCCGATTTCATTTCCTGGATACGTGACACCAGGTCCTCGAAATCCTCAGGTAGATGCACGAAATCGATCTCGGAGGCGTTCACGACCAGAAGGGGTGCCTCGTTGTAATGAAAGAAGAATTCATTGAACGATCTATTGATTTTTTCAAGGTATTTGGTTCCTATGCCTCGCTCGAACTTACGGCCTCGCCTGCGGATGCGGTCCATTAACACATCGGTCCGGGCCTGGAGAAAAATAACCAGATCCGGCGGGGCCAGGCGCTTTTTCAGCAATCCGTAGATCTGATCATATAGCCGGAACTCCTTTTCGTCCAGATTGGAGGCTGCAAATATCCGGTCCTTATCGAACAGGTAGTCTGTAATAAGCACACGGTTAAAAAGGCCTATCTGACTCAGTTGCAGGGCCTGCTGATACCTTCTGAGCAGGAAGAAGACCTGAGTCTGAAACCCGTATTTCTTAGGGTCCCTGTAAAAATCGACGAGAAAGGGGTTTTCCTCAACATCTTCCAGCAATATCTCGGCGTCCAGTCTCTGTGCCAGCATTCCAGCCAGGCTTGTCTTGCCCACACCCAAGGGGCCCTCGATTACAATATGGTTGTGGGGGGTGGAGGGGGATGGTTGCATGCAAAGCCTCGGCCCGTCGTTTCCGGCCCGGATAACTATGCGGGCGGGGAATTTGTGCCGCTAAAGAGGGATTCGCCGGAAAAAACAACTACCAAGAGGGAAAGTGGTCAAAGCGGGGAATCCCCGGCACCGTCGGTCACATTACATCTGTAAAACCGTATCTCACTATCACCCGCCCTCGACTTTGTCAAGAATGGTGGCAGGATATATGAAAAAATCATGATCCTTTGCCGACCATCCCGGAAAACGCCTCGCTGAGCCTAAGGAAGTCGCCTATGGTCAAGGTCTCGGGGCGGCGTCCGGGCGCAATACCGCAATCAGCAAGCGCACGGCCCACAGCGTCACGGTCCCAGGCCGGAAACGATGCCAGAAGCGCATTTTGAATGGTCTTTCGTCTGTGCCTGAATGCGCCTTTGACCACGGAGCGGAAGACTGGCTCGTCCGCCGCACCGGGGCAGTGGTGAAGGTCGAAGTCCAGTTCCACCACAGTGGAGTCCACCCTCGGTATGGGGTGAAAAGACCTTCTGCCCACACGCAGAAGCCGTCGAACTCTTGCATGTAGCCCCACAAGCAAGGTCAGCGCCCCATAGGCACGGCCCCCGGGAGAGGCGCAGAGACGGTCTGCAACCTCTTTCTGAAACATGAGGACCGCCCTGCGGAACCTTTGACGGTGATCGATCAGTGTCTCCAGGACCGGTGTGCTCACATTGTACGGAAGGTTTCCGATCACGTGAATCTTATGGCTTGAAAAACGATCCAATATCTCGAAGTCGAAACGGAGTATGTCGCCGCAGGCTATTTGGACGTTGGTGATTCCCCGGACCTCAATTCTTTGCTGAAGCCATGCAGCCAGGTCGCGGTCTTTTTCCACTGCCAACACGCGTGCCACCCTTTCGGCCAGAGGAAATGTAAGGGCGCCTCGTCCAGGTCCGATTTCCAGGACATGGTTTTCCGAATCCAGTCCTGCGAGCTCCAGGATGTCATGAATCACCATCCTGTCCTTCAGAAAGTGCTGCCCGAAGCGTTTCTTGGCCCTAAAACCCTGCAAAACGATCAACCGGTCTTCCTGGAGAGTTTCTTGAAAGTCCGGCGGCGCTCCCTCCACCGGCGGATTCCCCGGAACAGCATTAGAAACGCCGGGTAGGACAGAGATGCCAGCAGAAGCCCCAGAATCAGACCGCCCAGAACAAAGGCTGCAACGATTGATCCGCCCGTACCAAGGACGGTTTTGACCAGGGCCATACCTTCCACACCCTGTTCCAGGGCATCCAGGACCGATGAAACTCCGCGGTGTCTTTCAGGGAGCCCTAGAATTGCGGCTCCGACCCTGTAGTCCAGGGCATAAACAAAGTACCAATTGAGGGGGTTGCTGACCCAGGTGCCCAGAGCGGCCGTAATCTTGCTGCCGCCCAATATAATGGCCAGAAATAAGGCCAGGGCCGTCTGAAAAGGGACGACAGGCATTAGGCCCGAGAAAACGCCCAGGGCCATGCCCAGGGCCAGGGCCTCCGGGTTTCCTCTCAGTCGAATGAATCTCCAATAGTAGTACTGGAGTTGTCTTGAGAATTTCACGTCCGGCTTGTTCCTGATTTCCCTGCCGGAGGCAGCTCATCCACGGGATACCTCGAGCGCACATCCGTGGAAAGATCCGAACGTTGACCGGCCTCCAGGCGAAAGAGTGCGGCTTCGGCGATCATGGCCCCGTTGTCAGTGCAGAGGATAGGGCGGGGCCAGTAAACCCTGATACCCCTGCATACGCCTTCCTGCTGAAGCCTTCGCCGGAGGGCTCCGTTGCAGGCTACACCTCCGGCCGCAACCACCGAACCGGTTCCGGTTTGCTCGGCGGCGGCAAACAGCTTGGCTGAGAGGACGTCTATAACCGATTCCTGGAAAGAAGCGGCTATGTCTTCCAGCCGGATCCCGTTTTTCTCCTTGTGATGCCTGTTCCAGCGTTCCACGAACAAGGCAACCGATGTCTTAAGCCCGCTGAAACTGAAGTCAAGGGAATCATTTCCCAGCATTGCCCGTGGGAAAGCTATTCTATCGGCGATTCCAAAGGAGGCTGCCTTTTCAATGACCGGCCCTCCGGGATAGCCCAGACCCAGGAGTTTGGCCACCTTGTCGAATGCCTCGCCCGCGGCGTCGTCCAAGGTTTGCCCCAGTGTTCGGTAAACGCCGGGACGCTCCACATGGTAGAGGCTCGTGTGCCCTCCCGACACCGTCAGGGCTGTGAAAGGAAAAGACGGCGCCTCAGGTTCAAGCAGGATGGATAGGATGTGACCTTCCAGGTGATTGACGCCTACGAGTGGCAATCCCTTGACCCATGAGAGCCCGCGTGCATAGTGGAGGCCCACAAGGAGCGATCCGATCAGGCCGGGCCCGATGGTGACTGCCACGGCGTCCAGATCTTCCGGGTCCATGCCCGCGTCTTCCAATGCCTTGTCCACCACCGGTACGATGTTACGGATGTGTTCGCGTGAGGCCAGTTCAGGGACCACACCGCCGTATGGATGGTGAATCCGTATCTGGGAGTTTATGACGTTGGACAGGATTCCGTCCCGGTCCGAAACCACCGCAGCCGACGTATCATCACATGAGGTGTCAATGCCGAGAATTATCATAAACTTGACAAGGCGAGAGGACCGTTTAAGAAAACTTGCTTATAACAACAGCCCTGTCCCGCGTACCCTTCAGCGTTTCAGCTTCTTCTTCAGCTTGCTCCACTTACCTTCTTCAAGGACTTCCAAGAGTATTACAGTGATGTTGTCTCCTCCACCCCCGCGGTTCGCTTCGTCTATGAGTATTTCGGCCTTACGTTCAAGAGAAGTGGAAAAATCATCCATTACCGCTTTGATTGCCCCATCACTCATGTAGTTGGTGAGTCCGTCGGAACAGACCAAGATGATGTCTCCGGGTTCGGGACTTATGGGGGTGATGTATGCATCCACCTTCATATGCTGTCCCATGACCCGTGTCAGCAGGTTTTTCATCCCGGAACGGTCCGAAGGTTCCATGGGACCGGTAAGTCCCATGGCCCTCTGTTCCGCTTCCATGGAGTGCTCCTGTGAGATCTGAACAAGCCTCTGACCCTGGTCGAAAAGGTATGTCCTGGTGTCGCCCACATTTGCGGCCCATATGCATTCGCCCTCAACCAAAAGCGCCGCCACAGTTGAGCCCATATGGTGATATTCAGGCTTTTTCTGAGCCTCGTGAATAACAATATTGGTGAGGGATATGGAGTTGATCAAGTGTTTTGCCATATCCGGTATGTCTTTGTTGATGGGGTCGAGAAACGAAGGCGCCCGGTTGTTACGCACCTTTTCCCAGTAGTCGGCCATGGTTTCCACAACCATTCGGCTTGCCACATTTCCGGCCCTGTGCCCCCCCATGCCGTCGGCTACGACGAAAAGACCCAGATCAGGCTTAACAAGAAGGTTGTCCTCATTAAACTTTCTTGTTAAGCCGGTATGAGTTCTTACTGCAAAGGTTATATTCATCTCACCCCTCACTTGAACCGGCGCCGCCCCGTTTTCTCGCTTGAATCTCAATTATCTTGGCCGCTACCTTCTTCAGGTGGTCCGACATCTGCGCGGCTTTCTGGTAGCGTTTTGAAGCGTCTTTTTCCAGGGCCTTGTCGATTATTTTCTCTAAAACAGGAGGAATGCGCGGGTTGATGGATCTAGGTGAAGGATGAGGTTCGCGGGCGATTTGATACATGAGGGAGGTCATGTCATCCCCGCGGAAGGGCTTCTGTCCTGTCAGCATCTCAAACAGCACCACACCCAAGGAGAAGATGTCCGAGCGCCCATCCACCTTCTTGCCCGCCACCTGCTCCGGTGACATGTAGGAGGGGGTTCCCAGCACCACCCCGGTTTTGGTCTTGGATGAAGAAGTGATTCGGGCGATCCCGAAATCGGTCACCTTGACCGAATCGGTACCCTTGAGGCGCATGATATTCCCGGGCTTGATGTCACGGTGGACAATGCCTCGTTCATGCGCATAGCTCAGTGCGTCGGCAACCTGTGCGGCCAGCTTAACGGCCACATGTATGGGAAGAAGCCCGCCTTGCTTGACAACGGTTTCCAGGTTTTCTCCTTCCAGGAACTCCATGGCGATATATGCCAGATCGTGTTCGTCGCCGGCGTCGTAAATAGTGACGATGTTGGGGTGGGTGAGAAGCCCCGCTGATTCGGCTTCCCGAAAGAAGCGTTCCTTGATTTCATCCACCATCTCTTCGTCGAAATCGGAAATACGGACGGTCTTAATCGCCACGGTCCGATGAATCTTCGGGTCCTCGCCCTTGTAAACAACCCCCATGGCTCCACGGCCCAGCTCTTCCGTTACTTCGTAGCGGCCCAGGGTGGGCTTCGTGTCCATCCCCGAAAGCGTGGCGCCTATGTCCCCCGGATGTCCTCCTCCACCGGGACCGAAGATCATGGTGGCCTCCGCGCCTTTGAGCCGAGGGATACGTTCATCAAGGTCCTTGAAGTTTCTTCCGTCTTCCACTATGCGTCTATAGGTGGCCAGGGCCTTTGAAAACTGGCGTTTCCGTTCGAAGTCAAGGCCTAAATTGTAAAGGAGTTCCCGGGCTCCTTCCTCTTCCAGGGGAAGCTTTCGAAACTTCTCCAGGGCCAGGTCCAGCATGCCCTGCTGCTGAAAGGAGAGCCCCAGCATCTTGTTCGTCTCAACAGAGTCGGCCTCCACCTTCTCCTTGGTCCTCTCTGTGATGAAGAACTGTTTGGAGATAACGAGAATATACCCCGATGTCAGAAGCATAACAGCCGGGGTGATGTGGAGCCACACGTGCCTGGTGAAAAACAGGGTGATTCCTGCGCCCGTATATGCGGCGAAGAGGCCGAGCGTCGTGAGCGCCCCCGGGCCCGCACGAAGTCGGGGGAGAATTGTGGTTATGAACAGCCCGAAAAGTAGTAGTACGCCCAATTCAGCAAGGCCTATCCAGGAAGGCCTGGAATAGAAGCGCTGGTTCAGAATATTGGATACGGAATTGGCTACCACTTCCACACCCGGGAGCTGCCCGGATATGGGTGTGACCAGCCTGTCCCCGATTCCCGTGGCGGTGGGTCCTATTATTACGATTTTGTCCCTGAAAAGGGGCGTTTTTATCTCATTCCTGTAAACCTTTGTGAAGGGAGTCCGATGGAAAGCCACGTCAGGGCCCTCGTTCCAGTTGATCAAGGTGGCCATATACCTGTCGCGGACCGGGATGGTGACAAAGTCCGAAGGGCTTGTCCTAATTCGAATCCCCTGGCCCAGGGTCACTATGATGTCGCCGCCGTCCAATCCTTTGAACTCCTTGACAATGGCCATGGCAAAGGAGGGGAAAAAGGTCTTCCTTAGGTACCCGATCACGTGGACCTGGTCCCTGACGGTACCGTCAGGGTCGGGAAAAAGGTTGAGATGACCGATCCCCGAGGCGGCTTCCGCGAACATGGGCAGGATGGGATTGACCTTATCAAACCAGATCATGCTCGACAAACCCCATGGATCCTGCGTGCCTCGGACTTCCCTGAATGCGAACTTTTCCATGAAGTCGGGCGGCTCCAAGTCCCTGCCCATGCTGAGGGTGTCGAAGTATATTGGAAGCACAACGTTTCCGGCCTCATTAATGGCTTGGTACAGCAGCCGGTCTTTATCCAGCAGGCCTTCTGCGTCGGCAAGCTCCCTGTAAAAGCTTAGCCCCGGGCCCTGCTGGGCCAGGCCGTAGGAATCGAATTTCTTGCGAAGTTCTCTGAGAGTGCGAAGGCCCTCGCTCTGTTCCGGTTCCGGAAACAGGATATTCATGGCTATTACTCTTGCTCCGGCCATGGAGAGGTTCCGGATTGCCTGTGCGATCACATCCCTGGGCCAGGGAAAGCGGCCCAGCTCGGACAGGTCGTCGTCCGTGATGGCCACGATCTCTATGTCAGGGTTGCGTTCAGACGGTGCTGCGAGCTTTGCACGGAAATCAAACGTTTTTTGCTCTATGGTTTTGGTGAAATCCATGATTCCGGTCATGGTGATGAATACGAAAAATGCCGTGACGATTACCCCCACCGCCCAATCAGGAATACCCCGCTTGTTTATCATTGTTCCTCCATCCACTTGTGGGCTGCCGTCCCACCCGCACTCGACGCCGCGCGGTTCGGGGAGGTCCCTGTTTCAGTGAACGGTGATGTACGGCTTCAACCGTTCCAGAGTTCGGTTTCCAATGCCTTGTACTCTCAATATATCTTCAGGCCGATCGAATCCGTCCGCCTGCTCCCGGTAGGCCACCATTGCACGGGCAAGTCCGGGTCCGATTCCCGGAAGCGCTGTGAGCCCCTCCAGGCTGCTACGGTTCACCGGGATCGGCATGCCCAGGGTAAAAAGATAAAAGGGAGCCATCTCCTCAATGCGGTAGGTCTTTTCTTCTTCCGAGGAGCCGGAGAAGACCACCCTGGCGCCCGAATCAAGATGGGCGTCTGCAGGAAACCAGGCCGCCCGGTCATGGGATTTCACCCCGGCTCTCGCTGCAAGGGCTGAAGCCTTTACGGGCGGGGCGCAGAAGGCGTATACGCCGGGGTGGGGCACATCACCCGCAGCCTCCACAAAAATCGGGTCGGCGCATGGAATACCGGGAGGCTGTGCAGAAGGCCCGGACGAGAACAAGCCCGCAACACCCAGACCCATAATCAGCAGAAGCAACGCCAGGCATGCGCCCACATTGTCATCCCTCTTGAGCGGCTTCATTGTCCAGACCAAAGGCCTCGTGCAGGACCCGTACGGCCAGTTCGGTGTACTTTTCTTCGATGACGCAGGATATCTTGATTTCCGACGTGCTGATCATCATTACGTTGATGTTTTCAGCCGCAAGGGCGTGGAACATTTTCATGGCCACTCCTGCATGAGTGCGCATGCCCACACCTATGACGGAGACCTTGGCAATTTCTTCATCTCCCAGAACCTTTTCAGCCTCAATTTCCTCGGCCACCTTGCTTACCAGTTTCATGGTCTTGAGGAAATCGGACTTGGGAACAGTGAATGTCAGGTCCGTAATTCCGTCCTCGCTGGTGTTCTGGAGTATCATGTCCACTATTATCCCGGAATCGAAAACAGGCTCAAAAATCCTGGCTGCAATACCCGGCCGGTCAGGCACCTTCTTGATGGTGACCCGGGCCTCATTCTTGTTGTAAGCGACACTGGAGACCACCAGCTTCTCCATGTCTTTTGTCTCAGCAATTACCATGGTCCCTTCCTCTCTGCTGAAAGTGGAACGAACGTGGATGGGAACGTTAAACTTCTTGGCAAATTCCACCGCTCTAATCTCAAGAACTTTGGCTCCCAGGCTGGCCATCTCAAGCATTTCTTCGTAGGAGATGCGCTCCATTTTTCTGGCCTTCGGGCATATATTGGGGTCGGTGGTGTAAACGCCGTCAACATCGGTGAATATTTCGCAGAAGTCCGCCTCAAGCGAGGCTGCCAGAGCCACTGCCGTGGTGTCCGAGCCTCCTCGGCCCAGAGTTGTGATGTTACCGTCGCGGTCAAGTCCCTGGAACCCGGCCACAGCAATGATTCTGTCGTCAGCCAGCTCTTTTAGTATTCGGCTGGTGTCTATGTCCCGGATATGCGCCTTGCCGTAAAGCCGGTCCGTGTGGATGGAGGCCTGGAATGCAAGGAGGGAGAGGGCGTCGTACCCAAGGGACTTGATAGCCATGGAGAATAGGGCCACGGTAACCTGCTCGCCTGTTGCCATCAGAACATCCAGTTCCCGCGGGTCTGGATCGTCGGTCACCTGCCGGGCCAACCGGATGAGGCTGTCGGTCTGACCGGCCATGGCGGAAAGGACCACCACCATGCGGTTCCCGGCTCGGTGGTAATCCAAAACCCTCCCGGCCACGTCTCGGATTTTTTCAATGCTTCCGACCGAAGTGCCCCCGTACTTTTGGACAATCAATGCCATTTTGCTCCTCTGATATTATTGTTTTAAAAGCCCAATGGCGGTTGGCGACCCGGGCCTGACCCTCACACAAGTGCTTCTAGTATCTCCAGGGGCCTGGCATGGTGGCCCGAGAATGTGATACGCCTTGCTTCCTGGTCCCATATGACGATGTCAATATGGAGGGCCCATGAGGGGATGATTTCCGGACAGCGATCGGCCCACTCCACAAGTGCGACTCCGTCTCCGCGAAGGTACTCCTCGAGTCCCGCGGAAAGGACTTCCTCAAGTCCACCCAGCCTGTAGAGGTCCATATGGTAAAACGTGCAACGTGCCGGATACTCGTTCACCAGGGCAAAAGAAGGGCTGGTGATTATGGTCTGTTCCGGGATCCCGAGGCCGGCTCCGACTCCCTTGGCGAACCAGGTCTTTCCGCTTCCCAAGGATCCGGTGACCGCCAGCACGTCCCCTCCCGCCAGAAGGGCGCCCAGTGTTCGGCCCAGACGCAGGGTCTCCAGGTCCGAGAAGGTTGAATATGTTTTTCTTTTCTTCAAATGCCGTTCTACAAGCGCTTCAACCTTCCAGCACCACCATTGCGACCGCATAATCGCCTTCATCGGACAGGCTCACATGCATGCCGGTGATGCCGCGTTCGCTGCATAAATCCAAGGTCCTTCCTTCGGTGCGGATTCCGGGACGCCCGCCGGGGTGATGAAACACCTCAATGTCCCGCCATCTAATGCCTTGTCTCATGCCGAGTCCTACGGCCTTGGAAAAGGCTTCCTTTGCAGCGAAACGCATCGCAAATGCGTATGCGGGCCTCGGCCGGGAAAGGCACAGGACCTGCTCGTCGGCCGTAAACACGCGTTCCAAAAAGCGACTATCCCATCGTTTTAGCACCTTTTCAATGCGAGGTACGTAAACCATGTCCACGCCGATTCCATAGATCATAAGCCCGTCAGAAACTCCCCACCAAGTCAATCATATCACGAACAGCCCGTTCCATGCCGACGAGCAGGGCCCGGGAAACAATGCTGTGCCCTATGCTGTATTCCCCGATGCGGGAGAGGGAATGAAAGCGTTTGATGTTCGTGTAGTTCAATCCATGTCCCGCGGCGATTTCCAGACCCGTACCTGCCGCCGATTCCACGGCACGGGCGATCCGCATGAACCGTTCCTCAGCCTCCCTTTCAGATGAGGCCTCTGCATAGTGACCTGTGTGAATCTCCACCACCTTTCCGCCCGCTGAGTGTGCCGCCTTGATCTGAGCCGGCTCCGGATCCACAAAAAAACTCACCGGTATCCCGCCTTTTCGAAGCCTTTCAACCACCCGGACGTATCTGTCCGGGTCGGCCAGGACGTCCAGCCCGCCTTCGGTGGTCAATTCCCGGCGCTTTTCAGGAACCAGGGTTACCAGGTCCGGCCGGATGTCCAATGCAATTTCAATCATCTCGTCCACCGGTGCCATTTCCATATTGAGCCTGGTCTTGACCGTTCGCCGCAGCAGTTGCAGGTCCCGATCCTGTATGTGACGCCTGTCTTCACGGAGATGGCAGATTATTCCTTCGGCCCCGGCAAGTTCAGCAATACCTGCCGCGATCACCGGATCGGGCTCATCTATGCCTCGAGCCTGCCGGACGGTGGCCACATGGTCGACGTTGACCGCAAGTCTTGCCATATTCACTTCCTCCTGCCTGTTGATTGTGCGCACACACGGAACAGGAACCCATGGGAATCAAATATTGAAGTCAACCAGAGAAAGAAGCCGTTTTTCGGCTTTTTCCATACGGGCCGCCTCCTCTTCAGAGATCTCATGGTCGTATCCAAGGAGGTGCAGGAGCCCGTGGATCAGTAAACGTAAGACGGTTTCGTGAAGCGGCTCACCTAAGGCATGTGATTCCCGACGAGCCGTCTCCATTGAAACCACGATGTCCCCCAGCATGCCGGCGTTCGATCCTGTGGGGGGGGTGTCCCACATGGGAAAGGCCAGGACGTTTGTGGCCTCCGTCTTTTTTCTGTAACGGCTGTTCAAGGAAGCGATCTCTTGATCATCCGTGAAAAGGACGCTGAGTTCACCCTCACTATAACCCAAGTCGCCTAAGACCCTTTTCAGTTCGCGGCGTATCATCCTGTTTTCGGCTTTCGCCGTGGTCTTCCGGCCCCTGATCAGGATGTCCATGTTTGCCCTTTTTCTCCGGTCTGAGTTCCCCGGCATCTGGATACTTGATCCTTTGATGGAAGATGCCCACCAGGGTCTTATTGAAGCTCTTTGCTATCTCGTGAAGGTCTTTCAGCGTCAGTTCGCACTCGTCCAGTTGGCCGTCGGAAAACGCCTGGTTGATCATCTTGTGTACCGTCCCCTGGATCCTGGACGGTGTGGGTTCGCTGAGGGAACGCGAGGCGGCTTCCACCATGTCCGCCAACATAACCAGCCCGGCTTCCTTGGTCTGGGGTTTGGGACCCGGGTAGCGGAAGTCTTCCTCCTTGACCTTGGATCCTTTCCCCATTTTCAGTTCGGCCCTTTCCTGTGCTTTCTTATAGAAATAATTAATCAGGCCGGTACCATGATGCTGCTGGATGGTATCTATGATCTCTTTACCAAGGCCCTGCCGGCGTGCCAGCTCCACCCCGTCTTTTACGTGGGCGATTAATACCAGGCTGCTCATGGACGGTGCCAGTTTTTCGTGCTTGTTCTCGCCGGCCTTCTGATTTTCAATGAAGTAAAGAGGTTTCTTGAGTTTTCCAATATCATGGTAGTAGGCACATACCTTGGCGAGCAAAGGATTTGCGTTCACTGCCTGGGCCGTGGCCTCCACCAGGTTGCTGATTATGACGCTGTGGTGGTAGGTCCCGGGGGCCTGGACCAGGAGACGGCGAAGGAGGGGTTGATCCAGGCTCGAGAGTTCCAGGAGCTTGATATCGGTTGTGAATCCGAAGGACATCTCGATAAGGGGAAGAAAGCCCGTGGCGATGATGGCTGTGAGGATTCCTCCTGCAAAGCCTGCGCTTACAGCTATAAGTACTTCAACGGAGTAAAGGGATCCGTAGATCATTTCAATGCACAAGGCCAGCACGGCATTGATCAGGCTCACCTTGAGTCCGGCCTTGATCAGTGTCCCCCGCTCAGTGCAGCGGCGAACGCCATAAGCCGCCACCAGGCTTCCCAGGAAAAAGTAGATGAACAGCGAAACCTGCCCTCCGCAGATGAAGGCGACAAGCACGGAGATGATCAGGGAAAAGCTTGTGGCGGCGGCAAGACCCTGAAATATGGATAAAAACATCCCGCTGCAGGCAACAGGCATGGCGTATAAAAGGCTTCTTGAGCTCATGAACTGAAATCCTCGGGCCACCTCGTCTGCAACAAAGCGGTATGTCCAGGCGAAGATGAAAATCCCGAGCAGGGTTATCACTGTGAACAGGAGCTCTCGCCGGTCCTCCATGAGTACCTTGAGACCACGAAATCCCACCAGGTACATTACTGTGAAAAAAAGACCGATGAGTACGGCCATGGCGGGAATTCGTCCCCGCATATCCATACGGTCTCTTGAACGAAATTCTCCTTCCAGTTTTTCGAGGTGTGCCGGGCCGATACGTTCCCCTTCCCTAACCAGCATCTCACCTTTCTTGATCATGAAATAGGTGGGTTTTACTTGGTTTCGTACCGTCTCCTTTCTTAACTCGGTTTCTCTCTGGTTGAAGGTTGTATTGGGCTGCAGCAGCGCCGTGGTCAATTGTACAGCGGCCCTTGCGGCTTCGGGCCCGATTTTATCCGCCAGGTCCGCTTCTTGATCCCCTACGAATGCGGAAGCGGTTTCCAGATCGTGAAACCTTGTGAGGTCTTCTATTCGGGTTTCCTTATGAGCGTATATGTCATGTAGGATGATGCCTCCTTTTTCCGCCTGAGCCAGCAGCCGTTCTCGGTTAGCCACGATTCCACTGGTCAGGAGCCGGGCCAGGAGTGGTGTTACCGACTCCTCGATTTCCGTGGAGAACCTGTTGTCCATGAGCGCGTTGAAAAGACTCTGGTCCGTCGCGATATCCAGAACGGAAAAGAAACGGTCACGCAAAGCTTGGATTTCCTCGGGGGGCGGTTCTGCCCAAGGGGCGTTTTCGACCGCGGGCTTCTCCTGTTCGCCGGGTTCGAGGAGTTCATTGTGCCGTTTCCGCGCAAAGGCAAAAGCCTCCTTGACACGATTGACAAGGTCCGAGTGTGACCGGTCGAAGTCATAGACCGCCAGGGAGTGCCTTGCGGCCTCTGCTCGGTTGCGATCAGTCTGCTCCCGGTTTTCGATCAGGAAGTCGTGGCTTGCCTTTACGCTCGTCTCGGCCACGTCTCCAATCTGGTAATCAGGGACCTGGGTCAGGATGCTGGGAAACAGGAAGAGCGCGAAGAGTGTACTCAGCACGATCAGGCTTGCCCATAGGATACGATTATGCGTAAGCCATGACAAGGCAACCATTTGGCCGGCCCTGCGCCCTCCGTCCCGGTCCCCCTTAGGAGTCGGCTTGGCGGGGTTTACGGGGCGCTTTTCACCCTTCAAAGGTGTTTTTGAAGGGGCTCCGTTTCTACGAGTAAGAACTCTGAAATTCTCTTTTTCCTTCATGGGTTTCAATACTGTCCTTATATGTGCGGGCATATCCTCGCCTGAGTAGGCACTTTACTTCCGCGGGCTGCATCACCCGGGGGATCGGCCCTGTTCGGCCTTTTCATAGGCTTCTATGATTTCTTGGACCAGAGGGTGGCGGATAACGTCCTCCCTTCCGAAGTATAGGAACCCGATGCCTTTGATTCCGCTCAGGATGTTTTTTGCTTCTATGAGGCCCGAGGCGATTCCGCTGGGCAGGTCTGTCTGGGTAACATCCCCGGTGATTACCGCCTTGGAGCTGAACCCTAGACGGGTCAGGAACATTTTCATCTGATCGGTTTTGGCGTTCTGGGCCTCGTCCAGTATCACGAAGGAATCATTGAGCGTCCGTCCCCTCATGAATGCCAGGGGCGCCACTTCAATCACGCCGCGCTGGATGAGCTTAGACGCATCCTCGAAATCCATCATGTCGTGCAGGGCGTCATAGAGTGGCCTGAGATATGGATTCACCTTCTCGTAAAGGTCGCCTGGAAGAAAGCCCAGGTGCTCGCCGGCCTCAACCGCCGGCCTGACCAGGACGATCCTTTTTATCTCTTTCCTGGTCAGGGCCGCAACGGCCATGGCCATGGCCAGGTATGTCTTTCCGGTGCCGGCCGGGCCTATTCCGAAGACAATATCGAATCTTCTAATACTGTCAATATAATCTTTCTGGTTGACGGTCTTGGGCGTAATGACTTTCCTGCCGGAAGTTATGTAGACCCTGTCCATGAAAATCCGTTTCAGGTCTGAGGAACGGTCACCGCTTAGGATCCGGACCGCATACTCCACATCGCTTACAAAGATTGGATAGTCGCCCCGGAGGAGCTCATAAAGTTGAAAAAGGATGTTCTCTCCCAACTCGATTTCCCAGGCTTTTCCCTGCAGAAGGAACTGGTTTCCACGCACATTAACAGTGAGCCCGATCTTTTCTTCAATCTTTTTGAGGTTTGAGTTATGCTCCCCGCAAAGCTGTCTTACCAGTTTTAGGTCTTCAAAGTTAATTTTCTTAGTGTTTTGCTGAATTCCCAATTGGTTCCTCTATGCCCTTTGAACCGGCCCAAAAGCCTTCCTTAGTTTCCAGGAAATAAGAAAAGCCCCTTCACAGCCGACACCGGCCCGCGGCGTCGAATTGTCTCAAGGGCTTTTTCATCAAAGGATTTCAAGATATTAGGCCGCAGGCAACATATAAAGCATGCGTCTCACGGAAAATCGCCGAAAATGAAATAGTATGAGCCTTCATTCACATCCACGGTGATGCTTCCGCCACGGGTTTCGGCGTACACGACCCAACCGGGCTTTTCTTCGCTGCAGCACTCCACCTGCGGGGAAAAGGAACCTGAACTCCGGTCATACCAGCCAAGAAGCATTGGATCGGTCATATGTTTCTTCACTTCTTGCTCAGCCAGTTCTCGAGCCTCCTTGAAATCCGGCTCCGTGTCGCTGTGAAGGGCCACTGTATTCGGCAGCATGTCCCTGGTCAATTCCGCACAACTTTTCATAACTATCTCCTTTCTACTAATCTTGTCAAACCCAAACTCCGCTCGTTCCCTTAGCGTATCAAATCAAACTTCCATGGCGTGGAAAAAACGGCCGCCCCGGAGGTAAAAAACTAATTACGATTTCATGGGTATCAATGTATGAAACGGACGATTAAAACCTACCGGGCAGTGCCCATCCTGAAAGGCCTTTTGAGCACCGGGGATTTCCTGATAAAGTGTTCAAGCGCCCTTGCCATTTAATTTGGCTGGGAGTAGGCTTACCAATCAGTCGGCTTTTGCGTGCCGATCAGGAGAGAAAGGAGGGACCCATGACATCCAAGATACCTACGCGCGAGGAGGCCTTCCGTCTGCTCACGGAGTTCAACCGGTCCGAAAGCCTTGTTAAGCACGCCCTGGCAGTTGAGGCGGTGATGCGCCACTCGGCGCGCAAGCGGGGAGAAGACCAGGAAAAATGGGGTATAATCGGGCTGATCCATGATCTGGACTACGAGAAGTACCCGGATATGCACTGCACCAAAACCGGTGAAATCCTGAGGGAGCGGGACTGGCCCGACGAATACATCAGGGCCGCGGTGAGCCATGGCTGGGGGATCTGTTCGGACGTCAAGCCTGAGACGGATCTTGAAAAAACCCTGTATGCGGTTGACGAGCTCACAGGTCTTGTGGTGACCACGGCTCTGGTCCGCCCCTCAAAGAGCGTCATGGACCTCAAGGCAAAATCAGTCAAGAAGAAGTGGAATGACAAGCGATTTGCAGCCGGCGTTGACAGGTCCATTATTGAGAGGGGCGCTCAGATGCTCGGAGTGGAACTCGTGGACCTTATAACGGATACCATCATGGGCATGCGCGAGGTTGCAGAAGAAATAGGCTTGAAAGGAGAGCCTGCGTGACGTTCGTAAGGTTTTCCAACGCGCGATTCATGGTGTTCTTTAAACATATTTGGGTCTTTTCCTTGATGGTGCCATGTGCCTGGTGGTGCCTCCACCAGACATACTCGGAAGCGGCTCAACAGGGATTAGGCCAAGGACTCGCAAGACTCGCAGGTGAGGGCGCGGTCATGGCTGTGGATGTCCACGGCCGGATTCTGGCCTCGCATCATCCTGACAAACCCCTTGTTCCGGCGTCAATACTCAAGATAGTAACCGCTGCAGCATCGCTGGAGGAACTGGGGCCGGCCTATCGTTTCAAAACCCTGTTTCGCTTGACTCCCCAAGGGGATCTTCTGGTCTCCGGCAGGGGTGATCCCTTTCTGGTGTCCGAGGAACTCGACCTGATCGCAGAAGCGCTTAGGGCACGGGGGCTTTCGCGAGTGCGGCATATATTGCTTGACAACGAGTTTTTCGAGCCCGGGCTTGTGCTTCACGGCACCAACCGGAGTCTAAACCCTTATGACGCCTACAACGGGGCCTTGTGCGTCAATTTCAATACTGTTTACATCCAGGTGGATTCCCGGGGACGCATCCGCTCGGCCGAGCCGCAGACCCCTTTGACGGACACGGCGCTCCGCGCCGCGCGCCAAGGCGGCATAAAGGGCAAGGCACGCATCAATCTATCAGAGAGTCCGGACCAGTGCCTTCAGTATGCCGGGGAACTCATAAGGGCCTTTCTTGAAAGGAAGGGCATGGGGGTTGACGGGGACATAAAGAGATGCCAAGAGGACCCGGCGTCCTTTCCCCTCCTGTATGTCCATCAATCCACCCGGACCCTTGCCGATCTTTTGGAGGATGTGTTTCGCTACTCAAACAACTTCATGGCGAACCAGATCTTTCTGACCCTCGGCGCCTCTCGTTTCGGCCCCCCTGCTACGCCTGAAAAGGCAAGACGCGTGATCAAGGATTTCCTGAAAGACGCCGGCATCGAGGATGTCCATGTGGAAGAGGGTTCAGGTCTCAGCCGGAAAACGCGCATCACCGCCAGGCAGATGATTGAAGTTCTGGATCGTTTCCGTCCTCACCGAGGCCTGCTGGGATGCAAGAACGGGTCATGCTCCAAGACCGGGACCCTTTACGACGTCAAATCTCTTGCAGGGTATCTGGTCCCCGATACCGGAGGTCCTGTTTCTTTCGTTATTCTCCTTAACGGCCCTCAGTACGGGCGAGGAACCCGTAACAGGATATTCTCCCTTTTGAAGGACGGACTGCTTGCCGGTCCCGGAGAGTGACTTCTTTTTTTACAGGAGTTCCGCATGCATGTCCGCCGCATTTCTTTTTTGAGCCGAGACTACCCCACAGACTCCTACTATCCATTCAACCTGGAAACCTTTCGCCATACAGACTCTCTGAGGCTCAAGACTCCGGTGACCCTTTTCGTGGGGGAAAACGGGAGCGGCAAGTCCACCCTTCTCCGTGCCATTGCAAACCGGTGCGGTATACACATTTGGAAGACCATCGAGACCAGCCGCTTCGAAATCAACCCTTACGAGCAACTGCTCTGGCGTTTTATAGACGTTGAGTGGACGGGCGAATATGTGTCCGGATCTTTTTTCTCCTCGGAGATGTTTTACGACTTCGCCAGGAACCTGGATGAATGGGCGGTTTCCGACCCGGATACGCTCAGGTATTTTGGAGGCAAATCATTGATGACCCAGTCTCACGGCCAGTCTCTGATGAGCTTTTTCAAGGCCCGTTATCGCATAAAGGGGCTCTATCTCATGGACGAACCGGAGACCGCCCTTTCCCCAAGCACCCAGCTGGATTTGCTGGACCTGCTGGAGGAAACGGGAAAGGCCGGTCATGCTCAATTTATTGTGGCCACGCACTCTCCGATTCTTATGGCCTGCTCAGGAGCCTCCATATACGGCTTTGACAAGGTTCCCATCGGCGAGATCGCTTACAAAGACACCGAGCATTACAGGGTATATCGTGACTTCATGAAGAAGATGGAGGCCGGGCCTTAGCCGCTAAAGCGCCTTTTGCTTTCCCCGGGCGATTTGCCTGTGGGCCCTTTAAGGATCATTTTTTCCGGTAAAGCGCCAGGGTGCCGTTAAGGGCCCGGCCCGGCGTAAGAAGCTCGAATCCGGGCAAGCGAGGCTGAATGCGTTCGAGGCCGTACACGGCAAAAACCGCCCCGGGTTCGGCCTTTTGCGCGATCACTGCCGCGAATTCTTCCTGCATGGTGAGGTAGGTGTAAAAGAGGTCAAAGGCCTGGAACGGTATGCCCGCCTCCGCCTCTATGGTGCCGTGAAGGCGGTCATCCGTGGAATCGCCCGAGAACAGCCATATGTTTTCCGGAAGCGGTATAAGGTCGAGGCGGGAGAGTTCGTTTTCAAGGCCCTTTTTGAGCCCTGAATAATCATCAAGGATCCAGTCGTCGATTTCTATGCCCACGGAAATGCGGGTCACATACCCCAGCAGTAGATTGACCCGGCCGTCAGCGCAGCCCATGTCCAAGAACCGCGTCTTGCCCGGCACAACTATACCATCTTCCGCCAGCCTTTTCAGACAGGCAAGCAACCGGCCCAGTTCGCTGGAACGTCTAAAACCCAGCGCCCCCACATTTCCCACCTGCCGTTCGTCGCAGAACCGGGCCACGGCTTCCATGGTGCTCCATAACCGGCTTACACTCTTCACATCCCACCCCCGGGCGTTATTTCTTTCAACAGCGCAAAAGCCGGGTCTTCACCCTTTCAGCCAGAAGGAACAGGGCAAGGAGCTCTTCTCCCTCGCAATCTCTAAGACAAGAAAGTTTTTCCGGATATATGGAATCGGTTACTTTTTTGCAGATATAGTTGATGCAGATCACATGCCGGGCCGACAAGACGCACCCGGACGGTCCCAGGAAAAAACAGCCGGCCGGGTCGAAGCGCTCGCGTGGAAGGGATCGCCCAAGCAGGAGATTCACAAGGAGCAGGACACCGCTGTATCGATCCTCTATTCCCTTGCCACAGCAGGAGCCTCCTTCCAGTTGTTCACATTCACGGCAGATCTCCGCCATACCTGCCTTTTGCATCATCAGACAGGAGGCTGCAACAGCCGAGTCGAAACGCTCAATGAGCCTTGAAATCTCCGGGTCGGCGGACAGCCTGGAGCCGGTCAGGCAGAAAACCCTTTCGGCCCAGGCGATCTTATGTTCTATGGTTAGCTTTTTTACCACCTTTTTCTTCCGTTGGTTCGGAATTGCCGAACCGCTTGAGACCTTCAGCAAGCTTACGGAGTTTTCGGTCGGCCAGGTCGTTTATGCTGCCTTTGGTATATGTCCCATCGGCTTTCATCTTGCCTGCGGGCTTGCCCGTAAGGATTTCCATCCCCTGGTCCACGGTCCCGACCGACCACACGTGGAATTGCCCCTTGGTAACCGCCTCAACCACGTCCTTCCTGAGCATCAGATCCTTGATATTGGACCGGGGAATCATGACGCCCTGCTTTCCGGTCAATCCGGCCATTCTGCAGCAGTCGTAAAAGCCCTCGATCTTCATGTTCACTCCGCCGATGGCCTGAATTTCACCTTTCTGGTTCACGGACCCGGTTACGGCGATGTATTGCTTGAGGGGGATGCCGGTCAGACTGGAAAGCAGGGCATAGATCTCCGTGGATGAGGCGCTGTCTCCGTCCACCCCGCCGTAAGACTGTTCAAAAGCTATGCTGGCGCTCATGGTCAGGGGTTTCTCCTGCGCGAATTTGTGGCGGAGATAACCGCCGAGTATAAGGACTCCCTTGTTATGGGTTTTTCCTGAAAGATCCGCTTCACGTTCAATGTTGATGATGCCCGCGCGGCCCATGGACGTGGATGCGGTTATGCGGTTTGGTTTGCCGAAGGCATAGTCGCCCATATCATACACGGCCAGACCGTTGACCTGTCCTACCTTCTCGCCGTCAACATCGATCATAAGAGTGCCTCGATCGATCATTTCTCGGATCTTCTGCTCGATGAGGTTGGATCTATAGATCTTGGATTCTATAGCCTTGTCAACATGTTGGTCGGTTATGATGGAGGACCCTTCCACCCCGGCCCAATAGTCGGCCTCCCGGATACGGTCGGTGATTTCCGGAAAGCTCGTGGACAGCTTTTCCTGGCGGCCGGTCATGCGCACGGCCTCTTCAATCATGGCGGCTATACCGGTGCGGTGGACGGGTCTCAGACCGTCTTCGTTTACGGACATCTTTATAAATTCAGCGAACCGGTGAATGGATTCTTCGTTCTTTTCCATGGACGTATCAAATGCGGCTCTCACCTTGAAGATCTTGGGGGTGTCTTCGTCATACCTGAGGAGGAGGTAGTAAACGTGGTCCTCTGAAACCACGATGACCTTGGTATCCATCTCCACCGGTTCCGGTTTTAGCCCTGTGGTGGTGAACAGGTAAAAAGGGTCATAGGTCTGGATTTCCATTCTTTCGGTCTTGAGCGCACGCTTGAGAGCCGGCCAAACGCCCGGTTCGATCAGGGCGTCCATGAGGTTGATCACCAGGTATCCACCCCTTGCCTTAACCAGTGAACCTGCTCGGATCCTGCTGAAGTCCGTCCTCCAAATGCCGCTTCTGTCCACCACACGCTCAATGGAGCCGAAAAGGTTGCGGTAGGTTGGATAGGTCTCCACTAAGACGGGCACTGATGACAACTCCGAATTGTCGACCATTACGTTTACCTGGTAAGGCTGGAAAGGGTCTCCTTCATACATCGGAAAGGGGAATCCCTGCGTTTGGGCCTTGTCCCGGGCCTGAAAGATCTTTGCGTTTTCACCTAGGTCAGCCAGCATGTCATCCAGAAATCTTCTTACCTTGTCTCCTTCGTACTTACGACGGATAGGGGCCATGGACTCGTTGGCCAGTTTCATGAACAACATCTGATCCGTCTTCTCAATGTTCTCCTGGACCTCCTTTTGGAGATCCCGGAGTTCAAGGAAGATCTGGTCGATTTCCTCTCGGAGCTCGGACTGTTTCTTCTTCAGGGCCTCATACTCCTCCCGGGGGAAGCGACCCTTCTCCACAAGGGCCTCTATCTGGTCGATGTGTGTGGGCTCCCCGTCCACAAGGGGCACCACTTCGGGCCGTTTGACCTCGCCCATCTGGATGTCCACCAGGGCGAAGCCGTCCTCGCGAACCTTTTTGTCAAGGTCTTTGAAGAACCCCTTGCCCTTTTTTTCGTAGGCCTGCATGATCTCTTTTTTTCGGTTGAGATAATCCTGACCTTCAAACAGGGAGGGCACTTCCTTTTTCAGGTGTTCCAGGAAGTCATGAATGTCTTTTTTGAACGTATTGCCCTTTCCGGCAGCAAACCTGAGGAGAACGGGGTTTTCAGGTGTCTTGAAGTTGTTGACATAGCAGAGGTCGTCAGGAATTCCGCCTTTATTCTGTTCGGCTATCTGCGTGAGGAGCTTCTTCACCGTGGACATCCGTCCGGTTCCCGCTATACCCGTAACAAAGACGTTGTATCCCTGTTTGCGCATGCCCACGCCAAAGCGGAAAGCCTCGACCCCTCTGTCCTGGCCGATGATTTCCGCGAGGGGTTTAAGGTCATCGGTGGTTTCGTAGTTAAGGGATCCCGGGTCCAATCGCCACCTTAACTGCTCATTGGGCACTTTGCCGGAGTCTGTTTTCTTCTTCCCTGGCATCAAAGACCTCCTGTTGAGTAGTACTGCGGCCGGCATGTGCGGCAGGGTGCCGGGATGCGGGAAAATACTTAAGCGTCAAAGGGGCGCTGATTACGATCCAAACCCGCGTGGCAGGATCAGGTGATCCGGATCTCGATTTCACGAACGGGCACTGTCTTGCGCTTAGGCATCACCACTTTCAATACGCCGTTATTAAAAGTCGCTTCCGCCCCTTCAGGCAACACCCGGCAGGGGAGCCGAATGCTCCTTGAAAAGGAACCATAGCGGGCCTGAATCCTGCGGCTTCTTTCGTTGTCCTGAACTTGACCTTTCCGCACGGCCCCCTGAATCATGAGAAGGTCTTCCGAGACTCGAACGGCAAGGTCCCGGGGGTCGATTTCCGGGGCCTTGGCCCTGAGCACAAGGGAATTACCCTGATCCATAAGTTCCACCGCGTCGATCCCTCCGGAATGAGGAAGCGTGAGTTCCATCCCGAAGTCGTCCCAGACCCGATCGAACATGCGGCCCATGTCTCTTCTGAGACGGTTCATCTCTTGCGTTTTCCAGGTGGTCAGCTCTGCCATGGTTAGTCCTCCTCCGGGTGCCCCGGGTTTGCCGTTACCGCCCGGAAGTCCCGGTCGGCATGCTTCCGGATCTTGGGATTTCAGGACCATCCCGTCTTTTTTAGGTGCCTGGTCCCAAAACGGCGTGCAGGGGGGCGGCTTGTCTTTGGAGCTTCAAGGTCTGATTCTAGGGAGATGACGTCTGTGACGCAAGCCCTTTTACCAGTCATGTACCGGGAAAAACGTTTAGCGACTCGCTCTTGAAAGCCTGTCAGGAAAACAAGAAGTTTGGGCGCCAGGCGGTCGAGACGGTGACGATTTTGATCCTGTACCGAGGTTGGTGGCGTAGGAGGCCGTGAAAGTCCGGGTGCGGATATCTTTACAAACAGAGGCCACAAGGATAGAGTGGTAGGTGTTGCGGTTGAGGAAAGCGGATGGAATGCGGGTTCTTGCATGGGGTTTCTCAGGCACAGGAAGACAAATAATAAGGCCGTGGTTGGTTTTATCCTCCCTTTCCTGGCCATGGGCCTGGCCTCTGCAGTAGTGCTCTGGGAACGGGCTCACGGCCTGCCTGTTCCCGTGTGGGTACCCCTTTTGACCCTGGTTCCGCTCCTCCTGATCGCCGGCCTGATTCTCTCCTTCAGGTCCATTCCCCTCATCGAGGAACTCGGAGATGGGGACTATGCCTATTCAGGCCTTGTCCTCAACGGTTTCCTGATCCTGTTTCTTCTGGTGAGCATACTTTACTACTTCCTGCGGGTGGCCGAGTAGGAGTCTTGTTTCCCCCCACATCGCATGACCGGTGTTGCGGTCATTCCTTTTAATCAAGAGGGTGACATCCCTACCCCCCTGTCTTGACTTCATGTCGCCCTCTAAGGGCAGCCCGAGACAACGGCTGCCTTTCTTGCGGGATTCAGCGGCAAACCAATGGAGAAGGAAGCCGTCTTTAACACGAAAACAACCCATATCTAGTGATAAAAAAAAGTAGAGACACACTCTGTGGCGTGTATTTGCCGCTTTCCTTTCTTCACCGTTTCCAGGATCAAAGACGTGTTTTCTGATGTTATTTTTTACTTGACAGATCAAGGGGGTATCGGATAAAAGTGTCATAAAGTGGAACTCAGTGTCATAAAGTGGTGCGCAGGCATGTTCAAAGGACGATCTCGACACACGCTTGATGAGAAGGGACGACTGGCTGTCCCGACTCGGTTCAAAGATGCCCTTCAGAGTAAAGGCAACGATGTCCTTGTGCTTACGAACCATGACAGCTGCCTGTGGGCCTTTGCTCTAGACGACTGGCGCGCCATTGAAGAAAAGGCGGCGGATCTCTCCCTTTTCAACCATGCTGCCAATCGCTATCTTCGTTACTTTATCTCCGGAGCGCAGGAATGTCCAATCAAACAGGGCCGCATCACGATTCCCCCGGACTTGAGAGAGATAGCCGGGCTCAAGAAAGAAGTGGTCCTCGTCGGTGAACTGAAGATCTTTGAAATCTGGGATCGGGAGCAATGGGATGACGAGTTCGAGAAGGCCAGGCAGAGCTTCGCCCAGGACAGCCAAATCCTCTCGGAATTGGGCATCTAGAGGTAGTTCCCCTTGGAATATACGCATGAGCCGGTACTCCTTGAACAGGCCGTCGAGGATCTGGTCACCCGAACCGACGGTGTCTACGTTGACGGGACCTGCGGCGGAGGTGGTCACAGCAGGACCATAGGCGGATTGCTCTCGGTCTCGGGCCGCATCATATGCCTGGACCGCGACCCCCAAGCGGTGCGTCAATGTCGAGCCCGAATGTCGTTCATGGAGGATCAGGTCCTTGTAATGAAGTCCGATTTTACGGATGTGGGCAGGATACTCCATGAGGAGGGACTGGAAAGGGTGGATGGTATCCTTCTGGATCTTGGCCTGTCGAGCCATCAATTGGATCGCTCGGGCCGGGGGTTCAGCTTCAAGAGGAACGAACCTTTGGACATGCGGATGGATCCGGAAAGCGGGTTAACGGCCGGCCATCTTGTAAATACGATTGCGGAGGATGAGCTGGAGAGGATCCTGAGAACGTATGGTGAAGAAAAGAAGGCCCGGGCCATAGCCCGGGCCGTGGTCAAAGCCCGGCGGATTGGGCCTTTGTCCAGTGCCTCCGAGCTGGCCTCACTCATACGTTCGGTTTTCCCATATTCACGGAGGCCCGGTGAAATAGATCCTGCAACCAGGTCCTTTCAGGCATTGAGAATCGCGGTAAACAGGGAACTGGATCACTTACAATGGTTTCTCGACAAGGTCCCGGGATGGATTAGGCCGGGCGGAAGGCTTGTGATTTTGGCCTATCATTCCCTTGAAGACAGAATGGTCAAGCAGGCCTTTCGGGCCTGGGAAAAAGCCTGCACTTGCCCGCCGGGGTTCCCGGTTTGCAACTGCGGTAAAAAACCCCTGTTCAGGCCGGTTCGGCGCAGGGGAATAAAGCCGACCCAAGAGGAAATACAGAGGAATCCCAGGTCTCGCAGCGCCGTGCTGCGGGCGGCGGAAAGGATATGAGCAGTGAGCAAACCAAAATCCAGGTGCGAAGTGAAAATGCTTATGAATTGCGGGAGCGGGGTGCGTATTCACAATTCCAGGAAAAAGGATCGTGAGCTACAACTGACATCCCGGCAGATCGCATTGGTTTCCATCCTTTTCGTTATCTTTATGATGAGCGGAATCGGGTATGTCTGGTCCAATTTCGAGGGTACTCAAATCGGCTACGATCTTAGTCGTCTTCAAAAACTGGAGTTGGAGCTTATGGAACTTAATCGCAAACTGAAACTGGAGCTGGCCTTTTTGACTTCGCCCCAATACCTGGAGGCTGCGGCCGGAAGGGCGGGCCTGCGTCCCCCTGAACCCGATCAAGTGATTCTGATTCAATGAGATGAAACTCAAGGAAAAGAAGTGGATCAGATTTCGAATATATGCGGTTGCGACAATGTTCGCAGTGGGCCTGGTTGTTATTCTTGCAAGGGGGTATCAGCTCCAGGTTCGAGAAAGGGATAAGCTTACGGCCATCGCCCGGGCCGGATACAGCGGTGTGGTCAATCTCCCTCCCATGCGGGGGACCATATATGACCGCAAGGGGAACGAGCTGGCGGTGAGCGTAGAAGTAGGCTCGGTATACGCGCACCCGCCACAGGTCGAAGACAAGGCCCGGGCCGCCCTGAAGCTTTCCCGGGTCCTTGCGGTCAGCGAAGCCGAATTGCTCGGCCTGCTTGAGAGGGATGTGCGTTTTGTGTGGCTCCGCAGGAAGGTACCACCCGAACTGGTCGAGCAGGTGAGGCGGCTGGAAATTCAAGGTGTGGGGACGACCACTGAATCAGACCGTTTCTATCCCGGAAAGGAAATCGCCGGTCATTTGATCGGTTTCTCCGGTACCGACAACCAAGGGCTGGAAGGGCTTGAGAAGGTTTACGATCATTATCTCAAGGGCCCGGAGCGGGTTTTGATCCGGATGCGTGACGCGCTGGGCCGGCCGTTCTTCATCAGCCGGCCCACGCCTAGGGAAGAACCCGGCAAAAGCCGGGCCATGCACGACCTCGTGCTCACCGTTGACAAGCATATCCAGTACAAGGCCCAGCAGGCCCTCGCGGAAGCGGTTGGTAAAACCAGGGCCCAAAGCGGTCAGTGTGTGGTGATTGATCCGGAGACAGGGGAGGTGCTGGCCATGGCCGTGGAACCTTCTTTCAATCCCAACGCGTTCGGCAATTACAAACCCGAGCATTGGCGGAACAGGGTCATTACAGACGCCTACGAGCCCGGCTCCACCATGAAGGCTTTCTTGATAGCCGCAGCCCTGGATAAGGTCGTCGTATCCCCCCAGACAGTGTTCAACTGCGAAAACGGCAAGATGTCCGTGGGCGGGCACGTTATTCACGACACCCACGAGTACGACGACCTCACCGCCGAGGAAATCATAGCGCTCTCCAGCAACATCGGGGCGATGAAAATAGGATGGAAGCTGGGATACGAGGCCTACACCGACTATCTGAAGGGTTTCGGCTTCGGCAAGAAGACCGGCATTGATCTGCTCGGGGAACGTACAGGGTTTATCCGGCCCGTTGCCGAGGCCCGTGACATTGATCGCGCCAATACCTTTTTCGGCCAGGGCCTGACCGTGAGTTCCATTCAACTGGTTATGGCCATGGGCGCCATCGCCAACGGCGGACGACTCATGCGGCCATATGTTGTAAAGGAAATTCGGGATACGAAAGGCCGTGTTGTCATGAGGAACCAGCCTCAGGTGGTGCGGCGCGTGTGCGCCCCGAATACGGCCGCAGAGGTAAAGAGGATTCTGAGCGGCGTGGTCAGTGAACAGGGTACCGCACCAAGGGCTGCCGTCGCCGGATACCGGGCCGCCGGAAAGACCGGGACCGCCCAGAAAGTGGATCCCGGTACAAGGCGTTACTCAAAAAGCAAGTATGTGGCGCTTTTCGTGGGGTTTGTCCCTGTTGAGGATACCCGGCTGGTT
>CAYPSZ010000290.1:0-5980 GCA_964413125.1 uncultured Desulfobacterales bacterium
TCAAGCACGGTCTCGGCCGGGAGGATGCCGAGACCTCCGACCTTTGAACGGTCCGATTCCACTCCATGGGGATCGCTTATGTTTCCCCCCAGAAGCTGGTATCCCCCGCAGATTCCCAACACCCGGCCTCCCCGCTCCGCAAACAGGGACACCGCCTTTTTCCATCCGGAGCGTCCCAGCCAGACCGCATCTTCCATTACGTTCTTGGCGCCGGGTATTACCAGCAAATCGTAACCTTCACCAAGGTCTCCCGGCCGGAAGAGGTAGTTGAGCACCACGCCCGGCTCTCGAACCAGGGTTTCGAGGTCCGTGAAATTGGAGATGGAGGGCAGACGCAATACCCCGATGTTCACAGCATCGCTTTTGAGGGGGTGAACGACCCTTCTGTCCTCCTGGACCACGACGGAGTCTTCCTGGTCAATGATGATGTGGTTGTACCATGGGATCAGGCCAAGGACCGGTTTTCCGCTTTTCTTTTCGATATAGTCCATGCCCGAGTCGAAAAGACGCGGGTCTCCCCGGAACTTGTTGATCAGAAATCCGGCTGTCAGCCGTCGTTCATGCCGGGTCATCAGGTGATAACTTCCAAGAAGTTGTGCAAAAATACCTCCGCGGTCAATGTCTCCGAGTAGGAGGCAGGGAGCCTCGGCCGCCTTGGCCATGGAGAAGTTCACCAGGTCGTGATCCTTGAGGTTCATCTCGCAGCAACTGCCTGCGCCTTCCATCACTATGACATCATATGCATCGCTGAGGCGGTTGAATGATTCAAGGACCGTCTTTCTCAGCCGGGGCTTGAATGCGTGGTATTCGGCCGCATCCATTCGACCCCACACCCTGCCCTGCAGGACTACCTGGGATCCCATGGATGATGAAGGCTTTAGAAGGACGGGGTTCATGTGTACGGAAGGAGGCAGCCCGGAGGCCTCGGCCTGAGCCACCTGGGCCCTGCCGATTTCGCCGCCTTCTATGGTCACAAAGGAGTTGTTGGACATATTCTGGGCCTTGAAGGGCGCAACTTTCACACCGCGATTCCGCAGAATCCGGCAGAGGGCGGTCGCCGTAATGGACTTGCCCACGTCGCTCCCGGTGCCCAGTATCATAATGGATTTGGCTCTGCTCATTTCTTATCGCTCAAGTTCGTACCACCAATGATCATTGTGGGACACCGGATCATAGGCTTTCCATCTGCCGTGAACCAGCGTGTAAGGTGCCGGTTTCATCTCGTCCCTGCCGCAGCGCAGAACCCGGTCGAAGGTCATCCACCATCCCTTCAGCAGACCGTGCTTCGTAAAGGCCTCACGGCTGTAGGCCGAGCATGATGGATGCATTGGGCACACACCGCTCCTGACCGCGGAAAGACTGTTCAGGTCCTTGTTATAGAACAGGAACACGGTCTGCGCCGATACAGGAGGGCTTGCGGTCTCCTTTTCCGATCGGGGAAAACAGGCAGCAGGTGTCTATCATGAACCGGCACACATCGCAATCAGCGCAGGCATCCAGCACCTGCCTTGCGGCATCTTCAGGGGGTACCTTTTCCATATCCTCCACCGTCGTTCTCATGCGGCACGGCTCTCACGCCTTTGTCTTTGGGTCTTGCAAAGCTCATCCAGCCCGCAGGAAACCACAGCCTTCAGCTTTTCCTTATCCCTTTTGATTTCATCAGTATTTGCGGCTGAGTCATTAAGCCACTGAAGGAGAAGGCAAGGAAAGGTCTCCGAAAGGCGGTAATACACCCACCGCCCCTTTTTCCGGCTCTTAACAAGGCCGGCGTTTTGCAGAACGCTCATGTGGCGGGACACGGTGGCGGTGGCATGCCCGAGCATTTCCGTGATCTGGCAGACACAAAGCTCCTCGTAGCCCGTCAAAGCCATGATCACACGCAATCGGTTTCCGTCAGAAAGGGCCTTGGTGATATTCAATGTCTTTTCCATCGCAACCTCGCAAGAACCTGCTCAGCCGCCGCCGGGCAGGCCTCAACGCAAAGGGCTTTGCAAATCCATTACATTTAGCGAATCAACTAAATGCACACTAGACCCCGGCCCCATTGATGTCAAGACACAACTTCGCTTTTGCTGATGGAATTTTGTAACCATAAATTTCACTTCGGATCTCTATTCCGTGATATCCAGCCCACGACCTCTGGGCGATTCTTCCCTTTTATCAGAAAGTTTCTGAACCTGCGAGGTATCCAGCTCTATTGGGGCCAAGCGCGTTCCTTCCCTATGCGAAAGCCTAAAGAAGCAAATTCTTATCACCGAAGCTCTACCTCCGGAACCTGGACGCAAAAAGGGACTGGGGTCATGCGGTCGACTATGTGAAAGTCATGTGGCTCATGCTCCAGCAGGACGATCCCGAGGATTTCGTGATTGCAACAGGCGAGGCCCGCTCGGTCCGGGAGTTTGTGGAGGCCGCTTTTCAAGAGATAGGCGTGGAGATCGAATGGAAGGGCAAGGGCGTGGACGAGAAGGGCGTTGTGGCAGGGGTCGGGAGGGCAGGTGTCGGGGGTCAGGGGTCAGAGGTCGGGGGGTTGCAGCCGGGGGATGTGGTGGTGGAGGTGGATCCGCGGTACTTCAGGCCTACTGAGGTGGACTTTTTGCTGGGTGATGCCACTAAGGCGCGGGAGAAACTGGGCTGGAGCCCGCGCATTTCCTTTGATGAGATGGTATCTGAGATGGTGCGGGAGGACCTGGAACAGGCGTCCAAGGATCAGCTTTGCCGGGAGAGCGGGTTTCAGGTCCTGGGGAACAGTTTTGAGTGAGCCGGTTTAAGAGGATTCAATGGTCTCAGGGTCTATTCAAGCGGTAGGGGATCTCTACAAATGGATGTGCGGCAGGATCGAAATCCTTGGTGTTACGGGTGCACAATCTGACCCCTGTGATGGTCGCCAGGGCCGCCTGAAAAGCATCGGGAAGTTTCCACCCGTGCTCCCGTCTCAAGGCTGCGGCTTTGTCCGCCGCCTCTTTCCCGATTTCCAGGAGGATATACTGATCCAAGAGGGCCCGTGGCCTTTCCTGCTCCTCCACATTAAAGCCCACCATGATTTCTGCGCGGGTGATGACTGAGATGGCGGTTCTAAGGGGATCAAGGGCGGAAATGAATGCGGTGGCTTCGGGAATACCATTGAAATGGTCAATGAGGATGACAGAATCCAGAAGCCTTTCCATGTGCCTTTTCATCGCCACTCAGACCGGAGCCTTTCCTGGTAGGCCAATCCTTCCCCCTTTTTCCAGATGCCCCTGGTCTGCTGCAGGAGAGTATGGTAAGCGGATACTGACTCCTGCTGTCTCAGCCGCTTGATGGCTGTTCTTACAACCTCCGCCATGGGCACGCCGGTTGTTTTGCTGTAACTTTCGAGCCATGATTTGTCATCATCGGAGATTGTAATTATTGTCCTTTGGGTCGCCAATTTTCCCCTCCGCCTAAGGTGATATATAAAACATATATCACCTTAGGCGGTATGTCAATTCCATATCGCCCCGGGCAGGCTGTGTTGCAAAAAAAATGCTTGAAACAGATTCCAGGATATACATAGCCGGGCACCAGGGTCTTGTGGGCTCGGCCGTTTTGCGAAAACTGAAGGCCGAGGGCTTTGCGCGGCTGGTGACACGTACGCATAGTGAACTGGACCTGACACGCCAGGCCGAGGTGGAGTCCTTCTTTGAAAAAGTGCGGCCCGATTACGTGTTCCTGGCAGCGGCCAGGGTCGGAGGGATCCTCGCCAACAGCAACTACCCCGCGGACTTCATTCGGGACAACCTCCAGATCCAGACCAATGTGATTCAAGCGGCCTACAGGGCGGGCGTAAAAAAACTCCTGTTCCTGGGAAGCTCCTGCATCTCTCCCCGGGATTGCCCACAGCCCATGAAGGAGGAATACCTGCTGATCGGGCCGCTGGAGCCCACGAACGAGCCCTATGCAGTGGCCAAGATCGCGGGCATAACCATGTGCAGGGCCTATAACCGGCAGTACGGCACACGCTTTGTCTCTGTCATGCCCACCAACCTCTACGGCCCCGAAGACAACTTTGATCTGGAGAACAGCCATGTACTGGCCGCGCTCATTCGAAAATTCTGCGATGCAAAGGCGGCGGGTGAGAGTTCGGTGACAGTATGGGGCACCGGCAGGCCCAGGCGGGAGTTCCTGCACGTGGACGACCTGGCCCTGCTTATCAGGGACGCGCGGCCGGGTTTGAGGGCGAGATTCGGTTTGATACCTCAAAGCCGGATGGGACGCCTCAGGAGTTCCTGGACGTGAGCCGGCTTTCCTCACTGGGATGGCGGAGCAGTATATCCCTTAGGGAAGGCACTGAGCGGACCTGCCGTGGTACCGCGAGATCGTCCACCAGTAATAACTGAAAACCCGGAAGAAACTTACTTTATGTATATATTAGACAAACAGCCTGTTTTTGTTTGCGGCATGCCAAAGTCAGGCACAATACTTTTTATGTCGTTATTGGACGGGCATATAGAACTGCTCGTTTTTCCGGAGCAATGCGCCTATCTTAAATTCCCCATCAATGGTGAAATTCAAGAGGACGACATTCTCAAGTCGCTATTCAAGGAAAGAAAACTGCCGCGTTTTAAGAACAAAGAAATAACAGCGGATCGTATTAACAGGGAAAAAAGGATTACAGTTCCACAAATTATGACTATTTCAGTAAGTCGGCGACAGATTTCTATTTTAAAAATTTCAATCGTTGACGGCCACGGAGAAGCAGGCGGTCTGGCGGGAGGTCAGTGGGGCGGAATTATGGAGCGGTCTTCATCCGCAGTTGAGGTAATAAGCGATTGGGGTCCCGTGGGTGGTCTGGTGGGGTCCATGGGCGGAACCATACTAACCAGCAGTGCCACCGGCTCCGTGAAGGGACATTGGTATGTGGGAGGCCTGGTGGGTCGCCAATGGAGCGGGCTTATCGAGGACTGTTACGCCACCGGATCGGTGGCGGCGGTGGATGAGGATTGGAGCTATCCTCTTGGCGGTCTTGTGGGAGGGGACCAGGAGGCCGACGGTAACATCCGGAACTGCTATGCCACGGGCTCCGTTGAAACGGCAAGCGCCTCGGGAGGCCTGGTTGGAACCTGGGGCTGGGACGATGATGTGAACGACGATTACCCCGTCGAGGGAGTGGTCGAAAACAGCTACTGGAATACTGAAACGTCCGGTCAGGCCGAAAGCGCCGCCGGCTATGGTCGGACCATCGCCGACATGACCTTTCCCCACGCTGCAGGCACCTACGAGGGGTGGGATTTTACAACCGTCTGGCGGGCCGATGAGGACGGTACCGTGAATAAGGGCTATCCCTATCTTCGCCTGCCCGGCGACGCCGACCATACCCTGACCTACACCGCCGGAGCTCACGGTTCCATCGAAGGGCCGGCAATCCAGGGGGTCATGGACGGAGAGGACGGTGTTGAGGTCAGGGCCGTCCCCGATGCGGGCTACCGTTTCATCGAATGGAGCGACGGCAGGACCGACAATCCACGCATGGACGAAAATGTGACCGGAAGTATCGCCGTCACCGCAGGATTTCAGTTAATGGGCGATGTGAATCTGAACGGCAGAGTTGACCTTGGAGATGCAGTCCTGATCCTTCGCCACACAGCGGGATTGGTGAACTTGACGGATGTGCAGAAGCGGGTCGGCAACATAACCGGCCACGATGACGATGATTCAATCGGCATTCCCGACGCCATCGCCATCGTGTGCGTCCTGACCGGTCATACCTGGATCGTCGATTGACTATAATACACAGTGCATACATGGTTTGTGTGAAAGCGCCCTTCGCCGCTTTGCGGCCAAGGGCGTGACGTTCACCAGCGTTTCCAGGCTTTCTTTGACAAACAAAAACAAGAGAGCTTCGCCTGCATTGGCATCCATGTCAATCCTAAGAATTTCTTGAACCTGCGAGGCATCCAGCTTTATTGGGGCGAAGCGCCTTTCTTCCCGATGCGAAAGGCGAAAAAGCAAATTCTTATCACCT
>CAYPSZ010000291.1:0-8331 GCA_964413125.1 uncultured Desulfobacterales bacterium
TGCGGTGTGAAAGTTGAGTTGATCGAAGCTGTCCGGCATGGCAGGCTCTTTCAAGTCAATGAATGTTTGCTGCTGAGAATCGGGAATGACAATCTTCATACGTCATACGTATGAAGATTGTCAACTGTTTTTTCTTATAAGAACCGTACCCTCTCGCAGAGATTCCAAGACTCTAAAAAACCGTTTGATATCAATTAGTTCACTTTGCGGTCTTTGCGTCTTGGCGCGAAATTTCGACTTTTTGGTGACTTACCGGTGAAAAGCTGTCACAAAAAACATTATCAAGAAGTTTGGACACCAGGCAGTCAATACGGCGATGATTTCGATCCTGTATCGAGGTTGGTGGCGTAGGAGGCCCGGGGTTCCGGAGCGGAAAAATCCCCGGTCTCCGGAGCCGACTCCGACACTGTCGGGTTGAGGGAAATGGCCAGCCTTAGAGGTTAATAACCTTGTCAGCCAGTTGCAGCGCAGTTACTATGTCCAGCATGTTGGTGGTATCTCCAACCTCTTTTTTATCCAGGAGTTTAAAGTGGTTCAGGCAGGTCCCGCATACGAGTATTTGAAGCCCCTCCCGCTCATATCCTTTCAGGACGGAAAGGACCTCTGAACCTTCGATTGTGAGCTTGACACCGCTGTTGACAAATATGAGACGCCACAACTCGCTCCCCATCTCACCGATGGTTTTTAAGAAGCTGACCATGAGCCCGGATCCCAATTCATCGTCTCCGTGCCCCATTCGGTTGGAACTGATCAGGATTAAGGTCTTTCCCGGCGAACCCCGGGATAGATCCGTATCGCAGGACGTTGGATCAGCTTGAGTGCTGCGGGTGCCCAAAACCCGAAAGCCGGCTTTTTCATCGATTATGGATACTGCATATCCCTGAGAACCGAGAAAGCGGGATACGTTTTCACGGGCGGCGTCATTGTCCACTGTAACTTCCAGTGACGCGGGTCTGCTTCTTGCGACGGCCTCACGGGTTCTAAGAACCGGGGCCGGGCAGGTCAGGCCCCGGCAATCGATTTTTTCCATGGAATTGCCTCCATCAATGAAGGGTCGTTATTGAGAGGTTTATAGTTTTGCAGTGTTGACAAGTCAAACGGGATATCCCGATATCCCGCTGTTGATTCACCGGAAAAACCGATTAATGCTTCAACCCTGTGACGGGAATCTCTTCCTTGCTACGTCAGGCCTTCATCACGTAGGATAGGGACCACAAATGCTTCGGCCCCGGCATGGCCGAGGGCGGGATTTACTGTGTGGCCGATAAGGAAAGTGAGAAGTGATGAAACTGGATCCCGATGCCTTTGACAGTATCGTAAAAAAGGCCGTCCATCGCATTCCAGAGGAGATTCGGCGCTTCCTGGAAAACATTTCCATCTCTGTCCGGGACCGCCCGCCATCGGAACTGCTGGAGGAGATGGAAATTCCCCCTGATGAGGTTTTGCTGGGTGTTTTCCAGGGTGTTCCGCTGCCGGAGCGTTCTGTTTCGAACCCACCCCTTTATCCCGATGTGATAGTCCTGTTTCAGGAGCACCTGGAGGAGATATGTGAGACCCTGGAGGATATGGAACGGGAGATAGAGATAACAGTCGTGCATGAAGTGGCCCATTATCTTGGGATGGGAGAGAATAGGTTGAGGGAATTAGGCTATGGATAAGGAGCCGGTTGGTTTACACGTAAAGCCGGAGAGTTTTTCGGCTGAGTCTCTTTTCCAGCCACCGATCCTCAATTTTCTTTTACGGTTCTCATGAGGAAGGCTGAGATGGCTTCGCACAGAGGTGAAGGGGTGCGGCGTCTGTCCCGGATCATGTAGAATCGCCGCTTGATACGTCTACCGTTTAGTCTTACGGTTCTGATAATCCCCTGTTGGAGTTCCGTTGCCAGGGCGTGATGCGACAGGAATGCAGCTCCGAGCCCCGCCTTGACTGCCTCTTTGACCGCAGTGGATGTTCCCAGCCGGGCGGAAACCTGCAATGTGTCAATTCTGTTCCCTGTGGCATGACGGAAGTGATCCTCAAGGCTCTTCTGTGTGCCCGACCCCTCCTCGCGCAGAATAAGGGGCTCTTCCATTATCTCTTCGAAGGAAAGCGATTCACGTCTCACCCAGCGGTGATTCGCGGGAATTGCGAGGACCAGTTCATCTTCCCACAAAGCCTCATGAACCAGGCGGGTGTCTTTGCTGCGGTAGCCGGCGACACCCAGTTCAAAGCGCCCTTCCAAAACGCCTTGGTGAACCCTGCCGGTATCCCCTATCTCCAGCCGCACCGTCACTTGCGGGTATTGTTCCCGAAAACGTGCTAGCACGGCGGGGAGAAGGTACTCTCCAGGGATAGTGCTGCCTCCGAGCCGGATTTCCCCTCTATGCAGCCCCAGAAATCCTTCCATGTCCATGCAGATTGACCGCTTCATTTCCAGGAGTGTGAGGGCCTGGCGGTGCAGCCTTTCACCGGCCTTGGTGGGCGCCACTTGGCGTCCGAGTCTGTCCAAAAGGCGGGTTCCCACCATTCGTTCCAGGTTGGCCACGCGCTCACTCACCGAGGCCTGGGCAAGGTGAACCTCTTCTGCCGCCTTGGAGAAACTGCCCAATTCAAGAACCTTGCAGAAGATCTCCAGATGCCGGAGCTCGAAATCAATGGCGGGACGTTGAACGGCACGTTCGGTTGTCATGGCATGAATTTTTCCCGCATGGTTCCGTCCATTAAGTTCAACTCGTCCACAGGACGGATGACACGGCTGTGAGGACTTTGGATCGTATTTTCATATATGCCGGTCCTCAAGGATGTCTTGAAGGCTCGTTTCCTCGAAGATGCGTCTCATCGCACTATGCGCTCTTCCCCAGACGGGGCGAAGCAGGCATTCATCAACGTGTTGGCATATCTCAGGATCGTTAAGGCAATCAAGCAAGAGGACCCTGGTCTCCAGAAGACTGATAACCTGCCATATATTGATGGTGGAAGGCTGTTTGATGAGCATGTGGCCTCCCTTGGGACCTCTTACGCTTCCTATGAATCCCGCCCTCTTCAGCGGGGTGATCAACTGCTCCAGATACTTCACAGGGATACCCTGCCTCAAAGAGATGGCCTTCATGCTCAAGGGCCCCTGTCCGTAATTCCCGGCCAACTCAACCATCAGGCGCATTCCGTAGCGACCTCGAGTGGAAAGCTTCATAAACCGGTTCTCCTTCCCTTCAATCCGGGTACTATATCAGCCGGCCCTATTTGGGCCGCAGTTCTGATGAGCAACCCGAGACAGAACCATATTCCGAACATTTGAACCTGTCAAGCGTTCCGTGCCCAAGAATGCTCAGGTGTTGACAGGAGCGAACCACCGGGTTACTTGTATATAATAAGGAGTTCCAATGATACGAAAACCTGACAAAAATTGTGGTGAGAGCCCCTGCAAGACAACGTGCGGTCCTGTGGAGATTCCTACCAAGGATGAAAAGGAAGCCCTGGACGCCCTCAGGAGAATTAAGGACCGCGTTCGGGAAGTAAAGCAGAAGATCGAGACGGGAGCAGGCGAGTCCGCCGGGCTGGAAGAGGAATTGAAGGGGCTTCGGCTGGAGTGGGACCATTGGCAGAAGAGGCGGGAGGAGACGGCCAGGGAGCGCATGGTCCTGCTGGGACACGAGGATCCCGACTGATCACCCGCTTTTGTCCCAGCCCCCTGGTTTTTCAATGGTATTGACATACCTGGGGCCCTGGCCTAAGTTCCATGTGAAAAGGACCTTCTCGTGTTTCATGGATCGAATTGCGAGGGTTGTTCCACAAGCCGTGCTATGGCCACGGGCTGAGTAATTGCACGGTATTCGAAAGGACGTTGGCATGGAGCTCATCAAGGGTAAACAGGTATTTTTGATCATACTGATTGTCCTTTTGGCCGGTTTCACGGCTCGATCCGACGCCGGTGGAACAGGAGCCTTCACACTTCAGGAGAGCATAGACACTGCGCTGGAACGTAATTGGAATGTGAAGGCGGAAAAGGAAAGAATACGACAGGCCGAAGCTGTGAGGGATCAAGCCAGGGCCGATTTTTTCCCCAAGTTTAGCACCAGATATGCTTATACAAGGCTTGACCATGGCAAAACCACGGATCCTGTTCCAATGGGTCCGTTCGAGATACCGGGTAACGTTATCTCCTATAGGGACAACTACCAGTGGCAGTCCACTATGACTCAGCCGGTCTTTACAGGGTTTGCGTTGTTGAGCTCATACGAGCTCGGAAAATTGGGCATAGATGAAGCAGAGCTCGGACTTAAGCTTGAAAAACTTGACCTGATCCTGGCCGTTAAGGAGGCCTATTTTCGGGTCCTCGAAGCAGACAGATTTGTGGAGGTGGCGGAAAAGGCGGTTGACTCCCTCAGGTCCCATGTGGAGGTGGCCCGTAGCTTCTACAACGTGGGAATGATTCCCATCAACGATTTGCTAAAGGCGGAGGTGGAGCTTTCAAATGCGGAGCACGATTTAATCAGGGCTGAGAATTCCGCCCTTATTTCCAGGGCCTCATTTAACACGACGCTGGCCAGGCCCATCAACGATCCGGTCGTGCTGGAAGACCAGCTTACGTTTCTACCCGAAACAGGTCACTTCCCCGGCTATGTGGAGCAAGCCCTTGGCCGGCGGCCCGAGATCAGGACTCTGGAAGTAAGATTGGAGCAGACCGAACAGAGCCGGCGTCTTGCAATGAGCGACTACTACCCGCACATCTCTCTTAAGTACGACTACATTAAGGAGGGTGATGAACCTAATGTGAAAGGAAGCCCTGTCCACGACTCAAGCCGATGGCAGGCAATGGCTGTTTTCTCGTGGACGTTTTTCGAGTGGGGCAAGACTCGAAGCGCCGTCCGCGAGGTTGAAAGTGTGCGCATGCAGCTTCTACAGAAGAGATCGGCTTTGGAGGATCTTATCCGACTCGAGGTCAAGCAGGCCCACCTGGGTCTCTTTGAGGCTGAGCGAAATATACCCACGACTACCAAGGCGGTGGAACAGGCCGAGGAAAACCTGAGAGTCAGCCGTGAGAGGTATGAGGCCCAAGTGGCCACTTCCACAGAAGTACTGGATGCCCAGACCCTGCTAACACAGGCACGAACGAATTATTACCGCGCCCTCTACAGCCATCATCTGGCCCGGGCCAGGCTTGAGCGGGCCCTCGGCGCCATGTGACGGGGCTTCAAGCCTGTATATTGCCTTACACCGTACAAGATGAGCGGATGGGAAAGCACACACCGCTGCTATGATCCAATTATATAATGTTTCTAAGAACTTCGGCCAAAATGTGGCTCTGGCGGGCATCAATCTCAAGATCCGAAAGGGGGACTTTGTTTTTGTCACCGGGCCTAGTGGCGCCGGCAAGACCACTCTTCTTCGACTGATTTTCGGCTCCGAGAGCCCGAGCGATGGGGCCATTCTCATCAGCGGGATCAACCTGAATCGAATCCGACGCTCAAAACTCGATCTGATGCGCAGGAAATTCGGGTTCGTGTTTCAGGACTTCAAGCTTCTTGAAGAAAGGACAGTGTTTCAGAACGTGGCCGTGGCCCTGGAGGTCACGGGAGAGCGGCCTTCCATTATTAGAAAGAAGACGCGTCAGGTACTTAAGGCCGTGGGCTTGGGCGGAAAGGAGGCCCTTTACCCCCCGGAGCTTTCAGGCGGTGAGCAGCAAAGAATCGCCATCGCCCGCGCGATCATTAACGAACCTATCATACTCCTCGCAGACGAGCCCACGGGAAGCCTGGACCCGGATATTACCCGGGAAATCATGCTGCTTTTCCGCACCATCAACCTTCGTGGAACAACAGTGATCTTTGCTACGCATAGCCGGGAACTGTTAAGGGACACCGACCAGAGGACCGTTCTCCTCAAGAACGGACGTATGCATCAGGAAAACCCGCAGTCGCCGGAAGATCGCTCATGATCCTTCGACTCTGGACATATTTTTTTAGAAGAGCCCTTTCAAACATCCTGGAGCAGCGCTTCATCCAGCTCATAAGCATGGGCACCATCACGATTTCCTTCCTACTGCTGGGCGCCTTCGTCCTGTTTGTGGTAAACCTCAATGCCTGGCTCATGGACTGGGGGCAATCGCTGTCCATGTCCGTTTACCTGGAAGACGGTATCAGCGACAATAGAAGAGAGGAGATAAGGGAGGCACTCAAGGGAATTCCAGGCGCAGAACTTAAAGGTTTCATAAGCAAGGACAAAGCCATGGAGGATTTGAAGGAGGCTTTCGGTGCTCAGGCAGCCCTCCTTGACGGGTTCAAGGAAAACCCCCTCCCCGCATCTTTTGAGTTATTGTTCGTGGAAAAGGAATTCCGGGATCTTGCACCTGAAAGGGTTAAGGCCGAGATGGAATCAATACAAGGAATAAAAGAGGTCCAGTACAGCGAGCAATGGATTGAGCGGTTTGAGGGCTTTGTTTACATGATCCGGGCCGGAGGCATCATAGTGGGCGGGCTGCTTTGTCTGGCCGTACTCTTTATCACTGCAAACACCATAAAGCTGACCATATACGCCCGCCGTCAGGAACTGGAGATATACAAGCTGGTGGGGGCCACGGATCGATTTGTCAAGGCCCCTTTCCTAATAGAAGGGGCTGTTCAGGGGTTGGTGGGAGGGGCAACCGCCCTGGCCTGCCTGTATGGATTGTATAGGCTTTTTTTGCTAAGGCCTCTTTACGCCTCGGGTTTCCCTGTCCTTGAGGTGGTTTTTCCGTCATCCGGGGTCGCAGTCGGACTAATTGTTCTGAGCGTTTTTCTTGGCCTGATCGGCGGATTGATCGCTGTGGGCCGCTTCTTTAAATAAGGGTACAAAGTACTCATGCGGAATAACGCCTTCTGTAACTTTTGTGTGGTCATTTTTAGCTTAGTGGCCGTGTTTCCATGTCGCGTGCAGGCGGACTCGAATGATCTTCGAAATGAGCAGATTCGGAGAATAAATGAAAAGCTAGTAAAAGAGCGTGAGCAGTACATCAGGTATGACATAAAAGAAAAAGACTTGTTGAATCAGCTTGGGGCAATCGAAAAACAGATTTCGGAAAAAAATGAGCTTTTGGGGTCCCTTAATGTAAAGATCCGGCAACAGCGTGCCGAGTTGAATGAACAACAAGAAAGGTTGAATAAGCTGGAGTCGGAAGCCGACGAGATTCGGGGACGGCTGGGCAAGAGGGTGGCGGCTTATTACAAGTATGCCAGACGGGGTTATGTGAAGCTGCTGACCACCGCCCGAAATCTGGATGAGTTGAGAAAGCGCACGTATTACCTTAGGATCATCATGGACCAGGATAGAATCCTCCTTCAGCGGATGCTTGAGGTCCTCAGGGAATACAGAGGACAATTCCAGGCCGTAGAGGAAAGGCTTCATGTGGTTTCTCGGTTGGAAAAGGAGGAATCGCAACAGTTGGAAGCATTGAGGGAAGAGCTGGACAAGAAGGTTTTTCTGCTCATGAGGATTCACAAGGAAAAGGAGTTTTATGAGACGGCTGTTAAAGAGCTCGAAGCTGCTTCACAGGAACTTAAAGAGAAAGTAGAAAATCTGGATCAGATACAGATGCAAAGGACCGCTCTTTCTTCAGAATTTGAACGGCACCAGGGAAAGCTGCCGGTTCCTTTGAAGGGGAGAATCATTGAGAAGTACCATCCACTGGGAACCGGCCCCATTCTGACCCACAAAGGGGTCTTTATCCAGGGTGATTCCGGAGAAGAGGTCATCGCTGTCTATGACGGAAGGGTGGACTACGCGGGCCGGCTTAACGGTTACGGGAAGATAATAATCATAAATCACGGATCTCGTTACTTCTCCATCTCCGCACATTTGTCCGAGATGAGAGCGCAAGAGGGGGACTTTGTCCGCGGAGGCGATGTCATCGGGCTGGCAGGGGAGTCGGGTTCCCTGTCCGGCCCGGGGCTTTATTTCGAGTTGAGAAAAGCTGCGGACTCCCTGGATCCAACGGCATGGTTAAATGTACGTTGACCTCTTTACCGTCAAGGGTTATCATAGTTAATAAGGCCTGGCAAGGACCGGGTCAAAACACGTCTTAGAAAAGGTACAATTTTAGCTTTGAATCAGGAGCATCATATTATGAAACATTTAAATGGTAAGGCCTTGATATGCGCCTTGTGGCTTTGTTTGCTCATTTCCGGGTTCCTGTTTTTTCAGGGGAGCGGGTCATATGTTAAAGCCGGGACCGATGAGGTGTACAAGAAAATAGAGGTTTTTGCGGAGGTCCTCCGACAGATCGAAGAACATTACGTAGAGCCGCAGGAATCCCAGGAACTGATCTACAGTGCCATTAAGGGAATGGTGGAACGTCTGGATCCGCATTCCGCCTTCATG
>CAYPSZ010000292.1:0-3417 GCA_964413125.1 uncultured Desulfobacterales bacterium
CCTGGTCGCTGTCCTCCACAATAAGAATTGTTTCAGAACCCTTTAGATCCTCAATTGTCTCTACAGAGGTTGTCTCTTCCGGTTCCGATGTTTCGACAAGGGGGAGATACACCTTGAACGTAGATCCTTTTCCGGGCTCCGAGTAAACCCATATGTTCCCGCCGTGTTGTTTCACGATCCCGTAAACTGTGGCCAGACCGAGCCCTGTTCCACTCTCACCCGTGGTGGAGAAAAACGGGTCGAAAATCCTATCACGGGTTGATTCATCCATCCCGACCCCTGAATCGCTCACCGCCAGCATGACGTACTCACCTGGTTTAACGCTTGTGTGATGAGCGAGAGATCAAAAGGCTTTTCACGGACAAAGCCATCCTCAAAAAGATACGATGAAATCCGATCCGGCAGGCAGGTTTTCAGAATACCCTCAATGCTGGTATCGCAGGAAACTGCGGACTACCTTCTCCGTGAAAACAATGGGGTTCAGCGCCATGGATTTTTCCTCGCTGAAAAATCGGATTAGAGAAGCTCACAAAGTCCGTTCATTCGAACCCGGCTGAAATCCCTGATCAGAGCATGGGCCGTGCAGTCGGCTCAAGCGGGGGTTAGTCCTTTCTTGCCTGCCAGTACCATGGCTTTCGATGCATATGCGAAATAGCCCAGATAACGATGTGCCTTTCATCAACGGTGTAGAGAATCTTATAAGGAAACTTGGGAACATATGCTTTGTATATATCGTCCGCTTCTATCAGGAACCATCTGGGATTCCGCGTGATCTTCTCAATCTGGCGCAAGGTTGCCTCTTTGAATCTTTCCCCCAGGCCTTCTGATTGAAGTTCATACCACTCGATCGCTTCGTCAAATTCCCTGACCGCCAGTTCATGAATCTGAATCTTCATTTGTAGAGTTCCTGAAAATCCAACAACCGCGCCCTGCCTTCCCGCACGGCGCTGATTCGGTCCCGAACCTCCGCGCGCCACGCCTTTCGAATCTCCTCCCCTTCATAGTCGATACTTGCCAGAATCAACTCTGCCAGCTCCACTCTTTCGTTGGGCGGCATTTTCAAAACTTCTTCCAAGAGTGTATTTTCCATATGAACGACTCCTTTCAAATTTCAGGTGATAGGGTTTACATTTTACATTGGTTGCTGCCCCATACAGTATAGGGTATATTTCACCCTGTCTTGAAACAAAACGTTCAGTCATCTTACCTCTTAAACCGGCCATCTGGGTCAGTCGAAAAGCCGCCTCTGGGTCATCTTCCCTGGAGAGGCATTGTAAGGGGCTTCCGGCTCGGCAACTTTGCCATGACCTCCAGCCTCCCCCTCGGATAAGAGGGAGTTCGCTCAGGATCAACCCTGCCTCGATCGTCTTTCCGAGGCCGACATCATCTGCTATCAGCAGGTTCACCCGGGGCATTCGAAGGGCCTTCAGCAGGGGCACGAGCTGAAAGTCCTCAAGTTGCACCGCCCCATGAAAGGGGCTGGAGATCGGCAAGCGTTCGATAGCGTTCCCGTTGTTAAGACCAAGGTAAGGAGTGGCCGCAACCCACCGGGATGCACGAAGGAGAGCATCGAAGTCGTCGGCAGGCATAGGGTCAGTGGCTGCGGCGCTGGGGAGGGCCGTCGGCTCAAGCAGGTTTCTGTGCGGTTCCAGTTCCCACAGTAGCCGCTCTTCATGCGGCAGTTGGTCATCTTTGTATTCAAGGTGGACGAGATGAAGGCGGCCGCTTTCTCCGTCAAAAGGTTCGACCGTGGAGACGATTCCGCGACGGTTGCGGACGGTTGCGAACATCCCGGCCCGGGGAATCGCGGCATTTTGCGTAAGTTCACTCAAAGAAACGCTCTCTCCAGAGAATGTGGCTCGGACAGACTTGGGTATAGTCCAAAAATCACATCTATTGATTCCAAACGCCTTCTTTTGTCAGATTCGGCCAAAAACAAAAGCCCCACCTCCCTTTAGGGGGAATGGGACTTATTTTTCACTGCGGGTCTTCCTCATGATGATGACCGGTGGCTCTCCCGAGCCTGTTTTGAATTTTATGAATCATACAGAAATTCCCTCGGAAGGTCAAGAGGTTACGTAAACAGGGATAATTTGTTATGAATCAAGCTAAAGAATTAAAACACAGGAATGATGGAAAACCACCCACTTGTACATATGCCACGGCGGCGAAGAAATTATTGATTCGACTTCCTCATCGATGGAGGGTTACAGCACAGCAAGAAAAAGTGCGACTCCAAAAAATCCAGACGCGGGCGAAAGGAGCTTTTAGCCCTCCGCCGGAGATTTCAATTTTTCTGCGAAAAGCGCCTTCTTCGCTTCGAGCCGCTTTGCAAGGTCAGCGAGGTAAACTGATTTTTCTATTCTATCCACCCAATCGGAAGGAATTGCATCGATCCCGAGATACGCCCCGCTGATCGAGCCGGCTATGCATGCAATCGAATCTGAGTCACCGTTCGTATTCGCGGCCCGGATCACAGTCTTGGAATAGTAATTGGGATACCTTAGAAAGCAGTAAAGGGCAAGCGCAACCGCCTCCTCGCCGACCCAACCCTCTCCCAGATATTTCAGGGCCTTTTCCTCGTCATCCCAACCAAGGCATTTCTCCACCTTCAAGATTGCACGGTCAAATTCCACAGAAATCCCGGCAGTGACAGGAAAGAGACTCAAGATCATTTCGCCGGGCGAAACGCCGTCCAAAGCCAGCTTTACCAGGTAGGCGGCGGCAATGCAGGCTGCATCCGCTGCCTGGTGACCATGGGTGCAGATGCCTACGGCTGAGTGTCCGCTTCGAGCGCGCACGCTCCAAAGACAAATCGTGGCAACCGGATTTTGTGACCCATGTCTCGTACAAAAAACTGCAATTCAAAGTGGTCGGGGAAATCGTTTCGCAGAGTTCCTCGATGTTCAAAGCGAAATTGTCCCTTCTGAAATCCCAGACCGGCAGGGTTGAGGGAACGGTCCCAGTTGTAGTGGCTCGATACATGAGTCCCGACCGCAGGAAGCAATGCCGGGAAGAGGGTATCTGCTTCGTTGACCTCTCGGGCAATGTTTTTCTCGAATATGACGGTCTGCGCGTGGAGCGCATCGGCTTTCCCAACCGCTTTCCCGAGAAAAGAAGGGGGCGAGGCCCCTTTTCCGACAAGGCATCGCTCATTCTCAGGGCCGCCCTTTCAGATACCAAGAAGCGTAACCGTTCACTCCCCCCTGTATTTTAAGCAGGGATCTTGGCGGGAGCGATGCCTTTCCTGGCAAGGGCTATCGTCTGAGCGATATACTCCCAGGGATCTTGATTTCGCAGCCTGCATGTTTCCACGACGCTCAATAGAGCGGCATATGCCCTGCTACCTTCAGTGGTGCGGGTACCAAAACTGATTCGCCGAGAGATTACCGCATGGCGCAGAGCCCGCTCTGCGTC
>CAYPSZ010000293.1:0-6465 GCA_964413125.1 uncultured Desulfobacterales bacterium
GCAGGATCGAAAACCACCTGGGTGAGGCCCTCGCGGTCCCTCAGATCAATGAAGATAAGGCTTCCAAGATCCCTCCGTCCGTGGACCCAGCCCATCAAAACAACCTCGCGCCCGGCCTCGCCGGAGCGAAGCGACCCGCAGTCATGGGTTCTTTTCCAGTCTCCAAGCGCATCTATCTGCAAGATAGTTCCTTCCTATACCGTGAAGTCAGGGAGTCAGGGCGGTCTGCAACAGCCGCTTTACAAGCCCCTCAAGGGGTATTTCTCCCTGAGACTTGGTCTTCATGTCCCTGAGAGTTCCCCTGCCCAATGAAAGCTCCTTTTCTCCCACTATGAGGACTCTACGAGCGCCGAGCCGGTCAGCCCGCTTCATCTGAGACTTCAGGCTCTTTGATGCATAATCCATCTCCACTCGATAACCGGCCTTGCGAAGGCTGGTTGTCCAAGCAAAGGCCTTACGGGAGGCTTCTTCGCCCAATGCAGCTACAAACAGGGCCGGGTGACTCTCCTCGGATGCGGGGTTCTCGTTCATGAGGGCTATCAGGCGCTCCACGCCTATGGCGAACCCTATGGCAGGGTGATCCGGTCCCCCCAGTTCCTTGACCAGTTTGTCGTAGCGCCCCCCACCGGCAACTGCGTTCTGGGCCCCCAGTCGCTCGGTCTGGACCTCGAAAGCGGTCCTGGTGTAGTAATCGAGCCCTCGCACCAGTCTGGGGTTAACAGTGTATGAAACGCCCGCCTCCAGCAGGAGGTCCTGAAGCTTATCAAAGTGCTTCCTGCAGTCAGTACAGAGGAAATCCAGGACCGATGGCGCCCCTAAAACCAGGCCCCGGCAGCCCTCCACCTTGCAGTCGAACACCCTGAGAGGATTGGTCCGGGCACGACGGGTACAGTCTCCGCACAGCCCGTTTGAAAAGCCTTCCAGATAATCCCTCAGCGCGCCTCTGAAGCCGGTCCGGCATCCCGGGCAGCCAAGGGAGTTGAGCTGGAGTGTCAGGCCGGTGATGGAAAGCGACTCGAACAGATGAAGGAGCATGACTATCAAGTCGGCGTCCGAGAGCGGTCCGGGGTCCCCGAAGATCTCGGCGTCGATCTGGTGGAACTGGCGGAAACGGCCCTTCTGTGGGTTTTCGTGTCGAAACATTGGTCCTGTGACAAATATCTTCTGAACGGGGTTCTCCAAATAGAGGCGATTTTGGATATAGGCCCGTGTGATGGACGCCGTGGCCTCCGGCCTGAGAGTCATGCCTCTGCCCTTGCTGTCTTTAATGGTGTACATTTCTTTTGAAACGATGTCCGTGTCCTGACCAATAGAGCGACTGAACAAGTCGGTCCATTCCATCAATGGCAGCTTGATCTCTTCAAAACCAAATGCTTCGAAGATATTCCTCGCCAGCGTCTCCAACCGCTGCCAAGGTTCAACCTCGGAAGGCGGAATGTCTTTGAATCCCTTGATAGCGGTGAATTCCAAAGTACAAAATCTCCTTATTAGACAGGATAACGGCTTTCTACCAGAGGCCTGCCCGCCCGTCTAGGGCAAAGTTCCTTCCTTGCAAGATTTTGGTTGCCTAACGTGCGGCAATATGAGATTAAAGGCCTTGTCTCGTTCAACACGACGCTTCCCCGGGCTCCGCTTGCAATGCGGGCCGGCTTTGAAGCGAGGCGAAAGGAGGTGTGAGCTTGTCTGCTAGGTTGCTCATTCTGCTGGTCATGTTGCTCCCGGCGGTTTTGCCTGCCTGTTCCTCTGAAAGGGAGGCCTCAGCGCGGGATACCGGTGAATATGAAAACTACATGCTCATTCTAAACGAGGGATATGCGAATAGAAAGCTGGGGCCGGTCAAATTTACCCATGACGCGCATTGGGAAGACTACGGCATCTTCTGTGATGACTGTCATCACGACTATGTGGACGGAAAAAACGTCTGGACTGAAGACGACGAAGCAAGGCCCTGTATATCCTGTCATAAACCAGATAAACCACAGGGAACGGTATATAAACTGTCTACAGCATATCACAAAAGTTGCAGGACATGCCATCGCGATATGAATGCAGGGGGACCGGAATACGCTCCTTTTAGCTGCTATAGTTGCCATGAGCGCAAGACCGACTGAAGCAGTCAATAGTCACGGCTCCTTATGGCGGGTTATCCAAAAGCTAAAGATACGGTGAGAACAGCCAGGCAAGAGAGTCGCGGACCTTGACAGGGATCGGGCGGCTGTCGAGATCAGCAAGGAGGACCTCTTTGGAGCGGGAACGGCAGTCGTCCACGAATTCGGTCAGCCTTAACGCAAGATCCCGGTCGAAGGCCTCCAGCACCAGCTCGAAATTGAGCCTGAGGCTCCTTGGATCCATGTTGGCCGAGCCCACCTGCACGTAATAGTCATCCACTACGAATAGCTTGGTGTGAACAAACGGGGGCGGCTGATAAAATATACGGATGCCCCATTGAAGCAGTTCCCAGAGCATGTTTCTTGCAGCCCAGTGCACAAAGGGCAGGTTGTTCTTCTCCGGTAGAAGCACGTGGACATCCACACCTCTGAGGGCTGCGGACTGAAGTGCCCCGATCATCTCCCTGGACGGGAGAAAATAGGGGGTCACGATCAGGATGCGGCTGCGTGCCGCGGATACAGCCCCTGCCAGGATCACGGCAAGCTTGTCCAGGTCTTTGTCAGGGCCGTCCACTATTGCTCGACACACAGCTTTTCCCGCGGGATCCAAATCCTGAACAGTTGGCGAAATATTCTCGCCGGTCACAAAGGCCCAGTCATCCACAAACACCTCCTCGATCTGCCTGACAACCGGCCCGGTGACTCGGAAGTGCATATCCTTTACACGCGAGGGCCTCTTTTCATCCGCGGCCAGGTGCCGGTCCCCTATGTTCATTCCGCCTACGAATGCGATTCTCCCGTCGGCCACAAGGATTTTCCGGTGATTTCTCAGATTGACGTGCAGGGATGGAGGAATAAGAGTGGGAGGCATAAAACGGGCCACCCGGACCCCTCTTTTTGCCAGGAGTTTTCCGCTGCGCGGAAATGAGTAAAGCTCTCCAATTCCGTCAAGCAGCACACGCACTTCCGCGCCACGGTCTTTAGCCCTTGCCAGAGCATCGATGAATTTGTGTCCCGTGTGGTTCGACTCCAGAATATAAGTGGCTAGAAAAAGGCTTTTTTCCGCATTTTCCGCGGCCGCAAGCATGGCAGGATAAGCCTCCTCCCCGTTGTGCAGCATATCCACTCGGTTTCCCTTGAGAAGCGGCCTCCTCATGACCTTGTCGGAAATTCCGGCAATGGTCGTAAACTCATCGGGAAGATGTGCCTCCGGGTGATAAGCCACAGGAATTGAGGGCGGTTCGGGCTGAAAAGGGAACAAAAAAGGCAGGTGCCTTCTAAGCCGCATGGCGCGTGTCTGGACCCGGTTTATGCCGAATAGGAGATAAAACAGGGGCCCTACCAGCGGAAAAACAAGGCAGACCACGATCCATCCCCAGCTTCCTCTGGGATCCCGTTTGAACAGCAGGGCGTGTCCGGCGGTGCCCGCCACCAGGAGCAGGTGCATAACGCCGATCGCCCACTTGAGGATGTCCATGAGGGATTCCATCTCCAGCGTCCCGAAGTTGTTGTTGCGCGGACCCCGCCGGTGTCACGATTCCGCAAATACCCGGTTACGCCCGTGTTCTTTTGCGCGGTATAGACCCCGATCGGCTTCCCTGATCATATGGGCAAGGGAACCGCCCCTTGCGGAATATAGACCGATGGATACGGTGACCCGGATCAACTCGCCCCTGTATTGCACGGCCGCATTCTCCACGAGCTTCCGGAAATCATCAAAGAGCCGTAAAGCCCTCTTGTTCCCGACCCCGTAAGCCAAGACGGAAAACTCTTCCCCGCCGAAACGGGATACGACATAAGATCCGGCGAATGAACTAATGAGATATTGGGCGAAGCGAACAAGCACCGCATCCCCGGCCTCATGACCGTATTTATCGTTTACATACTTGAAGTGGTCGATGTCGATCATGGCCACCGTTACAGGTAGGTCCTGTTCGAGGGCTTTCTGCAGGAGCTTTTCTCCGGCCTCGAAGTAATACCTCCTGTTATACAGGCGTGTCAGGGAATCCCGGAGCGCCGTATCCCTCAGTTCGTCTATGAACTCAATGAGTTCAACATTCTGGTTGACCCGTGCGTAGAACTCCTCGGATGCAAAGGGTTTTGTTAGGAAGTCATTGGCCCCGGTCTTGAGAAACCTGGCGGAGACAACCCCCGATCCCTGGGCTGAAAGCCCTATGATACCCACCTCGTTCTTTTCAAACCGTTCTCTGATTTTGGAGACGAACTCGAAACCATCCATCAAGGGCATATTGTAGTCCGTTATGACAAGACGAACATCGGGGTTGCTTTCCAGGGCCATAAGCCCCTGCTCTCCGTTTTCAGCCTCGAGCACCTGGAATCTGTGAGCCTTGAGAAGCCCTTTGCAGTAGGAACGAAAAGACCGGGAATCATCCACCAATAGGATACGCACCCCCTGGTTGCGAAAAATCCTGCGTGTCAGATACATGACGTGGTCCAGGCTTCTGGGGCTGTCCTTGAGCACATAGTCCACAACGTTCCTTGACAGGATGTTCCGCCGCATTTCCTCATCGAAGGAAGCGGTCAGTATGATTGCGGGGATGTTCCGCGCAAGCACGTAATCGACAATCTCACCGCTGGGTGCATCCGGTAGGTTGAGATCCAGGACGGCCACAAAGAATTTCGGGTCGTCATCAAGGATTTTCTTCGCTTCAGCCAGGCTGTGGGCGGGTATGGACTGGAATTGAAGAGACTCTTCGATCCGGCGGCAGAGAAACCCCGAAATGGACCTGGAGTCTTCCACCACAAGGATTCTCCTGAAAGAGGGGTGAATGCATCGACTCAATCAAATGCCTCCGCCCGTTTGGGCAAGTTCCTCCAGCCCCCGGCTGTCCAGGATACGTATTTTCCGACCATCCGATTCGATGAGGCCTTGGCGTGACATCCGACCGAGAATCCTGGACATGGTTTCCGGGATGGTCCCCAAGAGACTTGCGAGCTGAGCCTTGGTAACTTCCAGATCCAGTTCCAGAACCCCGTTACGCTCCCCGCTCAGGTAGAGGAGATAGGCGGAAAGCCTTCCAGGGACCTCTTTGAGCGACAGGTCTTCGATAAGGGCTGCGAACCTGCGGAGCCTTACACTCAACAGGGCCAGAAGGTTCATGGCCACGGAAGGGTTCTCTCGAATGAGGCCGGCGAATGAATCCTTTGGAAAGAACAGTATCCGCGTGTCTTCCATGGCCTCGGCGTTTGCAGGGAACCGTTTTCCGGCAAAAAGAGCAACTTCACCGAACGGCTCCCCGGCCCCGAAAATGTGCAGCGTCTGCTCCTTGCCCTCCGCGGATAGTTTAAAGATCTTGACCCTGCCCGAAAGAACCACGTAGAAGCCGTCTCCCTCATCTCCCTCCATGAAGATGCTCATGCCCTTTCGGTAGGAGCGTTCAGTTGCGATGGAGGCGAGTTGATCCATTTCCTCTTCGGGGAGGCCGTCAAAAAGAGGGACAGAGGAGATCTTGCCAGCTAGCTTCATCGGAGGAAACCTTCTAGCCGTTCATCAGCCTCACCAAGGAGGCGTCAGGGAAATAATCGATGATATTGAGGCAGCCATATGCCTGATGCAGGGCGAATATGCGAGAGAGGTCCATTCCAAGGGCGTCTGAAAGAATGACGCGATTAACCATGCCATGGGCCACAAGCAGGATGTCTTCTCCTTCCCGTTTATGAAGAATCTCTTTCATGGAGGAAAGAATACGCTGCGAAAAGCCTGTGAGGCTCTCCCCGCCCCCGGGAATAAAATATCCTGCCGGGTCCTTTTCGCGCTTGAGCAGCTCTCCCGGGAATCTTTCCCGCACCTCCTCCAGGGTCAAGCCCTCCCATGTTCCGAAGTTCATTTCCCTGAGTTCGGGCATGGACAGAACAGGCACATCATGATGGCGTCCGATGATTCTCGCCCCTACAAGAGACCTGCGCAGATCGCTGGAAAAGACCGCACTGATTCTTGTATGACGGAGCCTTTCAGCAAGGGTCTCCATCTGGATTCGCCCTACGTCGGTGAGTTCCACTTCGGTGTGGCCGTAAATGGGAAACCGCTCATATCCCTCTATCTGTCCGTGCCGGGCTAAATACAACCTGTTTCTGGGTTTCATAGAACTTATCATAGGCGCAAACGTAGGTACTGTCAATCCGGAGGGCTCACCTTATGGATTAGCCCGCGGCTGAGTAGACGGGGGAAAACCCTTTTGATTTGGGAGCCGTTGATAGATTCGTGTGCCGTTCCGAGTTTGACCTTTATTTCAAAGGTCGATTGGTGTATAGACGCCCTAAAGGTTACATCCCATGAATAATAAGGACTGCTATGGAATACTGGACCGTGTTTTTCCCATGGGAGAAACCGGCCTTA
>CAYPSZ010000294.1:0-2929 GCA_964413125.1 uncultured Desulfobacterales bacterium
AACAGGATAAACGAGAGTCCTGTCAGCGCCATCACCAACTTCTTACCGATGGATGAGAAGAGGGTGGATAGAAGCCACATCATCCGAACTACCTCCACACATAGCTTTCCGGCTTTATTCAGTTTTTTTCAGCCGCTTCATGTCGTCCACAAGCCCCTTGACTGCCGCGGCCGAAAGTTGCAGGGCCTCGTCTTCATCTCTTGTGAGACTTATCTCTATAATCGCCTCCATACCGCCACGGCCCAGTTTTACCGGAACACCCACAAACAGATCCTTAATGCCATACTCCCCTTGGAGATAAGCCGCACAGGCCAGAATCTTCTTCTTGTCAAGCAGTATGGCCTCGGCCATCTCCACGGCGGCGGATGCCGGGGCATAGTATGCGCTGCCGGTCTTAAGAAGAGCTACGATTTCCGCCCCCCCGTTCCGAGTCCGTTCAACCATGGCCTGTATTCTGTCTTCGGCCACGAGTTCCGTGATGGGTATGCCGGCGACTGTTGAGTAGCGGGGCAGGGGGACCATGCTGTCACCGTGACCTCCGAGCACGAAGGCATGAATGTTTTCCACTGAAACATTGAGCTCCATGGCGATAAAAGCGCGAAACCGTGCCGAATCCAGGACCCCGGCCATGCCGATTACCCTGTTTCTCGGAAAACCGCTGACCTCCAGAGCCACATGGCACATGGCGTCAAGGGGATTGCTCACCACGATCAAGGTGCTCTCCGGGGCAACCGAGGAAACTTCTCTTACTACACTCTCCATGATCCCCATGTTGGTTGAGAGCAGATCATCCCTGCTCATACCCGGTTTTCTGGGAATTCCAGCAGTGATGATAACTATGTCCGAGTCACGGGCTTCCTCATAATCACCAGTTATCCCAAGAATTCGGGAATCGTGTTTTTCAATGGGAGCTGCTTCTGTAAGATCAAGTGCCTTGCCCGCCGGAACACCTTCAAGGACGTCAACAAGAACTACGTCAGCGAGCTGTTTCTCGACCACGCGCATGGCAGCGGTGGCACCCACGTTGCCGGCACCCACAACGGTGACTTTTTTTCTCATGTCTCTGCTCCTTTCCCGGGTCTAAAAGAACCAAATTGAGGTTCCAACCCCTCATCAAGCCTTGACATCGCCGAAATCCGACAGCAGTTGAGACCCCAATGGGGAATTATAAGGAAACCTTGCAGACCTCTTCAATGGCGGCCGCCATGGCCTCATCCTCCTTGCGGATGTCATCCAGCGTCTTGGGCTTGATTTGCTCAGGCTTTTCTTCCAGTCCGTACTTCCATTTCAAAAACTGGATCCCGGTATTGGGGTAAAGAGCCGCCACCAGGAGGTCAAAGTCATCTTTGGCCAGGTCTCCGGCACGCTCACGTACACCATCCAGTTCCGGTTCCAGATGATCGGCTGCTCGCCCGGTTATGGGAGTATCACCACGTTTATAACCTTTAAGTACCTTTTTTTGTACCTCAGGGTCCACTCCTGTGGGCGTCTTTCCATAAAGGCCGTATACCAGGTCTTTGACTTCATTGGTTACCATCTTGTACCGTCCGAAAAGGACGTTCAAAACGGCCTGAACACCCACTATCTGACTCGTTGGGGTCACAAGAGGGGGCGTACCCAGCTCCCGCCTTGTTATTGCAACTTCTCTGTAAACCTCTCCAATGCGATCCAGGGCCTTGGCCTCCTTGAGCTGGCTTACCAGGTTGGAGAGCATGCCGCCGGGAACTTGATGGAGCAGGACCCCGGTATCTATAACGCTCATCTTGTGCGTTGAAAGATAGTCGCGGTATTTGGGAGCGATCTTTTCGATGTGGTCGCCCATTTCAAGAAGCAGCTCAATATCGAAGCCCGGATCCCTGGTGGTCTGATAAAGAGTGGCCACCAGGGGTTCGACCGCCGGTTGTGAAGTACGCAGGGCAAAAGGCGCAAGGCACGTGTCCACGATGTCCACGCCGGCCTTGACGGCCTCCAGGTAGATCATGGAGGCCATGCCACTGGTGTAGTGAGTGTGGAGATGGATGGGAATGGATATTTCCTTCTTGAGTTCAGTTACCAGCTTGGCAATGTCGAATGGGCTCATGATGCCGGCCATATCCTTGAGACACAGTGTGTCCGCTCCCATATCCCGGATCTCTCGGGCCTTTGAACGGTAGTAGTCCAGGTTGAAGACATCTCCTCCCATTCTACGCTCTGTGAGGGAATAGCATATGGTTCCCTGGAAGTGTTTGCCGTTGGCCTTGATACGTTCCACCACCGTCTGAAAATTACGAAAATCGTTGAGAGCATCAAAGACGCGAAAGACGTCCATCCCCGCCTCACAAGACTTATCCACAAAAAGCCTGGCCACATCATCCGCATAATTACGATATCCAACCAGGTTCTGACCTCTCAAGAGCATTGAAAAAGGAGTCTTCTTGATATACCTTTTCAGTGTCCTTATACGCTCGAACGGATCCTCACCCAGGAATCGATGCATTGTGTCGAACGTGGCCCCTCCCCAGACCTCCATTGCCCAGAAGCCGACGCTGTCCATCTTCTCCGCGATTGGAAGCATGTCGTCGGTTCGCATGCGTGTTGCAAGGAGCGACTGGTGGCCGTCGCGAAAGGTGTTGTCCTGTATCTTTATGGGATTTTTAGGTCCTTTTTCCAAAAACGGGTCCATGATCTCAATCTCCTTCTAATCTGATTAATACTACTTTTATACCGCTTGTGAAATTTGTGTCAATTGTTTCTTGTGGTTGCTTATCCTCAAAGGGCTTGGGCGGCAAAATCCTTTTGTTCACTCCGATTTAGCCTTTCCGTGGGTCTTATTCCCCTTACCCCTGTCGGCAGCCAGCTTCCTCCTCTCCGCAAGAGGCAATATGAGAGTAGGGTCCTTTTTAATACGATATTTTTGGAGAGCGTAAACCATCACAAATAGACTGATAGC
>CAYPSZ010000295.1:0-7487 GCA_964413125.1 uncultured Desulfobacterales bacterium
GATCCGCCCTGCCTCTCATTCTTTTTTTTATCACAGGAGGCAGGAAGGGGGAACCTGAATGGACAAGATTCTAATCGAAGGAGGGAGGGCCCTGAGCGGCCGGGTTCGTGTAAGCGGCGCCAAGAACGCCGCTCTTCCCATCATTGCGGCCTGCCTTCTGTGTGGAGGTAAGCATTCTCTTGAAGGCGTGCCCCGCCTCAGGGACATCCGAACGATTCAGGAAATCATGTCCGGTATGGGAGCGGATTTTCAATCACAGGAAGTTGGATTGACCGTGGACACATCCAACCTTCGTGAATGCCAGGCTCCTTACGAACTGGTACGCACCATGCGGGCTTCCATTCTACTTTTGGGCCCCTTGCTGGCACGGCTGGGCCGCGCCAGGATATCCCTTCCCGGCGGATGCGCCATAGGGGCTCGCCCGGTAAACCTTCATCTCAAGGCCCTGGCCTCCATGGGCGCGGACATGCACCTGGACGGAGGAGACATACACGCCCGGGCCGGGCGCCTACGAGGGGCACAGATCTTTTTCGACATTCCCACTGTGACCGGTACGGAGAACATAATGATGGCGGCGGTCCTTGCCCAGGGCCGCACGGTTCTCAAGAATGCGGCCCGGGAACCCGAGGTAGCGGACCTGGCAAGTGCGCTCCGTGCCATGGGAGCAAGAATCCAAGGTGACGGCACGGATACCATAGTGATCGACGGTGTACGCACGCTCAACCCAACCAAGCACACAATCATTCCGGACCGTATCGAGGCGGGGACCTTCATGATCGCCGCAGCCATGACCTGCGGGGAGGTCATAATCGACAGGTGCAGGCCGGAGCACCTGAGCGCAGTCATAGAAAAGCTCAGGGCCGTGGGCGCGAAGGTGGAGCCCGCGGAGGGCGGGCTTTATGTGAAGGGTCCCGCCTCCCGCCTCAGTGTGGACATCAAGACCATGCCTTTCCCGGGGTTTCCCACCGACCTCCAAGCCCAATTCATGGCGCTCATGACGGTTGCAAAAGGCTCAAGCATTGTCAAGGAAACCGTTTTTGAAAATCGCTTCATTCACGTGAGCGAACTCAAGCGCATGGGAGCGGATATCGAGATCAACGGCAACCAGGCTCTGGTTCGGGGCAGAGAAAGTCTACTCCCTGCGCCTGTCATGGCCACGGACCTGCGAGCAAGTGCATCTCTAATTCTTGCCGGGCTGGCGGCAAGAGGTGGTGTAAGCGAGGTGCGAAGGATCTATCATCTGGATCGTGGTTACGAGTCACTGGAGACCAAGTTCCGGCAACTGGGGGCCCGGATCTGGAGAGAAAAGGCCTGATATGGCCCGGCGACCCCTGGTTCCGCTTCTAGCTGCGTTTGCTTCCGGGGTGCCTGCAGCGAGCGCATTTCCCGGAACCGAACTGTCAGGCCCTGTTATGTTGACCGCCCTTGCCCTTGTCTCCTGCCTGGGGGCCACCCTCGCCTTCCGCCACACAAAAATCGGGTTCTACTCCGTGCTGGCGCTCTTTTTTGTCTCGGGGGTACTCCTCACCCTTCACAACAGGTCCGGAGAGAAGCCGCTTCATTCCGCAGCTCTTCAGAGGATGCAGGTGACCATAGAAGGCGTGGTGTTGGAACCCCCTCGCCACCGTACACACATAACGAGGGCCGTGGTCAGGGTTGACAGCGTGTTTCCGCATCACGTTGCGTACTCACCCGGGGAGAAAGTGTACGTGTCCATTTACGGGCAGGCCCCTGATCTCGGCCCGGGAATGAAGATCCGCTTTCCTGCCCGGCTTCGAGCCTTTCGCAACTTTAATAACCCGGGCGCCTATGATTATGAATCGGCCATGCGGATTCAAGGGTATTCCTGCGCGGCTTCCGTATCGGACGGCCGCCTGATCGTGCCAATGGGCCCTGGACCACTGGGTAGGGCCGGAGACCTTCTGGAAAGAATCAGAGGGCCTCTGCGGAAATGGATTTGTGACACCCTTACACAGCCGGGACAGGGGCTCATTCAGGCCCTGATCCTGGGAGAGAAGCATGGGATTCCGCCTTCTCTTCGGGAAGCCTTTCAAGCGGCGGGCCTTGCACATGTGCTGGCCGTTTCAGGACTCCACGTGGGACTCGTGGCCTGGCTGGCCTTCAATGCCGTTCGCTGGTTGCTCTCCCGGCCCTACCGCCTGCTCCTGGCAATTGATGTTCGAAAAGCGACCGCTGTCATCACCTGCGCTCCTGTTACGGCCTATGCACTGGTGGCCGGTTTCCAAGTCTCCACCCAGCGGGCGCTGATCATGGTGCTTGCTTTCCTTTTTTCCATAGTTGCGGGCCGGGAAAAGGATGTATGGAGCACCCTTTGCCTGGCGGCCCTTCTGATTTTGGCCGCCAATCCGGACAGCCTGTATACCATTTCCTTTCAGCTCTCTTTTGGTGCGGTGGCGGGCATACTCTGGCTTGCTCCTACAGTGGACCGCTACATCAGGACGCCGTTTGAAAAATGGGGTCGCTCCCCGGCTCTTTCAGGAAATATTTCAGGCTACGTATCCGGGCTTGTGGCGGTCACCCTTGCCGCTGTCTTTTTCCTTCTCCCTCTCACGACCTACTACTTTCACCGGATCCCCCTGGTCTCGGTCCCCGCCAACCTTCTGGCAACGCCTATACTTGGCCTTTTGGTGCTTCCTTTGGGGCTTATATCAGCTTTTTTGCTACCAATTTTCTCGCCTCTTGCGGATTTACTGCTTAAAGGCGCCGCTCTGGGTGCAACCGGCATGGGAGAGGTGGCCGGGTTTCTCTCGGAACCAGCCGGCGCCGCGATTTGGGTTATCTCTCCCAACAGGTTCGAGGTAATAATCCTTTACTGTGTCATTGTATTCGGCATCTTAAGTCTCAAAGGCAGGTTCCGCTTGCTGTTTGTGGCCTCCTGCCTGGTACTGGCGGCGGATGTGGGCTACTGGATCCATGAAACCAAACTGAGACGGGATCTCCGCGTCACTTACCTCGACGTAGGCCAGGGAAACTCCGCTCTTGTGGAGTTTCCGCTGGGAAAACGCATGCTTATTGACGGCGGAGGATTCGCTCTCAGCGAATTTGATGTAGGCCGCATGGTGGTGGCGCCCTATCTCTGGCGCCGGAAGATCCCCCGAATTCACACTCTGGTCCTTTCACACCCTGAATCAGATCACATGAACGGGCTTCGGTTCATTGCCGCGAATTTTTCGCCTGAAGAACTTTGGCATAACGGGGACCGTGTGAAAAGCGATTCCTATAGGGATTTAATGGAGACGGTACGCGCCTCCGGGGCGGCACTCCGCGTTCCCGGTTATTCCGGGTTTTCGGTGGAGATCGAGGGAGTCCGCGTGGAGGTCCTTCACCCTCCTCCTTATGCGGGAGTAGGAGATATGCCTCCACGGACCCTGCTGAACGACCGCTCCCTGGTGCTTCGTCTCACCCATGCGGGTACTTCATTTCTATTCCCCGGGGATATCGAGGAAGAGGCAGAAGATCAGTTGGTGGTCAGGGCAGGCCGGCTGCTCAGGAGCAATGTACTCATGGCCCCCCATCACGGCAGCAACAGTTCTTCATCCGCCGCCTTCCTGGACCTGGTGTCGCCCCAGTGGTGCATTATTTCGGCAGGCTTTGAAAACCGTTTCGGTTTTCCTCATCCGGAAGTCCTCGAGAGGCTTGCGGACAGGGGGGTAAGGGTCTTGCGTACCGACCTCCACGGAGCCGTTCGCGTGGCGGCGGGAAAAGACTACTTGACCGTGAGGGGTACGCTTTCGGAACCATTGCATTGAGGAGCAGAGGGTTTTACAATTATCGGCCGAACCAAAACAATTATCGGGAGGAATCTATGAGAACTACATCACGTATCCGCCTATTGATCATCTTGGCGGCCCTGGTTCTTTTCGCGGGCTGCGTGATCCGCATGGGCTACGGCCGAATCACCGCTGCTCCCAAGGAGAAGACCATAGAAGGGCTCTTGGAGAACTGGAAGGATTTTGACGTATACTATTCAGGTCTCAACCCGGACCGTCCTTCCGGGCTGATGTTCGACCCGAAGCACGATGACAGGGAACTAATCGGCAAACGCTGGGAGCCTGTTCATGACAGGGAGGCCATCGAAAGGATAGTCATGTGGCTTGGCGTTAACGACGTTTTTCAGCCCAGACTTCTGAGAATCCTAGGTCCTGAACAGGTGCTCTACGGGTATGTATACACAGGCTGGAATCAGGTGGTGGCCCGTTCCGTGGACGTGCGCACCATGTATGTAATGGGCCTCCCGGCACCCCTGCCGGAGGAAAAAATGGTGACCCGCTGAGGGAGCGGACGGCACCTTCCGAGAAAGGACTTTTATGATGAAACCACACGAACGGCACGGCCTGATTGATGGTGGCGGAACCTGTCTGGTGATTATCGATATTCAGGAAAAGCTTTTCCCCATCATGCGAGAAAAACAACGGCTGCTTGAAAACACGCTTAGGCTTGCACGGTTTTCCCGGATAAGGGGTCTACCGGTGGTCGTGACCGAGCAGAAAAAGCTGGGTCCCACACTTCCTCAGATAATGGAAGCACTTCCGGGAGTTCATCCCATAGAAAAGACGTCTTTTGACTCGTTCCGCTGCGAACCATTTTGTGAGGAGATCCTGGCCCTTGCGCCTCGGACCATTGTCCTGGCAGGCATTGAGGCGCACATCTGCGTCGCCCAGACCGCTCTTCACGCCCTTCCCGACTTCCGGGTCCAGGTTATCTCAGACGCTGTGGCGGCCCGACTTCCAGGGAACAGGAGGGTGGGCCTTGATCGCATGACTGCGGCGGGTGCGACCATATCGTCCACTGAGATGTTCATATTCGAGTTACTTGTGGAGGCCGGTACCGACACTTTCAGAGAGGTCCTGGAGATCATCAAATAAAGCGTTCACCGTCCCTTCCATTTCGGAGCCCGACCATTCAGGAATGCGTCGATACCCTCCTTGGCGTCTTCGGTCATGCAAAGAGCGGCAAAGAGTTCATTGGTGTAGGCCAGTGCCTTTCCATACTCCAGGTCAGCCATGCCGTAGTAGGCCTGCTTCCCCATCTGAAGAGCGAGAGGGCTCTTTTCGGCCAGCTTCTGGGCAAGGGCGGCGGTTTCTTCACGAAGCCCGCCTTCCGGAGCGATCCGATTGACCAGACCCCAGCGCTCAGCGGTACTTGCATCAATCATGTCACCGGTCATGAGGAGTTCCAGGCAACGCTTCCTGCCCAGACTTCTTGACACAGGAACGGCCGGTCCCATGCAAAAGAGCCCGACGTTGACCGCTGTAAGCCCTATCCTTGTCCCTTCTTCCACCACCGCAAGATCACAAGAGGCAATGATTCCTGCGCCGTTTGCCACGGCAAAACCGTGAGCCGACGCAATAACCGGTTTTTTGAGGTCTGCTATAATCCGGGCCATACGCACCATACGTTCGACCCATTCCCGGTACTCTTTCTGCGTCTTCCCGTGGAACTCGGAGAGCTCGACACCGCAGCAGAAAGCCTTTCCGGCCCCCCGGATCACTACCACGCGCGTTTCCTCGTCGTTGTCCAGCGACACAAGACCGGCACAGAGTTCTTCGGCCATGAGAGTGGTAAAGGTATTCAAATGATCCGGCCTGTTGAGTGTAATGGTGCCTATGAAATTGTCTTTCTCCAGCAGAATTGTATCGTATCCCATTTTGTTTTACCCCTTTCTTCTTTGTTAAGCAGCAGCAAGTCTACTCAAAACCGGCTGGGGAGTCAAATGTGCCCGGAGCACCGCAATACGGCTTTCCTGTGGATCGGGGTTTTGTTTTGCCGTCTTCCTCGTGGTAAAATCGGAAGTGCGAGGCTTGGACTCTCCCAAGGGGAGTGATGTAACAGGGTTCGGCTCGAAGGTTGCCTTTGGTAAGTTTATTGAGTACAATGCGTTAATAATAGAAATGAATGCGGCCAAAGGCATGGTCCGGATAGGACGGAGAACCACATGCGCAACCAGCTCTACCAGTGGATTATAGGCGATGCAACCGATTGCTGTTACCGGTCATGCCTTGATTATTTTTCTGAAAACGCCTTGATCCTGGACGTAGGCATTGGAAACGGGGTTATGGTAAAGGACTATCACAAGGAGATCAAGAGAAAGCATCTTAGAATCATCGGTCTCGATATTGACAGCACCTACCTGCGCCACTGCAGGGAGCTGCTGGACGATTATGACCTCTCAGGTCAGATCAAGGTCTTCCAGCAACCGGTGGAGAACTTCCGCCCGCACAAGAACGGGTCCTTTGATTTCATACTTTTCAGCATGAGCTTTATGCTCCTGGAGAATCAGGAGAGCGTACTCAGGCGTGTCTCAAAGTGGCTTAGGCCGGAAGGAGAGGTTGTCTTTTTTCAGACCATGTTCAAATCTCGAAACCGATTCATAGAAGAGATAAAACCCCGCTTAAAGCACTTGACGACTATCGAATTTGGAGAAGTAACCTATGAGGATGATTTTTATGCCCTGTTGAAGAGACAGAATTTCAGGATACGGATGGATAAATGCATCAAGAAGACATGGTATAACGGCACCTACCGGCTCATTGCGGCCTGCCCGGTTTCAAACGGCCGGGCCGCTCCTTCCTTGGCGGCATCCAAGACCTCCAATTCGTAGAGAAAAACCCCATGTTTTTTTAACGGGGCCGGTGCAAAACCGGCCTTTGCTTTTGCCGGCGTCTATTCAATCAATCTCTATCACTTAATCCGCCCTCTTTCCAGCATGCGGACAAGGAGCACACCGGCAATGACAAGCGCCCCCATAAGGGCCAACCCCAGGCCGAATGAGCCAAGATCACCCGCCAGGGCGATGCCTGCCGGTACGAGCCCGCCGCCTAGGATGGGCCCCACAGCAAGGCTCAAAGAGATGGTCAAGGCCCGGTTTTCCGGCGTGGACTTGCCTGAGGCGGCTGAAAGGATCGGAGGGAACAGGCAGGGGGTGATCGCTCCCTGAGCGAAAAGGGTAAATACGGAAATGTCCCGTGGGCCTAAACCCAGCAAGATGACCGTGACGCCGGTGAAAAAGAGCGCCAGCCGAAGAGTGGTCCCCGGGCTCAGGCGATCGGTGATCCACCCGGAAAGCAGGACGATTCCCAGCCCGGGAATCCGTGAGAATCCCAGCAGCCGGTTGGCTGTAATCAATTCAAAACCACGCTCATTTACGAGGAAAAGGGGCAAAACCGCATAGACGCCGGTTTCCAAACCCACCGCAAGGCTTACAAGTCCTGCCAGTCCCCAGAAAGCCGGGTTTCCGGCGACTTCCTTGATCTTTTGGATGTCCGGCACGGACCCTCGTGTGTGTACATCAGCGCCCCACCTGGCGTATGCCGCTCCCATCGCAGCAAGAAAACCGGCAAGGGCAAGGTACCCCGAACGCCACGAATCAACCGCCAGTATAGCCGTGGCAAAGAACGGCGCCAGGATAAGGGCGAAATTGGGAGCCAGTTCATGAATGCCCATGGCTTTTCCCCAGTCCTGCGATC
>CAYPSZ010000296.1:0-5709 GCA_964413125.1 uncultured Desulfobacterales bacterium
CATAGACACCTGGTGGGATGCGGGTTTTGAGCGAATCAGATATGAAACGGACCAGAAAGATATTTATGCGGCATGGGACCCGGCGACGTTTGATTTCTCGTCCCTGAGCCACGCGCCTGACCCGGCTGAAGGAGAAACAGTACTTCACGCATGGAACGACTCAGGGCACAGCCACTCGCATCATGGATACATGAACGGTCGAATGGGAGGGACCCAATCACTCTGGACAACCACGGACACGCCCGTGGAGTTCCTGGGAGAGTACTGGAATCAAAAAGACCGGATCAGCGGTGTCTGGGATATGAAACCGATTCATAGCTGGAACTACTATGATGATACCTGCACGGATTATGATGACCCGGCGGGGTCCTATTACGGGCTTGCAGCCGGGATCCATATAGGCGGCGTGATGGAAGGCGGGTTTCTGGCCGTTTACATCGATCCCCGGGAAAATGCCGGGTTTCTCAGGGGGGACCTTGCAGGCAAAGCGTATCAAGACGTGGGAATGTACGAGATGGCAGGCGAGCTGAATCGTGAGCAGGTGTTGACGGCTGCTCAGAGCGGGCTCAAGCCGGAGGAACTCTACGATAGCATTGAACATGATGAAATCAATGGGGCGTTGGCGGGAAGCTTTGAAAACGGAACGGCGATTCGCGGCGCCGTCCGTGGCGATAGTTACGAAATTGAACCCTCCAGCCACAATGGGACCGAATGGGGGATTGCCGGCATCCGCGTTTTTGGCGGTCACAGCCGCGAGGAAGATCCCTCACCCAACTGGAGCGCGGCTCTTGGGGAGGGGGGATATTTGGGTGAGGACTGGAATGAGGGCATGTGGCTCGGGCGCATAACCGACGGCAAACTTTCCGGGCAGAGGATGGAAGGAACCCTAAGCGGGCGGTACCTGGAAGCGGACGTAATGGGGACTTTTGAAGGGGGTTACCTTGGGACCTACAATTCAGACACCCATAACCTGGAAGGCGTGTCCCTGAGCACTTTCCAAGGGGAACACCTAAGTTTCATGAACCCTGTTTCGAATGCGGAAATAATGGCAGTTGAATTGAAATATCAGGGTTACTGGGAGTCACCGGATGACGACAGCTACTATTATTACGCATACGGCGCCGACGTCATGTGGGGGCATACAACCGACTTCCATGAAGAAACCGGTATCTATATTGATACATACTATCATCCCGACGGGACAACGGAGATCAAGGACTCCTCCACGGGGGAGTGGACTTACGGGACCTGGGATCCGGACACCCTGGACCTTTCAACCCTGGCGGAATCTCCCTATGAAGATTATGTACTGGAGTGGGAGAATGAGTTTGCAGTGTCGGAGAATTACGGCCGGGCGGAAGGAGGTCAGGGCGGCGTGGATTCCTTATGGGGAGGAAATGCTGTCCCCACACTCTTGATGGGTACCATTATCCCTTACGAGGATGAAAGCTTCAAACGGCCTGCTTATCTGTGGTATCAGTATAGCGCCGCCTCGAGCTGGAACATTCACTCCGACACCCATACCACCTATGACGGCGGAGCTTACGAGCTGTTCCAGGCGGGTACGCTGGTCCAGGGCAACTCCTACACCCTGGACGGCCTGCTGGGCGGTATCTACATCGATCCTTCAGGCGAAGCCGGCATTCTGTCGGGCCGTTTTGGAGGGAGTTTTGAACCGGGCATTGAGATGTTCGATGCGGACGGTGCCCTCCGGGCCTATGGAATAAAGGCCGATTCGGGCATGGCGCCTGGAGACCTCAAGAACAGTCTGGTTCGATGGGACGATAGGGAGCCTTTTCCCCCGGTGCGGAGCGGATTTGTTGAAGGGGACCAACTGACGGGACATATTTTGATGGATGAGAGGCATGAAATGGGTTTACACCTTCCCGGAGAGAATTGGGGTGTATCCCAGGCGTTCTACGCCGGCACCTATGAAGGACCTGTTAAGGACGACTGGCTGATGTCTCTGGATTTCGAGATGCAGGAGAGCGGCCGGAGATGGACCGAGATCGTCGGAACAAAGCTGAGTGACCAAAAGCTCGAGGCCCGGGGAAGCGGGGCATGGGTCAGCTGGGACCAGGCGGTCACCGAGGTCGCAGGCGGGGAATTGGCGGGAATATTCGACCCAAGCCGGTCAACCTGGGGAGCGGTCTCTATTTGGAACCACATGGAGACCGGAAAGTTCACGGAACTGGCGCAGACCGAGGCCGGCCGGGAAATCCTGCAAGGTTTGAACATACCGTGCATCGAGGTTGGAAAAGCCACGCTTGCGGGAAGCGATGACGTTCTAAGTGTTACCATGAACGATGTCACGTTCTTCTCCTACTCCACGTCATCCTCCCCGCCGCGTATCTGGGCCACGGATGATGTGTCCGGAAGCTATCTCCAAGCGCCCGATGTCGGCCACCAGGTTCAATTGCAGGGAGACGGGTTGAATGCGGGTTTCGAGGTCCGGCGCTGGGACAACAACAAATGGGGCGCCAAAGTGGAAGGCGGTGGCGTGTTGCAGAAATCCGACGGAAGCGGGAGTGTGAATGTGGACTTCAAGGGGGGCGCTGCAGGCGATTATACCGGAGCTTCCAGCGGGACCCTGCAAGGCACGGGCTCCGGCGTTGTTATTCAACCTTAATGGACCCGATTTTTACCAAGACAGGAGGATCTATGCGGCTTTGTCTTATCATGGGAATCGCCTGTGCGCTGATGATGTCCGGATGTGTGTCAACGCCTCAGCCGGCCCTTGCGGAAAGCGTAAAGATAGGCGTCATCGATATTCAACGCATAATAAACGAGTCGGCGCCCGCTCAAGAGGCCCGGGAGTCCTTTCTCAAGGAGCGGGAAGCCAGGCAATCGGTCCTGCTCCAAAAGCGGCAGGAAGTCCTTCGGATGCAGCAGGAGGTGCGGGAAGGAACAATGCTCTCCGAGGAGGACAGGAAAAGCCGGATCGAAGAGATCAATCAGGAGAGGAAGGAACTGTCGCGGCTGGCCTCGGACCTGGAGGAAGAACTCAAGAAAAAGGATGTGGAGATGACCCGGGAGGTCCTGGAAGAAGTCCGTTTGGTTGTTGAACGCTTCCGCCGGGAGAAGGGGTACTCGCTGATCCTGGAGAGGAAGGCCATTGTTTCCTATGACGAGGCCATTGACATAACCGGTGAGATTGTCAAGCGCTACAATGCGGGGGCCAAGTGATGGGAAGCATGAGGCAGAGGAGGATTTTTCCTTGACATCCGAGCCTTTTTCGGACTTAATCAAATATCAAGTTTTGAAACGCCGTTGAACCACATTGCAGGATGAAATGATTTTCACGCACACCAACACGGTCGGCATTATCAGCGCAACAAGGGTCCTTGTATCCTTGTTGCTCGTAGTTGGACCCGAACCAGGGGGGCCGATGATGACTTGATCGTAATGTAAGGTGTTTAGACGACAAGATCCGCTGCCGGCCCCCCCGGCGGCGGATCTTTTTTTTGTGGGCCGCTATAATTTAGGGGACGTTGTTGAATTGGTTGAATTAGCTGTTAAGCTTTTTAGCTGATCCTGTCGCCAAAGACAAGAAGGTTACATGGCGGGCAGTCAATACGAAGAGGGAGCATATCACCATGACACAGGCTAATCCTATGACAAAACCGGTTGCCAAGACGGAACCCCGGCCCCGGGAAACCGGGCCGCAGATAGTGCCTGCATCCGGGAGTCAAGAACCGCAGGCCCAAGCGGTGCTAAACTTCACGGGCGCCCAAATACTTTTTGACGTCCTTAGGCGGGAGGGCGTGGAATGCGTTTTCGGCTATCCCGGAGGTGCGGTGATCGATATATACGACGAACCCCCCCCCACGGATACCCGCCATATCCTTGCCCGCCACGAACAAGGCGCCGTGCACGCGGCGGACGGGTATGCGCGCGCTTCGGGCAAAGTGGGGGTCTGTCTCGTGACCTCGGGCCCCGGCGCCACCAATGCGGTCACAGGCATAGCCACCGCCTACATGGACTCATCACCCCTGGTGGTGCTCACCGGACAGGTCCCCACCAGCCTTATCGGTAATGACGCGTTTCAGGAAGTGGACATAGTGGGGATTACACGTCCCTGCACCAAGCACAACTACCTGGTGAAAGACGTTGGTGAGCTCTCACGGGTCCTCAGGGAGGCCTTTCATATAGCCAGGTCGGGCCGTCCCGGTCCCGTGCTGGTGGACCTGCCCAAGGACCTTATCCAGGCGAAGACTCGATACAGGCCCGGCGAAGGAATTCGTCTTAGGTCCTACAACCCCACCTACGAGCCCAATGTCAAGCAGTTGCAAAAGGCTGTCAGGCTCATCAAACAGGCTGAAAGACCCCTGGTGTTCGCAGGGGGCGGCGTTATTCTTTCCCGGGCCTCGGACCAACTCATCCGGTTCGTGCAGACCATCCACGCCCCTGTCACCACAAGCCTCATGGGGCTGGGCGCCTTTCCGGCCAGGGATCCCCGCTGGCTGGGAATGATAGGGATGCACGGGACCTACCGCGCCAATATGTCCACGGCTGAGTGCGATCTCATGATCGCCATAGGTGTACGTTTCGACGACCGCGTCACAGGAAAGACGGATGAGTTCGCACCAAACGCCGGGATCATTCATATTGATATCGATCCCTCGTCCATTCGGAAAAACATTCCCGTGGCGGTGCCTGTTGTCGGGGACTGCGGGCGAACCCTCCGAAAACTGCTGGAGCTTTTGGATAAAGAGGACCTGGGCGATCTGGAGGAGACCAGGATGCCGTGGTTCCAACGGATCCGGGGGTGGAAGGACATGAACCGTCTCTCCTATGAACAGACGGACGTGATCAAGCCCCAGTATGTGGTGGAGACACTCCACCGGCTCACCGGAGGCGATGCAGTGATCACCACGGAGGTGGGCCAGAATCAGATGTGGGCGGCCCAGTACTACCATCTGAACGGGCCCAACTGCTTTATCACATCCGGAGGCCTGGGATGTATGGGGTTCGGTCTGCCTGCGGCTCTGGGCGCGCAGCTCGCCAGGCCGGACAAGCTTGTTGTGGATATTGCGGGCGACGGAAGCATTCAGATGAACATACAGGAACTGGCCGTTGCCGTTCAGTACCATATCCCGGTGAAGGTCGTCATCCTCAACAACGGGTATCTCGGCATGGTGAGGCAGTGGCAGGAACTCTTCTACAACAGGTGTTACTCGTGTACCGAGATGGCCCATGCTCCGGACTTTGTGAAACTGGCAGAGGCATACGGAGCCAAAGGATTTCGTGCCCGGCGGCCCGAGGAGGTGGAAGGGGTTCTAAAAGAAGGCCTTGAGACGCCCGGCCCGGTGATCATGGATTTTGCAGTGGAACCTGAGGAGAGCGTTTATCCCATGGTGCCTGCCGGTGCGCCTATTACCGAGATGCTTTTGGTGTAATTATAGCTCTTGCTCTTGCTCTTATAATAAAGGAATAAATTAAAATGCAATAATATTTTATCAACTTGATTGTGCTTCAAATTCAATATCACTGAACATTGCCGAGGGCAACGGTAAATCATTACCACGTAATAGATGTAGATTTTTATAAATTGCTCGGGGATCAGCGCTTGAATGTGCTGCAGCTTTGGATGTTCTAGTAGCAAAGGGTATTTTGGATTAAAAAGACATAAATGAAGGAAAACAAATTCTGAAAGAGTTTGTTTCTATGATAGTAGGGTTGATAATAAAAATATGCCTGACAGAAGTT
>CAYPSZ010000297.1:0-6355 GCA_964413125.1 uncultured Desulfobacterales bacterium
GTTCAGTATATCGAGAGGAAGAACACTCAGGACCCCGGCTGTTACATCACGTTCAAGGGCGGTTGCAAGGGCCCGGCGGATCAGAGTGCGAACCACCACAGGTGAGAGGTCATATTCAAAGGTGAGCTCTTGGATGATCCTTTGAAACTGTTTCCTGGATCGAATCCGGACTTCGGGAAGAGGGCCGGGCCTTCCAGGCCGCCCCGGTTCCAGAGTCACCGGTGTTCCATTCCCGAGCAGATCCTCAAAGGACGAATAGGCCCCGGAACCGCGCTCAAGGGAGTCCAGGGTGTCCAACGGCAGGGATTCGTATTGGAGCAGCCGTCGCTGGGCGTTCTCCAATGGCTCGGCCGGATCCCCATACACGGCTTTAAGCCGCTCGGACGCATCGGGATACGCAGGGTCCATGATCAGCGTTTCCACCAGAGGGGCCACCGAACCCAGGGACTTTCGCACGCGAACGGGCTCGAGCTCGTCTCCGAAGAATCCAATGCCCGTGCTGTCGGGGGCACGGTAGGTTATGGCCGACATGGCTGTGAGCACGCGAGTGATATTGTTTCCCGCGTCCCCGAAATATGCGATGATTCCGCACATGTACCGGCGGTGCCTCGAATGAATACGTTATGTCCGGCAAAGGCTCAAGGGCGCAAACACGCCGGGAGAAATCAAGGGACCCTTAAATGACACTCAATACAGGAAAGCCTTACCCGTATTCTTCAGGGTATGGTCGTCCCGCATGTAATTGGCCCGGCTTCCGTTTCGTGCGATCACATCAAACCCCTCGGGATCGTACAGCTCGAAATCATACTCCGGTGCCTGATCAGGGCCTGTCTCCCTCATGAGTTCTATGTGGCGTTCCAGTTTGGAGATTGAAAAGGAGATCAGTTCCTTTAGAAACCCGAAGGAGTGACGCATCTGGTGAAAGCCGTGCTTTTTCATCATGGCGAAGCCGGCGATCGCCTCCTCTTCAGCCTTCTTGTTGGGGTGTTCCTGGCTCGTGGTACAGGCCGTCTGGATGGATGGGAGCCCCAGCATCTTGCTCACTTTGTCCATGAGGAGGTTGGCTGCGTTATGGGACACAAGGCCCAGGTCCACGGCATAGTTTCGCTTGATGTTTGCAATGGAAGGAAGCCCGGCATGCACCGTGGTCAACCCCGGGCTGACCAGCTGGGTCAGTGTGATACCGAACAGGGCCTCGGCATGGGTGAGCGTCAGAAGGCCTGACATGGAGTATGGTGCGCTCAGACCCGCCATGGGCATGGTGGACACATAAATGGGAAGACGCGCCTCCACGCATTTCATGAACGGCTCCACCATGCTCTCGATGAGAGTCAAGGGGCTGTTGAGAAGGGAGAATTGGATCGTGATGTCGCCGCGGGTCTCGTGGATTTCCTTGGCCCGGGCGATTCCCTCTTCGGTCACCGCCGCCACGTAGACGGGTTTGGCGCAATGTTCCACAATGGTATCCATGACCTTGACCTCCTGCTTTTTGAGCAGGACTCCCCGGGCCATGAACGCCACACCTTCGGCCTCGTTGACGGTTTTGGCGATGCGTACGAGATGATCGAATGTGGGCTCGATGAGCTCTCCTGTCCGGTCGTCATGGACAAAAGGAGCCGTGCCTCCGACGCCGAAGGAATTCTCCGGGATCCAGTAATCATCCCTCTTGGGGGCCGTGCTCAGGGCCTGATCAACAAGAGGAGAGAGCACGTGTAGATGGCCGCTGGTGTCGTCGTAGGCCGCAAGGCCTGTCTCTTCAAAAAATCTTCGAACAACGGGGGATACACACCGGACGCCCACTTCTTCCAATACTCGAAGGGCGTCCCGGTGTATACGCCGGACCAGTTCTGATTGCTCCAGCGGTTTTACCGCGTTATCCGTGGTTATGGACGATTCCATGCTTTGTCAGCTCCAGGGAAAGGGACTATGGGATACAGGGTGCAGCTCTCCTTTTTCATACCTATGGAAGCGGAAAGGCTTGAGCAGCCCCTGCTCTTCGTTAAGGACCTCTTTGGCAACCAGCTTTCCCACCCCTATCATCTTATACCCGTGGTTGGAATCCAGGATCAGGTAGCAGTTCTCCTTGAGGCTGTCGAAGATGGGGAAGTTGTCCGGAGTGAAACAACCCAGTCCTCCGGACGGGATGTTCTTATAGAACCGAAATTTGTCCTCGTAACGTTTCTGGCAGTGGGCCAGGGCCGAGGTCCACATGTGCACGAACTCGGGTCCCACAACAAAGTCGGGCGAATCTATGCCGTAGGGGTCCATCTCGGGATAGCCCTCGACGATGTAAGGCGCGGCTCCGCCCTGAATGCCCCCGAAGTTGAGGTCAGGCTTGTAGTAGATCCCCCACATCTTGTCGGTGATCAAAGATCCGTCCTCGCTGGAGTAAAGCGGCGCATCCGTATCCACATGGATCACCGGAGGAGGATTGCCCTTGTTGTCGTAGCCCACGTTCGGGTCCACACCCAGGGTGCCCTCCACAAGGCACCAGTAGGTCCACATGGGCACGTTATGGTGGATCTTGCCGTCCCGGTCCTTGATGTCTATGTCTTCGGGGAGTCCCAGCATGTCCCAGAACGTCTTGGCCCAGGGCCCCGGGCCGGCCACCACATAGTCGCACTGGATGGTACCCTTGTCGGTTTCCACGGCCGTTACAGTGTCGCCGCTTATTGACATGCCTGTAACACGAACTCCGGTCATGATGCGGACGCCTTCAGCTTCGGCCTTGTCTGCAAGGCGGTAGAGGGAACGCATGTTGTACGCAAATCCCCCTTTTTTCTCGTGCAGAACCGAAGTGATGTTCTTTGCCTGCCAGTCATGAAAGATGTTCTTCCGCATATAATCAAGGCAGTCCTTTTCCCCCTCCACAAAAACGGATTCATAGCCTATGGCCTTCTGCTGCCGGTAAATGGAGGCCACATCCTCGTGCATGGATTCGCAGGAGATCTGCATGTAACCCAGGGGATTGTAACCGTAGCCCTCGGCGTCCTCTTCCCATAAGTCGACGCTGTGGGCCATGAGTTCGCGCATGGCGGGCTGAAAATAGTTGTTACGTATTACACCGCAGGCGATGCCCGACGCCCCTGCCCCGATGGCGGTCTTGTCCAGGACCAGGATGTCTTTTCCGGATCCTGCGCCTTTCGCCTTGAGTTCAAGCGCCAGATGCCAGGCCGTGCTCAGGCCGTGGATTCCGGCCCCGATGATCACGTATTTCGAACTTGTTGGAAAAGCCATATTATTCACTCCCGTCTATTAAATTTGTATCCCTTGTCCCGGTAGGTACCGGAAAACCAAGAGAATGGTTATTGTCATGTTATTGTCGTGTTATTCCACAAACACCTTGCCCAGGTTGGCTGTTGTGAGCGGGTCTTCCATGTACATGCCGAGACCGATGTTTTTGATGGACTCCATGCCCCTGTCGTCATAAGAGGGCATGACCACTTCGGGAGCGTCTTCCGGTGAAATCTCCTCGGCGATGCGCATGCCTTTTTCCAGCTTCTCAAAGGAAAAGTCGATCAGATAGCGCAGAAACGCGAAGGGATGGCGGATCATGTGAAAACCGTACTTCTTACACATGGCCTGCCCGTTTCTGCAGTCCTGGTAAGCCTTTTCAGTAGGGTGTTCCTCATGGGTGGTGCCTGCACTCTGACAGGCCGGAATATCAAGCATGAGGCTCAAGTGGCTCATGAGGAGGTTCAGCAGAAAGTGACTCACCAGGCCGTAGTTCGGATTGTATTCAATGCTCGGATCTGCGATGGTTGGAAACCCGGCATGAATAAATGTCACGCCGGGGTTAACGAGCTGGGTGGTGCAAAGGCCGAAAAGGATCTCGGCATGGGTCATGGCCAGCACCCCGTTGTAGCAGTAAGGTGCGCTGATTCCGGCCATGGGCATGGCCGAGTCGAAAACAGGCAGGCCTGCCTTGGCCACCTTGTAGAAGTGTTCGGAGAAGTTCTCGTTCACTTCCAGGGGCGAGCGCGTCAAGCAGAATACGATCATGATGTCCTTCTTTTTCTCGTAGATCTCCAGGGCCCGTTTGAGCGACGCATCCGAGGTTACGGCCAGGTACATGGGCTTGGTGCAGTTTTCCACCATTATATTCATTTGTTCAACTTCGTCCTTGAGCTTTATACCCCTGCCCATGCCCCTTACGATGTCGTTGGCCTCGGCTGTCTGTGCGATACGAGCCGCATGCTCGGGCTTGGGGAAAATCCCTCCTTCGCCCGCTTCATCATCATACACATAGGGCGCAGTGCCGCCGATGAAAAAGCTGTTCATTGGAACGAAGAACTCGTCAACCTTTGGTACGGTCTCAAGACACCTGTTGACCAGGTCGTTGGTTACAAATATCCGGTCTTCGAATACATAAGCAAGGCCGTTAGCCTCTTTCTCCTGAAACGTACGCAATATCTCAGGCTGCTTGCAACCGACGCCGATGTTTTCCAATATCCACAGGGCGTCTTCGTGGACCTTAAGAAGCATGTCTATGGTAGCATTTCCGAAAACCGCCCTGGATCTCTCTATCTGTTCTTGATTCACGGCTTTGTTCTCCTTGCTGCTGAAGCGTTTATGGTCATGTGTCCTGCACAATCAGGGTGAGGGCAAAAAATACCTGCGGGCTGAACCTGCCCCTCAATGTGAGGGCATAATAAAGTTGCTACACAAAACATTTCAATTGAAACAATATACACTGCTCCATATGGTTCGTCAAGGTCTATTTCAGGAAAAAATAATCCTTCCGGCATGAGGACATACCAAGAGGCAAAAAAACAGGTCAATCGGTCTCCACTTCCATGCTTTTCAGGACTTCGGCCTGGACCGTATTCCAGATCTCCTTTTTGAGTTCGGTATAGTGATCGGACAACTGGACTGAGGCGTTTCTGGGATACGGAAGGTCATTTATTATATCCTGGGCAATGGTCCCGGGCCTTGCAGTCATGATAATTATCCTGGAGGACAATAGCAAGGCTTCGTCGATTGAATGAGTTATGAATATGATGGTCTTCTTGTGCTTTTCGTATATTTTGGCCAGCTGTTCCTGCAGGACCTGCCTGGTCATGGCGTCCAGCGCCGCAAAGGGCTCGTCCAGGAGCATCACTTCCGGGTCGTTCGCCAGTGCCCGGGCAATGGAAACCCGCTGCTTCATACCGCCTGAAAGGGCTTTGGGGTAGGAATTCTCAAATCCCCTCAGCCCCACCAGATCGATGAACTCAGCGGCGATTTCGCTGCGCTCTTTCTTTGGAATGCGTTTCATCTTGAGGCCGAATTCCACGTTTTCTTGCACGGTCTTCCATGGAAATAGTGCGTATTGCTGAAATATCATACCGCATTGCGGCGTAACGCCTGTAACTTCTTCCCCTCTCAGTAAGATACGCCCTGAAGTTGGACGGATGAAACCTGCAATGAGGTTCAGCAGTGTGGTCTTTCCACAACCCGAAGCCCCCACAATCACAAGGAACACTCCCTCATCCTGGGAAAAACTCAGATCCTTCAGGGCGACTATTTCTTTTCCCTTGGCCGGAAAGACCTTGGAGACATTCCGGACCTCGATTTCGGGCGGGTGATCTATTCTCTGGTCCATGGGAGGATTTTTCCTTCGATCATTCTGAATGTCACGTCAATGGCTATGACCGTCAGGCTTATTAGAAGCATTCCCAGGAAAATGGTGTCGGTCTGGAAATATTCTTTTGCATTCATGATCAAGAACCCGAGTCCTTCTTGTGCCGCCACCAGTTCAGCGGAGATTATGCAAGTCCAGGCGATCCCCAGCATAACCTTGAGGCCCGCTATTATCTGCGGGAGGGCTCCTGGCAAAGTCACTTCCCTCATTATGTCCCAGCGTGACGCCCCCAGGTTCTGTGCGGCGCGGATCAGGATGGGATCGATATTGCGGGTGGCCTCGATTATGTAGAGAAGTGAGGGGGCAAATGATCCCATGAAAACGATTGAGTATTTCTGTGTTTCCGTAATTCCCAGCCATAATAATGAGATTGGAATCCAACTCATAGAAGGCAAAGGCCTTAAAAGAGATATTAAAGGATCAAATACTGCCTTGAATGTTCGCGATGACCCTAGAAAAATGCCAAATGGAATGGCGATCAGGCTTGAGACCAGGAATCCCACCATGACACGCCTTGTGGATGCGAGCACGTGGACGAATAATGTCCCCTGGTCGATCATTTTGGCTGCACGCAGCACTATCAGGGAAGGAGCAGGAAGAAATAATGGTTCTATAAATCCCAATGTACAAAAGAGCTCCCACGCCAACATAAAGAAAACAAAAGAGGCGATGCTTATATAGGCATAAAAAACGCCTTTACCCTGTTTGATCTTCATAAGAGGACCTCAGGAT
>CAYPSZ010000298.1:0-31784 GCA_964413125.1 uncultured Desulfobacterales bacterium
GTTCGGGACACGGGCCTTGTCAAGGTGCTCGGCTCGCGGGAGGCCATTGAGGAGGCTTCCCTTGATCGCCCGGAGTGGCTCCACATCCAAAACATTCTCTAATTATTCCTGAGACATTCCTCTTTAACCCTCCAAGGGCATCTTTCCTTCTTGGAGCAGTAATCACAAGCCACGCCGTCGGGCCGCATATCCGGCCCCATGCCTATCACCAGGGAAACCGATTTATGTGGAACCATGAGTGCGCTGTCGGTCAGTCGCACACCGATCCGGTCGGCAGGTACCAGATCAAAGAGGACATGCTGCTGCCGGAGAGACCAACCCTCCTGGCCGGGTTGCACCCTCATGCCGGACCCCCACCCCTTAGACAAAGCCTCATCCCGGATTCTCTGAACCACCGAACCGGAAACCTTCCTCAGAGCGGCGGTGCCGGCCCCATCAAGGGCCAGTGCCCTCCCAGGGTCATTGGAAAAAAGCGCCCTCACCCTGCCCTCCAGGGCCGGACCTATCGTGCAGACCGCCACAGAAACCTCTCTTGATCCGGCCAGGGCCCTTGCCGCAAATGGACCTTTCAAAGCCAAGCCTTTATCCAGTAAAATGGTTTCGTGGCGGAAATCCCTTACCGGGACTACAACTCGAATCGAAGCCGCCGCTATGAGGGCTTGCGCTTCATCAATCACAGCGTGGGCCAACTGCGCAAGGGGCGTTCCTGCGCGTTCCGGATCAATGCCCTGTCCTTCCAGGACTCCCGCAGAATCAATTTCTATGGGAATACATGTATTAGTCTCCACTTTCATTGTCTTCACCGAGGGCAATGGGCCGCTCTTTGAGATTCCCGAACTGCGGCTCAAGCAAGTACCGGAGGACTTATGGTGGAAAGAAGCGACCTGAGGAAGCGCACTAGCCGTCGTCCCGGCGTTGAATAGGCCGCCTCAGGCTTTTTTTCCTACCCTTCCTCAACTTGTTCTCAAGACGACGTCTTTGTGAGCCGACAGTGGGTCGGGTAGGCTTACGTGGGCGTGGGCGTTCCGAGGCCTTTTGAACGAGTGCCATAAGGCGCTCAAGGGCATCCTTTCGGTTCAGTTCCTGTGAGCGGTGCCTACGGGCGTCGATTACTATTACGCCTTCCCGGCTCAACCGTTTTCCGGCAAGGCGCATGAGCCTTCTGCGGACATCATCCGGAAGCGAAGGAGATCGGGCAGCGTCGAACCTGAGCTGCACCGCGGTGGCCACACGGTTTACGTTCTGCCCCCCCGGTCCTGAGGCCCGCACGAACCGCTCCTCGATCTCTGCCGAGGGGATCACGATCCGTAGCTTCATTGGATTACAAAAAAAGGACAAGGGGCACCGTATGGGAAACCAATACGGTGCCCCGATTCACGCAACGGTTGTGAAGACCTGTCTACATCTTCACCACATTCGCTGCAGAGGGCCCTTTCTGACCTTGTTCGATATCAAAGGTTACCCGCTCACCCTCAATGAGCGTCTTGAATCCGTCTCCCTGAATGGCTGAAAAATGAACAAATACATCGCCTCCATCGTCATTTTCGATGAAGCCATACCCCTTCTTTTCATTGAACCACTTTACAATGCCACTTGCCAACTTCTTACTCCTTTAAATAAGGTCACATAAAGGGCCCTGAGATGAATTCAGGGCGGTGAAAAGCCTGCGCCGGGCTGTGTCTGCCTTGTAAACGGCATGAACACATTCTTTTGCCCGTTTGCGCGTTTGCCACTATACGTCAATTCCAAATAAAATCAAGCCTGAAAAATAATTTCTTCTCTTTTCTTCCGCCTGTTTTTTGGTCCGGCTGCACAATGGGCTCAAGACATTTCCGCCCCGCAAATGCAATTCCGGCATGCTTGACGAAGAGGGCAAAAAAAGAGAGACTTCACGAGGGCATGGACGTGCGATGCGGTCTTCCGCATTGAGTGATTGATCTTGTTTATGGATGGGCATATAGGTAAGGGTTTATAATAGGTAAAAAAATCGACTAAGACGAAGGAGCAGACCTGATGACTCAATGGCAGACATATCTGGAAACGCACCGGGAACGATTCCTCAAGGAGCTGTTTGATTTTCTCTCAATCCCAAGCATTTCAAGTCTTCCCGAGCATAAGTCCGAGGTAATAAAGGCAGCCGGGTGGGTTGAGTCCCGAATGAGAGCCGCTGGAATCGAGGGGGTGAAAACCCTTGCCACAGGAGGCCACCCCGTGGTCTACGGGGAGTGGCTCAACGCCCCCGGCAAACCCACGGTCCTTATCTATGGGCATTTTGACACTCAACCCGTTGATCCACTGGAGCTGTGGGAAACGCCTCCTTTTGAGCCGGCCCTCAGAAACGACCGTATCTACGCCCGAGGAGCCAGCGACGACAAGGGAAATATGTTCCTTCCCATTGCTGCATGTGAGGCCCTCTTGAAGACTTCGGGCGCGCTCCCTCTTAATGTAAAATTCTTCTTCGAAGGACAGGAGGAGATTGGAAGCCCACAGCTTCCGGAGTTTCTGAAAAAAAACAGGGAACTCCTGGCGTGCGATCTTGTTTTGAGCGCCGACGGAGGGCAGTTGAAAGAGGATCAGCCTTGCCTGGCCATGAGCAGCAGGGGCCTGGCATCGGTATTCCTGGATATCAAGGGACCGGAACACGACCTCCATTCCGGAACATACGGAGGCACTATCGCCAACCCCATTCACGCGCTGGCACGCATCCTGGACTCCCTCCACGACAAGGAAGGCCGTGTGGTTATAAACGGTTTTTACGATGATGTTCGGCCCTTGAGCGAGGATGAACGGAAAGAAATTGCGGAAGTCCCATTTGACAGGGAGACATACCTGGCCGGGATCGGAGCACCTGACCTCTTCGGCGAGCCCGGGTATTCCACCTGGGAGCGGGCATGGTGCAGGCCTACACTGGAAGTGAACGGGGTCTACGGGGGCTTCCAGGGAGCCGGGGTCAAGACCGTACTGCCCAGCACTGCCCACGCCAAGATCTCCTGCCGCCTCGTGGCGGACCAGGACCCCGAACGCATCACCCGGCTCGTGGCCGAACATATTGAGCGTGAGAGTCCACCGGGGGTCACGGTCATGGCCACGCGTGCTGAAAACGGTGCCGTCCCCTATCGCATTCCCCGGGATTCCGCCGGCCTTGTGGTTGCGGCCTCTGTTCTGGAAGACCTTTACGGAAAACCACCTCTTAGGGTGGGCATGGGCGGCACCATCCCGGTTAACGGGATCTTCCTGCGTGAACTGAAGGCCTCCACCATTGTCTTCGGATTCGGGCTTCCTGACGAACGACAGCATTCGCCCAATGAGTTTTTCAGGCTCTCCGGATTTGACCGCGGACAACGGGCGTATGCCATGATCCTGGAACGGCTCGGGGAACACCGCTGAATTGAGGAGGCCCAATGGACAAAGTATCAATTGAATCAAACGGCGATGTTGCAATCATCCGATTGACCAATGGTGTCACAAACCCCATCAGCCCTGAGCTGGTGGATGACCTTTCGCGAGCTTTCCGGCAGGCGAGCTCTGAATCCCGCGGGATAGTCCTGGCGGGTGGTAACAAGTTCTTTTCCATAGGGTTCGACCTCCCTAAGCTCCTGTACCTGGATCGCAAAGGCATGTCGGACTTCTGCCACGGTTTCGGCGATCTACTGATGGAGATGGTCACTGCGCCACTGCCCACGGCCTCGGCAATATGCGGCCATGCGGTGGCAGGGGGCACGATTCTCATGCTCACCACCGACTTTCGAATCGCAGCCTCTGGCAGGATCCTGGTGGGACTGAACGAAAGCCGCCTCGGGGTGCCCGTGCCCTATGCCGCGGACCTGCTCCTGAGGCACATTGCCGGGGACCGGACGGCCACGGACATCATGTATCGGGGAGAGCTGCTGGAGGCCTCAAGGGTAGAGGAAAGCGGCGTTGTGGACCGAGTGGTCTCCAGGGAGGACGTGGAGGACAAGGCCCTGGAGATCGTGGCGGAGATCGCAGCGCTCCCGCAGGAGTCCTTTGCCGCCATCAAGGAGAACCGCGTCGATCCGATCAGGGAGAGCTATGAGCGTTACGGGCGCTTGAAAAACGAGCGTTTCCTGGATATCTGGTTCAGCCCGACTGCCCAGGAAGGGCTTCGGGAGGCGGCAAAGTCCTTTTGACGGCCTGCGTGCGGCGGTCCAGAAAGCCTATCCAGCCCACCGTCACCGTGATGGCGTTTAGGTCCTCCTCCACCTTTCCCCTGATCACATAGGCGCGGCTGTTTCCCATCATGTGGCAGAACCGCCGGTACTCCCGGGGAAAGAATACCGTTTCGTAGATGCCGGTCTCATCCTCGAACGTTACGAACTTCATGGGATCTCCACTGCGGGAGTGGACCGTCTTGCCGGTCACCGGCCACCCCGCCAGCGTAACGTTCCGCCCCACGCAGGACGGAATCTCTTTTGCCCGGCACCGGGGCGTCCTAGAGAGGGTGCTCCCGTACCGTTCCAGTGGATGGACAGAGAGCGGAAACCCCAGGGTCTCCACTTCGTTCCGGATCCTGGTCTCTATGTCCAGGGGGCTCAAGGCCGCCGGGCCGGGTTTTTCCCTCGTCCTCGTCCTTACCGGGCCGAAAAGCGAGGACTGGAAACGGGACTCGTCCCGGTCAAAGAAGTGCAGTGCCTGCCATAGGAGGAGGGATCGCCTGCCGGCCCCCTCGATTCGGTCAAAGCATCCGGCACGGATCAGGACCCGCGCGTCCTGGAGCCGGACATGGCGCTCGGTGCGTTCAAGAAAAGATTCAAACGAGGCAAACGGGCCGTTTCGGTCCCGCTCATGAATCAAGGCCTCCAAGGCTTCCCGGCGCAGGTCCTTCAACTGCATTAATCCCACCCGAACGGCCCTGCCCTTTCCGGTATAAGCTATCTCGCTTTGATTCACGTCAGGAGGAAGGAGCCTAAGGCCCATCCGTCGCGCCTCCGACAGGTATCCGAAGGCTGAGTAGTATCCCCCGCCGTTGGATACAACAGCGGCCATGAACTCGGCCGGGTAGTGTGCACGGAGCCAGGCCGACTTGTATGCCACCATGGTGTAGCTGGCCGAATGGGGCTTGCAGAAGCTGTACCCGTCAAATCCCATCATCATGTCCCAAGTGTCTTGAGCCACCTCCAGGGGGACGCCGTTTTCCGCGGCCCCTCGAAGGAAACGCTCGTGGAAGTCTTGAAGCTTCTTTTGCCGGTGCTTCTTGCTCACCACCTTACGAAGGGTGTCGGCCTCGGCAGGGTCGAACCCGGCCAGGTGCATGGCGGCCCGGCTGAGCTGTTCCTGAAACACCATGACGCCCAGGGTCTCCTGGAGCACCGGCCTGAGACGCGGGTGGGCCACATCCCAGGGCGCTCCGTGAAGACGCGTCACCCATTCCCTAATGCTGTGGTTCGATGCGGGGCGGATGATTGAGGTCACCACCACGTTCAGTAGAAAATGATTCTGCCGGATATACTCATCCAGGGTAAAGCCGCTCGCCACCTTGACTAGCACCTGTCGTGTGGCCGGGCTCTCGAAGTAGAACACGCCCATGGTCTCGCCCCGGTAAAAGATCTTCAAGGTCGCAAGGTCATCCACCGGGTCCCAGCCGATGTAGTCCATGCGGCGGCCGGTGTTAAGCTCCACCATGGCCAAAGCGTCCCGGATCACCGCCAGGCTACGGTTTCCCAGAAGATCGATTTTCACCAGGCCCGCCTCCTCCACGGCATCCTTATCCCACTGGAGCACCTGGACCCCGCCGGCGGATATTTCCACCGGGCAGTATCTGCGCACCTCGTCGGGCACTATGACTACGCCGCCGCAGTGGACGGAAAGATGGTTCAGGTGGTCTTCCAGACGGACGGCCGTGGCAAGAATCTCATCCCACGGAGGATCGAACCGGAGCCCCCGCATCCTGGGATGAAGGGCGAGATCCTCCCACACCTCCTTGAGCCTCCAGCCGAAGCCTATCTTGCCGGTGACCCTGCCGATCTCCTCCTCGGGGAGCCCGAAGACTTTTGCCACTTCCCGGACGGCCGAGCGTGCCCCGTAGGTGTTGTGGTTGGCCACCATGGCTGCCCTGCCGTGGCCGTATCGACCGAACACATAGTCCAGGACCTGTTCCCGTTCGTCCCATGCAAAGTCCACGTCGATGTCCGGCGGGTCCTTGCGACCGGGGTTCAGGAAACGCTCGAAAAATAGGTTATGCCGTATGGGATCCACGTGGGTTATGCCCAGAGCGTAAGACACGATGGAGGCCGCCGCGCTTCCGCGGCCGCAGGACCGGGGTGCCCTGCGGGTGATGTCGGCCACCACCAGGAAGTAGTGGGCGAAGTTCTTCTCCCGGATGATGCCCATCTCGTGGGTCACCCGCTCCCGAACCGCCCTGGTGATTCGGCCGTACCGCCTGCGGCACCCCTCCAGCGTGAGCCGGCGGAGCCGCTCAAAGGCCTCGTCATCATCCATGGTTTCGAACCGGGGGAATACGAGCCGATCCAGGTGTAGGTCCGGCCTGCATTGCTCCGCCACCCGGACGGTGTTCCGGATCGCCTGGGGGGCGTGAGGAAACCGGTCGATCATGTCCCGGGGAGTGAACAGGATGTTGTGCTCCCGGGCGGTGTCCGCAGGGGTGAGGCGCGATAGTTTCGTGTTCAGGGCCACGGCCCGAAGGATCCGATGGAGCGGGAAATGGTCCCGGGCCAGGAGACAGGCCCGGTTCGTGGCTATGGGCGGTATGCCGCTCCGTCGGGAGAACGCCATGCACCGGGCCATACCAAAGCCCGGGGAGACCTCCACGAAGAGGTCTTGGGATCCGTCTTTTCGAAGGGGCTTGAGCACCTCCGTGTCGTCCGAGATTATGATCAGGCCTCTACGCCTCACCCGCAGGGCCTCTGCAAGATCGAACTCCGGATCGCAGTGACGCGCGGAGATAAGGTGGCAGAGATTGGCGTAGCCGTCCGGGTCCTTCACCAGGAGGACCGCACGGCGGGGTCCAAAGACAAGCTCGCTTCCAGCTACGGGCCTGATCCCCGCGTCCCGGGCCGCGTCCAGGAACGGGAGCAGGCCGTAGAGGCCGTTGGTGTCCGTCAAGGCCATGGTGTCCATTCCCCGGGCCCGTGCGGTTTTACATAGATCATCCACGTCCGGAATCCCCCAGCCCCGGGAGTAGTGGGAGTGGACGTTGAGATGGACGAATTCGTTCATGGGGATGGTTCCGTGTTGTTCCTTGTTCTTGAAGTGTGGTTCGAAGGCTTCTGAAGCCGAATCATTGGAGCAGGGCTTTTCCCTTAACAGCTCAACAGCTGCGACCCGCAGGGTCGCTCCCCCAAAGAATCGCACTCTCACCGTAACGGTCCCGAATGCGGTCCAGGGCGCGGGTCACCGCGGCCCGCTCCTCCCCGGGGGAAGGCGCAGGAGGGAAGAGCGGGATCTGGATGCCTTTGGAAGGCGCCAGGCCCGTAAACCAGACACGCATGAACCGGATCCGGGTCCTTCGTCTGCAGGTCCTGAAAAAGGCCTGCTTCAGGGGGAGGTAGAGGTCCAGATCCCAGGCGCTTCCGCCTGCAAGACCGGTCCTGGCGGCGCCCTCCCGGCCGTCCGCATACCGGATAAGCAGCCCGGCTTTTCGGGGCGCCAGGCCTTGATTCCGAAGTCTGCGCCCGCATTTCTCAACCATCCCGTACAGGAGCCCCAGAAGCCTATGGTCGTCATTGTCGTCCTCGGAGAGGAGAGTCTCCTCCGTCACAAAAGGCCTTTTCAGGGGGGGATACACCGGGGTGGGATCGATTCCCAGGGCTCGCTGGTGGATGATTTCGCCGGAGCGGCCGAAGAGGAGCCGAAGGTCACATGTCTCCAGACCCGCCACCTGCCGGACCTTTGTGATCCCCAGTTCTTCCAGGAGGAGCCTGCGGCGGACCGGGCCGATCCCGGGCAGGACGTCCACCTCCAGGGGAGCCATAAACAACTGTTCCCGGCCGGGGTCTACGTCCAGGATACCAGGCACGGGATGGACGCGTGAAGCGATGCTCGAGACCATCTTGTTGACGGCCACACCCGCGGTGCCGGCCAGCCCAAGCCTCGTCAGGACTTCCCTGCGGATCCGGTCGGCCGTGTCCTTGACCCGGCCCCACAGGCGGGAGGTTCCTGTTACGTCCAGATACACATGCCCGGGTCTGGGAGGTTCCCAAAGCGGTGTATAGCGGGCGGCCGTCTCCGTCAGGAGGCGACCGGCCTTTTCGGTCTTACCGGGATCGGGCGAGAGAACGGTGAGACCCGGACAGATGTCCCGGGCCCGGCCCAGGGGCATGCCCTTTGCCACCCCTTCCGCCCTGGCCTCTGAGGAGACGGAAAGTACCGAAGCTCGGGCGGTTCGGCCCCACGCCACGGCCACAGGCCGGTCCCGGAGTTCGGGACGGGCCACCCGCTCTACGGCGATGGAAAAGGCTGGGATATGAAGATGGATGATGTGGCGCGTCACCTGTAATGCCTCACCACTCCCACCACCCGTCCCTCGATCCGCAGGTCCTCTTTGTGAACGAGGATCGACGGCATGCCATCGTGGGCGGGACGGAGCTCAATCTGGTCTCCACATCGGTAGATTTTCTTCACCGTGGCTTCGTTGTTTACCAGTGCCACCACAGTCTGACCATTCTCTGCGGTGGGCTGCTTGTGGACCACCACATAGTCGCCGTCCAATATTCCGTCGTCCCGCATGGAGTCTCCTTGAACGCGGAGCACGAACCGGTCCCCCCGCCCCTGCATGGACGGGGGGATTTCGATCACGTCGGGCGTTTCTACGGCCTCTATGGGCCGGCCCGCAGCCACAACCCCCAGGAGAGGGACCTCGAACAGGCGGCCCTCCACAGGGCGGATCACCTCGATGGATCGTTTTTGATTCTTGGCCTTGGGCCGGCGTATGTACCCCTTTCGCTCCAGGTGGTATAGGTAGGTGGCCACCGTGTTATACGAGCGAAAGCCGAAGTGAGCGCGGATTTCGTCGAAACTGGGAGAGTGTCCCCACTCCTCCAGATATCGGGTAAGATGAGCCAGGAAGGCCTTTTGTTTGTCGGTCAGTTTCATGGCTGCCTCCGGGAAAGGGGTAAACCTGCGGCCAGGCCCGTGGTCTTGTGCAAAGACCGGGAAAGGATCCTGTTCCAATAGGGCCGTATTTCAGTATAACTTTCAGCCAAAGCCAAATTTACTGTAAGTTATACCGCAAATCAAGGAAGAAATCACGGAAGCGGCATTTCAAAAGATTCCATTCCAATCCCGGCACTGCTTTAAGAACCTGTATCGCAGCAGGTCGCGCGAAGGCTATAAGGATAACGCTTTGAGATCGCGAACTTTTATCTGAAACCCCCGTTTCTGCGGGGGCCTTAAGGGTCCTTTCGGAGCCATTGATCCATTTTTGTGTTTGCTGTCTTTGCGTGCTTTGCGAGAATATCATCTCAAACCATCGGCGGACGGCGGCGATAGGCGGCATTAACATACTATTCCAGGATTCATAGGGAGATTGAAATGGGCGGGCAAGACATTGAGCTCTTATTACAAAAAGCCCAAGCGGAGCTTTCAGAGACCCGGAAAAAGCTCTTGGCGGAGAAAAAAATATCAGACAGTATCATTGCAAGCCTGCCTGGCTTTTATTTCATGATCGATGAAGAGGGGCGATACCTGCGCTGGAATGAAAATCTCGAAACCATGCTCGGCTATTCACATGATGAACTGATGGGACGGGACAGCCTGGATCTGATTCCACCGGAGGAAAAAGGCAAGATCAGGTTGGCCACGGAACAAGGGTTCCGCGAAGGCTCCTTCAGTGTTGAATACCACAATATTCACAAAGACGGCAGCAGAATCCCTTACTATGCCCAAGGTGTCTCAACAGAAATAGACGGCCGGCGATACCTCATAGGGGTTGAGATTGATCTGACCAGGCTCAGGGATACAGAACGGGCACTCATGGAAAGTGAAGAACACCTGCGATCCCTTATGGAAACAGCAGTAAATTTTTCCGTTTACAGGATTTCATTTTACGACGGTGATCCCACCAACGCCCATGTTGTTTTTGTAAGCCCATCAATTAAAAAAATCCTAGGCATTGATAGACCATATGATATTAATAGTTGGTTTAATAATATACATCCAGAAGATCTTCAAAGAATTATAAAATCACATTTTTCTTTGCCGCGACACACGCGTGTTGATGAATCAATGCGGTTGTTCAATCCATATTATAATCAGTGGAGGTGGATTCAATTTATCTCAACAAGCGTTATGGATCAAAATGGCCTTTTAAAATATTCAAATGGAATAATTTTTGATACAACTGAGCGGGTTGAGGCTACAAATAAGCTGAAACAAAAGGAAGAGGAATTAGAGAAAAAATCCAGGAAACTAGCTCAGCTTAACACTGCGCTTCAGGTGCTAGTGGAACAAAGAGAAAAAGAGATAAAGGATATTGAAAAACGATTTGTAAATACGTTCGATCGCCTTATCAAGCCCTATCTTCAGGATCTTGCAGGGACGCAACTTACTGAAGAGCAGAAGACCTACATTGAAATTATCCAATCAAACCTGGAAAGAATCTCTTCCCCTTTGACCAAAAAGCTTTCAGACTGGCAACATAGGCTCACGCCGGCTGAGATCAAAGTTGTGGGCCTGATAAAAAACGGAAAAAGGACCAAAGAAATTGCGGAACTCCTCCACATTTCGAACAATGCCGTATCATTCCATAGAAAACACATCCGCCGCAAACTCGGCCTAACAGGAAACAAAATCAATTTAACCAGCTATTTACAGGCCCTGGACCAAGGATAAGGGTCGTCAGGTGGTAGTTGAAAGCTACCGATAGCCTACCAATCAATTATTATTTACACTCCTTTTGCATACATATCATATTAAGAATTTGATGCTGAAAGTCTGTCACAGGAGACAAGCAGTATGGCTGCCGGTATGTGTGGCGCTGTGATAATTTTGCCCGGCACTCGGGTCCATGGCGCAAGAGGCCGGTCCAGCATAGTTGGGCCATATTCATTCCCCAAAGGTTACCTGCAGTGTTTTTATGGCCTAACTAACGCACGCCAAATTGCGGAAATGTGTAGTTGGAGGATAGCATGAAAATATCGTTACGCATCAATGGAGTCCTTCACGAGTTCGAAATGGGGCGGGACATAGGCCCCGCTGATACCCTGTCACACCTGCTTCGAGAGCGGCTTGGATTGACCGGCTTGAAAGTTGCCTGCGATCAAGGGGCCTGCGGCGCATGTACCGTGCTCATGGACGGGATGGCGATCCTGTCCTGCATGCAATTGGCCGTTGATGCAGACGGGCACGACATATTGACCGTAGAAGGATTGCCTGAAGATGATCCCGTTGTAGGGGCATTTGCTGATCAGGCGGAACCCGGGCATGGTACGGCCATGCAGTGCGGATACTGTACTCCCGGATTTGTAATGACAGCCAAGGCGTTCCTGCAGGAAAACGTGTCACCGACGACGGATGAGATTCGCCTGGCGCTCTCCGGCAACCTCTGCCGTTGCGGCTGCTACCAGGCAATCACCCGGGCCGTCCAGAGAGCCGCGGCCAAATCAAGGGAGGTGGAACAATGAATTCAGGGAATTCAGGGTTTGAGTCGAGAAAGGCGAGAAAGTATGTAGGTTCGTATCGTCCAAAGATCGAGGGGCGCGCCAAGGCGTCGGGAAAGGCGGAATTCCTGGACGATATTGCTTCGAACCTTCGTTTCCCGGGGCTGCTTCATGCAAGGGTCCTTCGCTCTCCTTACCCCCACGCCCTGATAAAAGGCCTTGACACCAGTGAGGCGGAACGAATGCCCGGGGTTCACACGGTGCTCCGGTATGATGACCCGGAAGTTGCGGCGCTCAAGCCCACCACCAACGCCTGGACCAGCTTCAATACCGTTGCATATGACACCATGTACTATCCCACATACCGGGATCGAAAGGTTTTAGGCGACAAGGCTCACTGGGTGGGCGATGAGGTGGGAGTCGTGGTGGTGGCGGAGACCGAGAAGATCGCCGAGGAGGCCCTCAAACGTGTGGAGGTACAGTGGGAGGAACTGCCGTTCGTGCTGGACCCCGGGGAAGCCATGAAACCCGGCGCGCCGGTGATCCACCCGGAAATCAATCCCTCAGGAAACACGCTGCCGCCGGAAGACCTTTGCGGCCCCGACATCTACCGCATACGCGGCCATGTGGAAGAGGCCTTTGACGAGGCCGATGAGATAGTGGAGGTGAGCGCGAACTACCACTATGCAGACCACGGTTGCCTCGACACGAGAGCTTGCCTGATGGTCTGGAAGGACGGCGCCCTCACTTGCTGGACCAACCTGTACCAGGCTGATCAGACCCGAATGTTCCTAGCCCAGATGCTGGACATGCCTCTACACAAAGTACGGGTCATCGTTCCGTACATCGGGGGGAGTTTCGGGAGAGGCAACACAGGGGATCAGTGCTACTACATATTTACGGCCATGGCTGCAAAGAGGGCCGGGAGACCGGTCAAGTTCAAGTACACCCGCAAAGAGGATTTTCACGATACCCGAAACGGCATTGAATGGGCTGTAAAGATGTCCGCCACCAAAGACGGCAAGATTACAGGGTGCCATTTCACAGGCATAGGAGATTCCGGCGCATATTCGGATCACACCATCGCCGCCCTTAAATACATGTCCGGGTTTGAGATCGATGAGTGCCTCCTTGCCCATATCCCCAACATGAAAATGGAGGCCTATGCCGTATACACCAACAAGATCCCGGGGTCCTGCAAGCGGGGTATAGGCAACAACCAGTTCAACTTCACGCTCTTTCTCGCGGTGGAACTTATGGCTGAGAAGCTGGGCATGGATCCCATTGAGCTTTCGATCCGGAATTTCGGACACGAGTGGGAGGGCATCCCGAACAAGAGTGTGGCTGCCGTCCTGAAGGAGGGGGCGGAAAGAATCGGCTGGGACAAGCGCCCGCCCACAGGCCGGGGCGAGCTGATCGGCGGATGCAGGAAAAGAGGTCTGGGTTTTTCCCTGCACGACGGCTGGCACGCGGCGTGGCAGGAAGAACCCCGCGGCATGGTTCAATTGGGGCTCCGGTTGAACCCGGACATGACCGTGATCCTTCAGGCCCCCATGGCGGAGACTGGTTGCGGATCCAACTCGTGCGCGGTGTGGGCATGTGCCGAACACCTGGATTTCATCGGGGTGCCCCCGGAAAACATCAAGTGGGTTGAAAAGGCCGATACCGAGACCGGCTACAAGGACATGGTCCAGACCGACAGTTCAGTATCCTACCTGCACGCGGAGCTAATGCCCGAGGCCGCAGCCATCCTCAAGGCCAAGCTGATCGCCATGGCCGCCGCAAAGCTGGAGAGGCCGAAGGAGGAACTGGATATCCAGAACGGGAAAGTGATCGTAATCAGTGAACCTGTGGCTGGAATCACCGTCGAGGAGCTGCTGTGGAACGAGACCATGATCCCGATTCTGGTGACAGTGGAAAAGATGCCTCCGCTTGATGTGACCGGGGTCCCCTATGAAGCAACCTTTGCGGAGGTCGAGGTGGACATGGAAACCGGCCTTGTGAACGTGACTCGAATTGTCCAGCTGAACGACTGCGGGACGGTCATGTACGCCGCCGGGGCCGAGGCCCAACAGATCGGGGGGCAGGCCATGGCCTTGGGAGAGGCCCTCACCGAGGAAATCGTGTACGACGAATCAACAGGGATTCCCCTGAATTTCAACTGGGTGGACTATCTCATTCCCACCATTATGGACCTCCCCCGGCATGTGGAAGCCGTGCCCATGGAGGTGTGGAAAGGCGCTGGCGAATACGGGGCCTGCGGTATCGGTGAATCAGTGACAACATGTACGTGCAGGGCCATTGCCAACGCCATCTATAACGCCACAGGCGCGAGAGTGGACTCCACCCCGTTCAAACCGGAAAAGGTCCTTGCAGCCATCGAGAGAGTGAGAGCAGCTCAGCCGGCCGGAGAAAGGAGGGAGGGATAATGAAGCAGTTCCTGTTCATTCGTGGAGAAAGCATGGAGGCGGCGGAAAAGATCCTCTCCGAATCCCGGGGCCGCGCGCGCCCCATCGCAGGCGGGACGGATCTCCTTGGGGGCCTCAAGGACGCCATCTACCCATCCTGTCCTGAAACTCTGGTGGACCTGAAAAGCGTCGACGGGTTGACCGGAGTGGAGGAGGGCGTTGAGGGGCTTCACATCGGGGCTATGACCAGGATCCGCGATGTTGCCGGGCATCCTGTCATACGGAGCAGGTATGCCGCCCTGGCACAGGCCGCTGAGTCAGTGGCCTCCCCCCAGATCAGAAACATGGGCACCCTTGCAGGCAACATCTGCCAGGAACCGCGCTGCTGGTATTACCGACACCCGGACAACACGTTTCACTGCGCCCGGAAGGGTGGCGACCGCTGCAACGCCTTTACAGGCGACAACCGCTTTCATTCAGTATTCGGAGCCATGAGAGTGGACCTCACGCCCTGCATGGCGGCCTGCCCCATTCAAACGGACATAGCCGCCTACCTGGAGCTTCTGCGGGAGGACAAAATTGATGAAGCGGCGACCCTTCTCCTGAACGTGAATCCCATGCCGGCTGTCACTGGAAGGGTCTGTCCCCACTACTGCGAGCAGAATTGCAGTCGCAGCCAATTCGATGATTCCGTTTCCATCAGAGGAATAGAGCGTTTCCTGGGGGACCACATCCTCGCCAACCGAGGCCGTTTTATCCAGCCTCCGGCGCTGGACAGCGGGAAGTCGGTCGCCGTCGTGGGAGCAGGCCCGTCCGGACTTTCCGCCGCATACTTCCTGAGGCTTTCCGGCCACAGGGTCGTGGTCTTCGACCGGATGGAAGAGGCGGGAGGCATGCTCCGATACGGCATTCCATCATTCCGGCTCCCCAAGGGCATTGTGGAAGACACCGTCTCCTTCCTCAAGGGGTCCGGGGTGGAGTTCGTACTGGGAGTGGAGATAGGCCGCGATTCGCCGCCTTCCAGGCTGCTGGAGGACTATCACGCCCTGTACATGGCCGGCGGGGCCTGGTCGGCGGTTCCTATAGGGCTGGAGGGGGAGGAACACGCGCAAACAGGCATTGACTTCCTGGCCTCCGTGAACATGGGAAAACACACCGAGCCCGGCAAACGGGTCCTTGTCATTGGCGGCGGCAATGTGGCGGTGGACGCGGCTGTGACCGCAAAACGCCTTGGGGCCGAGCATGTCTTCATGGCCTGTCTTGAAAAACGTGAGGAGATGCCGGCCTTGGAATGGGAGATAGAACATGCCCTTCAAGAGGGGATAGAGCTCCTGACATCTCTCGGCCCCTCCAGAATCCTTCTCTCCGGACCAGGAATCACCGGCATGGAACTGGTGGGCTGCTCATCGGTTTTCGATCAAGAAGGTCGCTTCGCCCCGGTTTATGACCACTCGCAACAGCGTACCATAGAATGTGATACCGTGATCCTGGCGGTGGGACAGCGCCCGGACGACTCCCTGGCGGAACCGGGAACAGGAAAGGAGCATGGACGCACCATTGTTGACCCGATCAGCAACAGGACGCATGTTCAGGGCGTGTACGCCGGAGGGGATGCTGTGACCGGCCCTGCAACGGTGGTCGAGGCGATCGCGGCCGGACGCCGCGCGGCCCTGGGCATAAACGAGTACCTGGGGTTCGTATGCGGAGGCGGAGGGAAACGGGCTCGGGCCGGGCTGCTGAACCGGTTTCACGCGGACTGTCTGGGGGCCAATGAAAGACAGGAAGCCGAACGCCGGCCGCCCTCATCGAGGAGCCTGCATAAAGAAGACCAGAAGGGATTGCACCCGAATCAGCTCTTGAAAGAGGCCGACCGTTGTTTCAATTGTGGCTGCATTGCAGTATGCCCGTCGGATCTCGCGCCGGTCCTGACGGCTCTCGAGGCCAAAATCATTACGGGAAAGAGGGCCATTCAGGCGGAGGGCTTTTTCTCAGCAGGGCCAATGGGCTCAACGGTCCTGGATGATGGAGAACTGGTTTCAGGTGTCTTCATTCCTTACAGGGATTCCCGCAAGACCAGCTATATGAAATTCCGCATAAGGAACTCCATCGACTTCCCTGTTGCAAGTGTGGCCGTGGCCCTGGACATGGAAGGGAGCACTGTGCACAGAGCGCGGATTGTTCTCGGAGCCGCAGCCCCGATACCTTTGCGAGCAAGGCGGGCCGAAATGGTGCTCGAAGGAGTCCGGCCCGGAGAGGCTGAGGTTGTGAAGGCTTCACAGGCGGCTGTTGCCGGTGCCATGCCCCTTAAGAACAACGCTTACAAGGTCAGCATTTTCCGCGCCCTTGTCAAGCGAGCAATAATGAAGGCCTTGGAATCAACCTAACCAGTCAAGGAGGAACAAAAGATGAAACATTCGGCAAAAAGTGTGATCGTGGCATTGTCTTTTATCTTCATTGTTATTTCCACCTGCTTTGCAGGCGAAATCAGGTGGAGGGCCCAGACCGCCTTGCCTCCTGAAGACTCGGGGACAAGGCATCACGCCCAGGCCATGGTCGAGGCTACCAACAAGGCGCTGGAAGGAAAACTACGAACGACCCTTTACCAGTTGGGTCAACTTGTCCCAGAAGGGGAAATGGGAGTGGCATTGTCCAGAGGTGTCTATGATGCCGCGTACATGCCCGCAATGGCACGCTCAGAGGCCGGGAACGTGGCCTTCGGGCTCCCTTTCTCGTGGGAGAGCTTTGATGAAGTCATGGAATTCTACTACGAGCATGGCTTCCTCGAGTGGATGCGTGAACACGACGCAAAGCAAAACATCTTTTTTGGGTGCCCGTTGCCTTGGGGTCCTGTGGCTCTGTTCTCGAACTTTCCAGTGAGAACGCTTGACGATTACAAAGGTAAGAAAATATGGTCGTGGGGTCTAATGTCTGCCGTGATCGAATCATTCGGGGCAAGGCCCGTCTGGTTTGACCCGGGTGAAATCTATATGGCCTTGAAACTGGGAACCATTGACGGAGTCCTGTTCGGACCAGCGGAGCTCGAGACCATGAAACTGAAGGAAGTGGTAAAATACATCAATTTCCCGGCGATCATCGATCCCTTGGTGCTGGACTGGAGTATTAACCTTGATGCGTGGAACAAGCTGACCCCTGAGACGCAAGAGACCTACGAGGGCGTCATGCGAAAGCATATCAGAGACATGTATGACCGGATCGCATTGGAAAACGAAATGGGGATTGAAAAGGCAAAAGAGAGCGGGGTAGAGATTGTTCACCTCGACCCGGATGAAGAAGCCAGGCTAAGAAAGACAGCCTTGGAGGTCTGGGAGATCCAGGCCAAGAAGGGACCGGCAAGCGCCGATGCCGTTAAAATGCTGCGTGACTTCCTGGAATCAAAGCGGAATTGAACGCTTGCAAGCAATCACCCGGAGGGGGCGTTTCAATTATTGGTGAAGCGCCCTTTTCATAGCATATCCTGTCACTCAGTAATGACCAGGTAATGAATCTATTGAAGAGCCGTCAAGCTCGATCCCCATATGATTGGGATGCAGAAAATCGAAGGCCTTTGAATAGAGGAAGCTTCATGAGTTTTATCAAAAGGCTGATCACCGTCATCGACACAATGAACGATCGCATCGGCAAGGCCCTCTGTTTTTCACTCATCGTCATGATGCTCATTCAGGTGATGGATGTTGTTCTTAGATATGTTTTCAATAATCCTACTATTTGGGCCATGGATATGAATACAATGCTGTTTACAGGTGCCAGCATGCTTGCTGGCGCCTATGCACTGCGGCATGATACCCATGTCAAACTTGATTTGTTATATCGTAACTGGAGGCCTCAAAATCGTGCTATAATTGACTTAATAACAATTTCATTTGCTATTATTGCCTTTTGCTTTGTTATATGGAAAGGGGTCGACAGCACCTGGTGGGCATGGAAAATGGGCCAAAAAGCGAATTCATACTGGGCCCCTCCCATGTGGCCTGTTAAGCTGTGTTTACCTATCGGTGGAATTCTCCTGCTGCTCCAGGGGATTTCGAAATGGCTGACTTTGCTTCTGTCGGTACTTGGCAGGGAAAAAGTGGAGCCATCTTCATGAGCATCGGTGTGATAACAATCCTGCTCTTTGCCTGCCTTTTTACACTTCTTCTCCTCGGACTCCAGGTATCATTCGCCCTGCTCATTACAGGGATAATCTTCACCGTCACTCTTTGGGGCCCAGACCGCCTGTATGTACTGGCATCTTCAATGCAGGGCGCATTGAGCACCGAAGTCTACATCGCCATCCCGCTGTTTATTCTAATGGGCAACATACTTTCCCATACGGGAATAGCTGATGAGTTATTTCACGCACTCTATCTCTGGACCGGCCGGCTCAAAGGGGGTTTGGCCATGGGCACGGTCGCGGCAGGGACGATCCTTGCCGCCATGTGTGGATCGAGTGAGGCGGGCACCCTGACAGTGGGACTGATGGCCCTCCCGGCAATGCTGAAACGGGGGTATGATCCGCGGATCGCAATTGGATCAATCGGCGCCGGCGGTTTGCTTGGCTTTCTGATCCCTCCCAGCGTAATCGCCATTGTATACGCCGGGATTTCAGGGGTCTCGATGGGACAGCTTTACTTCGCTTCCTTTATTCCCGGCATTTTGCTGGCGGGGCTTTATCTCCTCTATATCGGCATTCGCTCGGCGTTCCAGCCCGGGCTGTGCCCTTCCATTCCGGATGAAGAATCACCGACCTGGAAAGAGCGGTTTCAGGCCCTGCAGAAGGTAGTCCTACCCCTTTTGATCATTTTTGTTGTTCTGGGAGGAATTTATGGAGGAATAACAACCCCAACGGAAGCTGCGGGGGTCGGCGCAGTGACGGCCTTCATAGTCGCCATACTCAAGGGAAGAATTACCTGGAAAGCTGTCAATGACGCCCTTCGAGCGACCTTTATGCTCCTTGGAATGATCGGTTGGATTATAATGTGCGTGACCGTCTTCACAAATGTTTATAACGCACTCGGGGCCCCTGATATCATCAACTCCTTGATTAGCTACTTCCCGGCAGGCGGCTTCGGGGTAATTATATTTATGCAGCTTTCCATCTTTTTGTTGGGCACATTCATGGATGATTTTGCACTTCTTTTTTTGACAATGCCCATCTTCGTTCCAATTATTAAATCACTTGGCTTCGACCCGATTTGGTTTGGCGTTTTGATTCTGATCAATATGCAGTGTGCTTTGCTTACCCCTCCTTATGGCTTTAATTTGTTCTACATGCGGGCGATTACCCCGCCCGATATCAAAACTCTCACAATTTATAAAGGTGTTTTACCATTTATAGGACTTCAACTCATATGCCTTATACTTGTGATGCTGTTCCCTCAAATCGCACTTTGGCTGCCGTCCGTCATGACAGGTAAGTGAGACACCGGCACTCATCCTGAACAGCAACTATGGGCGTCCTCGTACCAGGTTTGGCAAAAACCGGGCACATCGAACGGAATCCCACGCCCCGAGTGCAGGCCGGGAGTTTCCAGAAGCCGTAGTGATGTGACAGAGGACCTGAAGCACTGTAGCGCCGTCCCTTCATATGTGTTTTCGGCCCTGTTGTTGCGCAAAGAGTGAGCAACGGCGTGGAAAATCAGCAGTGCCCTGAAGTTGCTCATATGGATACCAATCAGCAAAAAAGCGTCGTCCATCGCTATGGCTTGACAAAGATGTTCCCATTCCGTAAAGCACATATCATCATGGGCAGGGACCGCAGTCCCTTGAAAAGGATGGAAAACCAACCGCTGGTCTTTTAACCCGGACTACTCAGGAGGAACATGGAAATGAAAAAGGCCCTCTTCTTTTTGATGATCTTGCTGTTCGTGCCGGCAACGACTGTGGCCGGGGGTTCACCCGATATGAAACCCGGCCTCTGGGAGATTACAGTAAGGACCCAGATGCAGGGGATGAACATCCCTCCTTCCACCATGACCGAATGCCTGACAGAGGACGACATGGTTCCCACAGGGACCCAACCGGGACAGGAATGCGAGATAATCGACATGAAAGTGTCAGGCAATACGGTCACATGGACCATCCAATGCAGCGGCCAGGGAGAAGAAGTAGAAAGCATCGGGCAGATTGAATACAGGGGAAATACATTCGAGGGCTCAGTGAAGACCGTTATCGGCGGAGGCATGACCGTTGAGAACATCATGACGGGCAAGCGCCTGGGGGACTGCAAGTAGTCTCAGCTCTTCAAGGTGAAAGGGGCAAGCCGGACTCCCTGCAAGTGCGGGCATGACCTCAGGAAGTGTGGTCGAGAGCCGGTAAGCACTCATGCATGAAAGAGTGTCAACCCCGAGCCCCCGCCCCTTTTTTCTTGGATTCCAGGTATAGGATCTTTTTTTCCAGGTCATTGATCCTCCGTTCCGCATCTGAAGACTTCTGCTGCGTCTCAGGAGACGGAGCTTCCTTGGAAGAGCCCTCCTTCCCACCTGTTGCAGGCTGCATCTCATCCCTGGATCCCTGCTCCCGAACGATGCGGGTGACGCTGGTGGTGCTGATACCGTATGCACTGGCAATTCGGGTCTTGGGCTTACCGCCATTATAGTCACGAATTACTTTTTGTCTTATCTTGTCCGGAATGCGCTTCCTGGCCATGTTTCCTCCTCTTGGATTGAAAAGAACCGGCCACGTCTCTATTGAATGTGCCTGGGCCATGTAAAAGGTCCTCAAGCAGGGGGCCGGAGAAATTCAGCGGGCTATAATGCTATACCCGAGGCGAGGGATCAAGGCGAAAGAGCTGTTTTTGGAAACCAAATCCGCCAATCGGGCTCTAAAAGCATAAAGGTTTTGAAGGAGGGATGATGAAACTTCAAGATATAAAGAACAACAGGAATTTGGTTGACTTAATCGACTGGGATATGACCCCTGAAGAGGCAATCGTTTTATACCTGGAGTGGGGGAATAACTGGTCCCACGGCCGAATGATCAAATCCAAGGATGACGTATCCCATTACTTCGTTGTCACCAGTTGGGAAGATCCTCCCCAGGTACTTCTCATCCGACGAAACACTGAAGGTTCGGAGGAATTGGCTCAGATAGAAATGCCTCAGACTGTTAGAGATGAGTTTCTTGAATCGATCAGCCACAACAGGGGAGTTTGGGGGCTTACCGATGAGATTAGAAGCTGGCTCAAGGATGAACTGCAGGCAAGCTGAAGAACCCGGTATCACCTCTTCCCTTCATCATGTTTCATCTCATTTGCTGATCCGGAAAAAAACCTTGACAACGATTATGACTACAATATAATCACATCACAGCTACTGTTAGAATTCCTTGCTTTTCTACGGCTTGCTCTGGACGGAGATTCCAGATCCAGGTGTTGCCTGTCGGCTTACCGGTCTCAGGGATTTTGTGGTGGGATAGAAAATAATAGGGAAAGATGAGTATAAGGGGAAATAATAATGAGGTACGCAGAAACAGGATACAATTTAGAGATAGATCTCTCCCGGGGAAGCATCGAGAGGGTGGAGACCGACCCCAAGGACACGGAACTCTACCTGGGGGGGCTGGGCACCAACGCCAAGATATTGTGGGAAAGGGTTCCCCCTGAAGTCGAGCCTTTTTCTCCGGAGAATCTTTTGATATTCAGCGCCGGACTTTTGTGCGGAACACCCGCCACAGGCTGTAATCGAACGATTGTTTCCACAATATCCCCCCAGACTCAGCTGATGGCCTTTTCAATGATGGGGGGATTCTGGGCCCCGGAACTGAAATACGCCGGCTATGACAAAGTGATTATCAGAGGCAAGTCCCCGGACCTGGTCTACTTGTGGATCAACAATGACAAGGTGGAAATAAGGGATGCCTCTCATCTTAAGGGCAAAGGCGCCATCGAGACCTCGGAGTTGATTCAACAAGAACTCAAAGAACCGAGGGCCCAGGTGGCTTCAATCGGCATGGCCGGTGAAAACAGGGTCTATTTCGCCTCCATAGAGCAGGGCAGGTCCAGCGCCAGCAGGGCGGGAATCGGCGCCGTCATGGGTGACAAGGGGTTAAAGGCCATTGCTGTCCGCGGTACAAAAGACATAAACCTCGCCCGCCCGGCTGAATTCCTGGAACTGTGCAACGAAGTCCTGGAATACATCAAATGGCGCAATGAAAGGCCCATTCCGGGGGTCATGCCCATTCTGGCCGGGCTTGGATCACCCCAGGAGATGAAGGTACACGATGAGAAGTGGCACACCGAGAACTTCATGTGGGGGAACTCGCGGGTCCGCAGAAAGGATTTCTGGAACGAGGATATCGCAAAGGAGTGGACCGAGACCCTGGAGAGCATGCGCACGCGGCTCATCAGTTGCTACAACTGTCCGATGACATGCGGCGCGACCATTACGCCTCCGGGACTTCCCACCTACATGATGAAATGCTTCTCCAAGCTGACATACACCATGGCGGCTTTTTCGGACCTGGAATTCGGTCTGAAAATCGCTCAGCGCGCCACTGAATACGGTGTTGACGCCTTCTCAGCTCCGCAGGTCATGGCATTCGCTCTGGAGCTTTATGAAAACGGCATACTGAAGGACGAGGACTTTCCCGGAATGCCGGAAGATAACGAGGGGCGGTTCTACTGGCTGCTTGACAGGATAGTGAGAAGGGAAGGCATTGGGGATGTCCTGGCAAACGGTACCTACTGGGCGGCGGAGGAGATCGGTAACGGTGCAGAAGAGTACGCGCACAACAACATCAAGAAGATCGAGCAGCTCCCTCTCAAGCTTTCCATGCTGAATCCCATCTATTTCCTCATGTACGCCACAGGAGAGAAGATCAACATCACCCAGATCGAGGGGCAGTTCCCTCAGATGCCTTTTCCCACGAGGGAGCAGCGTGAGGAATTCGTAGAGGACTGGATCCAGGTCCCGGATGAAAAGATCAAGAAGATTTTTGTGGACTGGGAACTGCGCGGTGAGAACTCGTTTCCCTATTACCCGACCCCTGAAATGTGTTGCGATATCGTGGACTGGCAGGAAATGATGCACTACATCGATGACGCCCTGGGCATGTGTGCAGGCCTTTCCTCATTTCCCCTCAAGCCTCCGTATCACATTCACAACTACCCCAAATTCATCTCAGCGGGCGCCGGAATCGACATGGACAAAGACAAACTCACCAAGGCGGCCAAGAGATACAGGACACTGGTGAGAGCCATAAACATCAGAAGAGGGATGAGAAGAAAGGACGACCAACCTCCACAGAACCACTGGAAGAAACGTTTTCCGGAGTTGGAAAAAGAACTCCTTGATACTTATTACAAGTTCAAGGGATGGAATGAGGACGGTATCCCCACTAAAGAGTCCTTACACGATTTGGGCCTTGATTATGTGGCGGAAGACTTTGTCAAGAGGGGCATTTTGCAGGGCAACGGCGATGCCGCCTCCAAAGAAGCTTCAGAGTAATTCGATGAATAAACAGCGGGGAGGTAATGAACCGTGACGGATGAGAATAAAAAGAAAATCGTAAAGACAATCAAAGTCAACGCTGATCTTTGCAACGGCTGCCGGGCCTGCGAGGTCATTTGCTCCGCTTTCCACTCCGAGCCCAAATACAGCGGCAATAACCCGGCCAGGTCCCGCATCAGGGTGGTTCGTGATCCCCTCAAGGATATATACGTCCCCGTGTATGCCGGCGACTATGCCCCGGCCGAGTGCATGGGCAGAGACAAGTACATAATCGACGGAAAGGAATACGAGGAGTGCGCCTTTTGCAGGGCCTCCTGCCCGTCAAGGGACATATTCAAGGAACCGGATTCCGCTCTGCCTCTAAAATGCGACATGTGCGAGGGTGAAGACGAGCCCCTTTGTGTAAAGTGGTGCATGGTGGACGCCCTCACATACGAAGAAAGGGAAGAGGAAGGCGAGGAAGAAGAGAAGCCCGAGGATCTGGAAGTAGGGCTGGAATCCCTGGTACACAAATACGGCATGGAAAAGCTGGTGGATACCATTGCCCGGATGTCCGAGTCAAAGACGGGGTGAACCACTAAACCAAAACAAAAGGATCGGGAAAGATCGTGGAGACCGTAGCCCCTTACAAAGAGATCATCGATGTCATCAAGGCGAGCGGTGGAGAGGCCTTTAAGAGATGCTTTCAATGCGGGTTGTGCGATGTTGTCTGTCCCTGGAACAGGGTCAGGACCTTCAGCATGCGAAAGCTGGTAAGAGAAGCCACCTTCGGCCTGACGGACATTGAAAGTGAAGACATGTGGTTGTGCACCACCTGCGGAAGGTGCCCCCAGCATTGTCCCAGGGACGTACAGCAGATCGAATCCGGGGTGGCCCTTCGCAGGATAGCCACGGAGTACGGGGTATTCCCATCCCCTGTCCAGCCTGTCCGCACTGTGAGCGGCAGCCTTGTGGGCGAGGGCAACCCCTTGAGCGAAGAGAGGAAAAGGAGGGCGGACTGGGCTGAAGGTCTTTCCGTGCCCACATTCACCGAAGGGATGGATATCCTGTATTTTCCGGGCTGCTACCTGTGCTTCGACCCGAGGCTCAAGAAGGTGGCAAGGGCCACGGCCGGGATTCTCATTCAAGCCGGTGTGGACTTCGGAATCCTGGGCACTGAGGAGAACTGCTGCGGAGAGAGCATTCGGAAGACAGGGGACGAAGAGGTATTCAAACGCCTGGCAAAGGAAAACATCAAGACCTTCATCGACCACGGGGTCAAAAAAATCCTCGTGTCCTCCCCTCACTGCCTTCACACATTTAAAAACGAGTACCCCGAATTCAGTGTGAATTTCGAGGTGATTCATATCTCCCAGTTCCTGTTCGAGCTGGTAAAGGACGGAAAACTGGAGCTCAAAGGTGAGTTCCCCGGAAAGATAACATACCATGACCCCTGCTACCTGGGCCGTCACAACGGTATATTTGACGAGCCCCGTGAGGTGCTGAAGAAGGTCCCGGGACTGGAATTGATGGAGATGCCCGATTCACGGATAGACAGTCTCTGCTGTGGAGGAGGAGGCGGCAGGGTCTGGATGGAGACGCAAAAGGGTGAAAGATTCAGCGATCTCAGAATCGATCAGGCCATGGGGGTCGGGGCTGAAATGCTTGTGACCGCTTGTCCCTATTGCATTACCATGTTCGAAGACAGTAGGATGACCATGGAAGTTGATGATAAGATCCAGGTAAAGGATATAACCGAGATCATTCAAGAAGCGATTCAGGCCGGATAATAAGTGTATTAAAATCTGGTGAGGTGACAAAATTGGAACAGGAAATATCAGTAAAGGATAAAATAGAGCATCTCTGCAAGGGCCGTGACGGCGGCCGCTTCGGGGATGTCATGGTTGTTGGTGGAGGGATCAGCGGTATTCAGGCGTCTTTGGATCTGGCAACCGCCGGCTTCAAGGTCTATCTGGTTGAAAAGGGACCTGCCATTGGTGGACACATGGCCCAGCTTGACAAGACCTACCCCACCAATGACTGTTCCATGTGAATTCTCTCACCTAAACTGGTCGAGGTCGGCCGGCATCCGAACATAGAGGTCCTGACGTACACCGAAGTTCACGAGGTGGAAGGTGACGCAGGTGACTTTAACGTAACCATGATCAGGAAGCCCAGATACATCATTGAGGACAAATGCACGGGCTGCGGCACATGCGCGGAATACTGTCCCGTTGAATACCCTGATCAATATAACCAGGAGATTTCCGACAACAAAGCCGTCCACATCTACTTCTCTCAGGCAATCCCCCTCATCGCCTATATCGATGAGAGCTGTCTTTACCTCAAAGAGAACAAATGCCGCATCTGCGAAGGCGTCTGCCGGAATGACGCAATAGATCTGGAGCAGGCGCCTGAGAAGATTGAAATCAACGTTGCGGCCATACTTCTGGCTCCCGGTTACGAACCGTTCGACCCGAAGGTGACAGGCACGTACGGCTATGGAGAGTTTGAAAACGTTGTCACCAGCCTTGATTTCGAGCGGCTGTTATGCGCCACCGGACCCTATGAAGGCGAGATATTGCGAGCTTCCGACAAAAAGCACCCTCACAAGATAGCCTGGATTCAATGCATCGGCTCCAGGCGCGTGACACCCGGCGACAACAGCTATTGTTCGGCTGTCTGCTGCACATACACCCAGAAACAGGTGATCCTGACAAAAGACCATGACCCGTCAGCCGAGTGCACCATATTCCACAACGATATCCGGTCCTACGGCAAGGATTTCGAGGCTTATTACAAGAGGACGGCGGAGCTTCCGGGCATCAGGTTTTTCAGGAGTTACGCCTCCATTGTGAGAGAGGAGCCTGAAAGCAAAAACCTGATTGTCAGGTATTCCACAACAGACGAGGGCGTGAAAGAGGAAGAATTCGACATGGTGGTGTTGTCCGTCGGATTGAATCCTCCTGCGGATTTTGACGGCCTGGCCCGGAAATTCGGGGTGGATCTGGAATCCCACGGGTTCTGCAAGGCAGCGCCCACCAACCCCATGCAGACCACCAGGCGAGGCATATTTGTAAGCGGCGCCTTCCAGGGCCCCATGGACATACCCGAGTCGGTGTACTCCGCCAGCGGGGCCGGTTCCCAATGCGGTGAACTCCTTGACAAAAGGCGTGGAAAGCTGACGACCGAAAGGGCCTATCCGGAGGAAAAGGACGTCTCCCGGGAAGAGCCCAAGGTCGGGGTGTTTGTGTGCCACTGCGGGGCCAACATTGGAAGAATCGTCGATGTTCCCTCCACCGTGGAATATTCATTGACCCTGCCCAACGTTACCTATGCCCAGGAGCAGCTATTCTCCTGCGCCACAAACTCGGCCCAGGAAATCACCGATATGGTGAAGGAGAAGGGGCTCAATCGGGTGGTGATCGCAGCCTGCTCCCCCAGGACACTGGAACCGCTGTTCCGGGACACCCTCAGGGAGGCGGGCATCAACCAGTATTATTTGGAAATGGCGAATATAAGGGAACACAACTCCTGGGTCCATTCCAAGGAGCCGGAAGAAGCCACCCGGAAGGCAAAGGACATTATCCGGATGTCGGTGGCACGGGTTTGTCTATTGGATCCTCTGCAGGAGATCGACCTGCCGGTAAACAAGACCGCCATGGTGGTGGGCGGCGGGATATCCGGTATGACCTGCGCCCTGTCCATCGCAAACCAGGGGCATGACGTATACCTTGTGGAAAAGGACAAGGACCTGGGAGGAACGGCCGGAAGAATCCACTATACGCTGGACGGACTGGATGTACAGTCCTACGTGGGCGAACTCGTAAGCAAGGTTTACAGACACCCCCTTATCCATGTGTATACCGATGCCCATATAACGGACGCAGGCGGTTATGTGGGCAATTTCAAGACCACGGTAAAATCCGAACGCGGGATAACCGAAATAAAGCACGGAGCCACCGTAATCGCAATCGGCGCCGACGAATACAAACCCTCGGAATACCTATACGGACAGGATGAAAGGGTCTTGACCCAGCTGGAACTGGAGGGTCGTATTGTCAGTGGAGAAGAAGGCATTGTAAACGCCCGGGGCCTGGCCATGATCCAGTGTGTGGGTTGCCGGCAGGAGGACAGGGATTACTGTGCAAGGGTCTGTTGCAGCAATGCAATCAAGAACGCCCTGAAGCTGAAACAAGTCAACCCTGAGATGGACATCTACATCTTCTTCCGGGACATGAGGACATACGGGCTCCTGGAGGACCATTACAGGGAGGCATCGGAGAGAGACGTGAAATTCATCCGCTATGAGGCGGATGACAAACCGCAGGTGGAGGCCGCCGAGGAAGAGGGCCGGCCTGTATTGAGAGTTACGACCATCGATCCCATCCTTGGTCAGAGGATTGCCGTTGATACCGATTATGTGGTCCTGTCCGCAGCCGTGATCCCTCACGAAGAGAACAGGGAAATCTCCCATTTGTTCAAGGTTACCCTGGGGCCGGACGGGTTCTTCAAGGAGGCGCACGTCAAGCTGAGGCCTGTTGAGTTTGCCACGGAAGGCGTATACATCTGCGGAACGGCACATTTCCCCAAACACATTCCAGAGGCCGTCAACCAGGCCAACGGAGCTGCGGGCAGGGTCTTGACGCTTCTGTCACATGATATCGTCACGGTCTCCGGCTCCGTCTGCGAGGTGGATCACGAAAAATGCGTTGCCTGCGGGGCGTGCATAGCCGCCTGCACCTATAATGCCATTGACTTCCATGACACGAAGCTCGGCAAAAAGGCAATGGTGAACCCTGTTATCTGCAAAGGCGACGGTCTCTGCAATGTGAAATGCCCCACAGGTGCCATCATGCTGAAGCATTTTACCGACGAAGAGGTCCTTTGCCAGATTGACGCAGCCGTTTCAAACGAGGAGATCCTGCAGCAAATTGATGCGGCGGTGGGAGACGTATAAGAGCACAATGATTACCAGTGCCCTGGTTTGCGCTGGAGGAGGTGAGGACGGATGGGTGCAGCAGTCAAGTTCAAGCCCAAAATAGTAGGTTTTGTATGCCACTGGTGAGGCTACGGCGCCGCAGACATGGCTGGAGTTTCCAGACTACAATACAAGACTGAGGCAAGGCTTATTCGTGTCATGTGTTCCGGCAGGGTCGACCTGGAATTCGTACTCCGGGCGTTCTCAAACGGGATGGACGGCGTGTTCATCGGGGGCTGCCGCCTTAATGAGTGCAACTACATTACACACGGAAATTTTCATGCCCTCAACATGACGCTTCTGTTCCGGAAGATATTGAAGCACATCGGGCTCAGCCCTGAAAGATTGAGAATAGAATTCATGTCTTCGGGAGAGGGTCTCCATTTCACCCAGGTGCTCAATGATTTCTGCGGTACGGTTGAGGAGCTGGGCCCTCTCGGCTCCAGCGAAGGAGTGGAGACAGATACATTGAAGTTCAAATTCGAGGCCGTCAAGAAAATTGCGCCGTATCTCAGACTCGCGCAGGCCGAAAGGCTCGGAGTCAGGTTCAAGACCGAACAAGAACACAGGGATTTCTTCAACAGCGAGGAAGCGGACAGGCTGTTCAATGAACTTGTGGTCGATAAACTGGCCATAAGCCGGATTCGCTTGCTGCTGAACCGGAAGCCGCGTTCCACAACCGAGATATCCGAGTTGCTGGGCCTCAACCCTTCTGAGGTATCAAAACACCTCATCAATTCATCAACGCTGGGGTTTGTGAGATACGATGAAAGCCGGAAGCTTTATGCCGCCGCTTGATAAAAAGAGCTCTTGAACGGATTTGATCGAGGAAACCATAAGGACAGCTCCCATGGACAACGACAAAGTGGACCAAATTGTTGACAAACACAATGGTGAGGCAAGCTCTCTGATTCAGATACTGCTGGACATTCAGAGCGAGAATCACTGGCTTCCGAAAGAGGCGCTCGAGAGGGTCGCCGAAAGACTCGAGGTCCCCTACACCCGCATACAACATATCGCAACTTTTTATAAGGCCTTCAGCCTGGTTCCCAGAGGACGCCATGAGATTCACATCTGCATGGGAACCGCCTGTCATGTCCGGGGCGCGACCCGAATCCTCGACAGTGTGCAGGATTTGATCGGAATCAAACCGGGCGAGACCGACCTGGATCTGAAATTCAGCCTGGAGACCGTCAACTGTCTCGGCTGCTGTGCCCTGGGGCCTGTCATGGAAGTGGACGGGAAACATCACGGCAACATTACCACCGCAAAAACAGCAGACGTTCTGAAGAGCTACGAATAAGGGATTATCATGCCAAGAATAAACTCCCCAGATGAGCTGGAAGTATTCCGGCAAGAGATTCTTTCCCGGAGAGACCCGAACAAACCCTGCATTTCCGTATGCGCCGGCGCCGGCTGTCTTGCCTCCGGTGCTGCGGAGGTGATTTCCGCTTTTGAGGCGGAGATTGAAAAACAGGGCCTGAGTGCGGAGGTCACCACCAAGGGAACCGGTTGCCCCGGATTCTGCGAGAGAGGCCCGGTGGTCGTAATTTACCCGGAGGAGATATGCTATCTCCAGGTCAAGCCCGAGGACGTCCCCGAGATCGTCTCGCTGACCATAAAGGAGAAAAAGGTCGTTGACCGCCTGGTCTACGCCGACCCTGCCACAGACGAAAAAGCAACCCATGAATTTGATATCCCGTTCTACAAGAATCAGGAACGGGTTCTCCTGGGCAGCAACATAAAGATAGACCCCAAAGTCATTGAAGACTACCTGGCGATCGGCGGTTATTCAGCTCTGGCCAAGGCCCTTTTCAAGATGTCCTCCGAAGAGGTCCTGGAAGAGGTCAAGAAATCCAACCTGAGAGGAAGAGGAGGCGGAGGCTTCCCCGCGGGCAGGAAATGGGAAGGTTCGCGTGACGCCCCTGAAAAGATTAAATACGTAATCGTCAACGCTGATGAAGGTGATCCCGGGGCCTTTATGGATCGAGCCCTTCTTGAAGGAAACCCCCATTCAATCCTCGAAGGTCTTATAATAGGGGCCTATGCCATCGGATCCCATGAGGGCTATGTGTACGTGCGCCAGGAATACCCACTGGCCGTGCAGAATATCAACATCGCCATCAAGCAGGCCGAAGAGTACGGGTTTCTAGGGGAGAACATCCTCGGTTCAGGCTTTGATTTCAGAGTTATAGTCCACCAGGGCGCAGGCGCCTTTGTATGCGGTGAGTCCACAGCGCTCATGACCGCCCTGGAAGGCAGGGCCGGAGAGCCCAGGCCCAAGTATATCCGGTCAAACGTCAAAGGACTCTGGGACAGGCCCAGTGTGCTGAACAATGTGGAGACATGGGCCAATGTGCCACTTATCGTCAACAACGGCGCCGACTGGTTCACCAAGCTGGGCACGGAAGGCAGCAAGGGCACCAAGATCTTCTCTCTGGTGGGTAAAATCACCAACACGGGTCTGGTGGAAGCCCCCATGGGAATGACTCTCAGAGACATAATCTTCAACATCGGCGGCGGAATCCCCGAAGGCAAGAAATTCAAGGCGGTGCAGACCGGAGGCCCCTCCGGAGGATGTATCCCTGAAGAACTGCTTGACCTGCAAGTGGGCTTTGACGAGCTCACCAAGGCCGGTTCCATGATGGGATCGGGCGGTATGATCGTAATGGATGAAGATACCTGCATGGTGGATGTGGCCAGGTATTTTCTCGACTTTCTCACCGATGAATCATGCGGCAAATGTGTCCCCTGCAGGGAAGGCATACGGCAGATGTTGAAGATCCTTATAAACATTACCCAGGGGAAAGGGAAAGAGGGTGACATAGAGCTCCTTGTGGAGCTTTCAGAGGTGGCCAAGGAGGCCGCTTTGTGCGCATTGGGGAAGAGCGCCCCCAATCCGTTCCTGAGCACGCTTCAGTATTTCAGGGATGAATACGAGGCACACATCAAGGAAAAACGCTGTCCCGCCCTCTCCTGCAAAGAACTGATATCGTTTTATATCGATCCGGCCAAGTGCCAGGCCTGCATGATCTGCGAAAGAAAGTGCCCGGCCGACGCCATTGAGGGCGGCAAGAAAAGAATCCATATAATAGACCAGGAAAAATGCACGAAGTGCGGGACCTGCTTCGAGGTCTGCCCATCCAAGTTTGACGCGGTGGTCAAGCTTTCAGGCGAGCCCGTTCCGCCGCCCGTACCGGAAGAAGAGAGAACCATCGCCAGGAAGAGCAAAAAAAATGAGTGAAATCACGCTGCAGATCGATGGAATAGAGGTCAAGGCCGCCGAAGGGATGACCGTCCTGGAGGCCGCCCAGAGTGTGGGGATAAGTATCCCGACCCTGTGTCACCACGAAAAACTGGAACCCTACGGAGGCTGCCGGGTCTGCACCGTGGAAGT
>CAYPSZ010000299.1:0-17423 GCA_964413125.1 uncultured Desulfobacterales bacterium
TCTTTGCCTACTCTTTCAGCATCGAATCCTTCGCGAAGACCTTCGCCGCTTCCGCATTGCAATCCGCCCGAATCGGCAGACGCTGCATTTGCGATCCATTGTGCTTGATAGGGGAGGAAAACCCCTCGCAAAATCCCAGCGAGCCGTCGCCGAGAGGTGCAGTGTCGTCCGGCAAGGGAGCCGTTTCACTATTGCTCATGAGATTATTATGAATGAATTCGACGCGGGATTCATGAATTAGAAGCCTCGACTCATGAAACCACGTAGCCGCAGAGTTGAATGAGACGCGTTCGACATTCTCCGGCAGCGTCTCGTTGCGCCGATAACACGGCTCGATGTCGGGTGTCCAATCAAACGACGTGTAATCTTTTTCCGGAGCAAGCGCGGTCAAAATAAATTTCCAGATTGTTTTCCAATCCCGAGTCGGTGCATAGCGCGCCGTAATGAAGTTACTCAGTTTCGTCGTAGCCACGATAAGGTTTCGATTTTTGTGTTCGAACATAATCGGAAATTGTTCCGCGGGCACACCAAAAACAGCCCTGTCATAACCGGCAACTTTTGTTAGGGTCAAAAGCCTCTTCGGCGAATCTGATATCGGCAAGAAATAACAATCATTTATCATCAATATCTTGAGCTCGGGAAGGTCGGCGCTCATGGTATCGGTACTCACCACGCACCGTTCCCATTGGGCATGCCTGATTTCTCCAGTCTTTATCTCTGGAATGGTAGAGCAGAACTCGATATATAGATGGTGTTTTTTGCGCTGCGCCTTTGCGAATAGTCCTGCCCTGATCTGTTGCGGTGTTGTGGGATAATCATCAGCGAGTAAAAGAACCGGCGCGCCTTCCGGGGCGTGGTCAATTGCTTCGTCGGCGGCATCAAACCGCTGACAACGAAAACCTGAATCAATCAAGGTTCTATATAGATCGTTATCCGCTCTGCATTTGAGATAAAAGGCATGACTCGACGCCGGTCGGGTGGCAATGTTATCGTTAGTTGTAGAAGATTCATTCACGCCGGATTCTCCACACGCACAACACGCAACGAAACAAAAAAATACGACACACGTAATAGCGATGATAGCCCGATACATCTTCTTCATAGTATGATACCCTCTATTTTCCACTGGTGTCTACACCAACACTAAGGCAATCTATCAGGCTGAGCCCTGTATGATACCCGGGGTCGGCGTCAGGCGTAGCCGGTATTATTTCAGCCGGTCTGCCATCGATTCCGAGCGTTTGAATCGCTATATAATTGAAATGCCCGGAAAGATAATTCTCAGTAAAACTCCGATGGCATTGGGAAAATATGTGGCTCAACCGCCCTGCTGTTTCATCATTTTTCGTTGCATGCAGCGCATAGGCAACCGCTCGCATCGTTTCAGGCAACGACCACCACGGCATACCGAAGTCGAGTACGCGTCGCCCTACAAGATCAAAGGTTTTGCAGATACCACCGGGCGGATACACAAAACCATTCTCAAAATTTCGAATCAATACCTTTATACAAAGAGACCGTAAATCTGAAATCTGTGTCTTGTATTTCTCACCGGGAGGCGATTGACCGAGTGCATGAAGAAATTTCAAGGCAAAACCCGTAAACTCCACACAGTGTCCCGGGTCGGAAAGGGCTTTGCCGTCTTCTATCAGGGGCATACCGTCGTGAGCCGTATTCTCAACACAGTCATACTCTTCGCCGAAATCCCATTTTGGGGGTGAGTTGATATGGCGTTGTACAATATGCTGTAGCAACCTCATCCCTTCATCAGTATAAGTCGCATCGTCTGAAAGCATATTCGTCATCATGTTCATGCAGAGCATATAAGGACCCAAGGAAAAGGTAACATCCTCGGCGCCGCTAATAACGCCGCGAAAAGAGTACTGACCGCTGACAAAATTACGGTTCCAGAGGGCATCAATAACATCAAGGCAGTACTGTTTCGAATCCTCGATTTTTTCTGCGTCGTTGAGAAACCGTGCAGCCGCATACATGCCTTTGGCGCCGAACAGATCGCTATAATTGAAAACCGAACTTGCATGATCCCGAGGGATTTTCTTATTTCCCCACTCGTCGGGTATGAACGCCTTGCCGTCTACATCCATCATGAATGACAGATGTCCGTTGTTTTGATTCCGGGCATTGTCAAGTTTAGCATACACACGGGAGATTATGTCTCGAATCGATTCAATCAGGTCATCGGTGCCGGGAACCTGCCGCATCCAGACCGCATGTCCGGCGAGTGCTTCCAGCGCCCGTCCCTGAATCCACCCATATATTGTTTTTCGACCGCGTAACAGATCGCTATCTTCGAAATCCTTGCCCGTCAACAGATTTACCTTTGTATTTATCCAACCATAGTCAGCGTACTCATGATAACGCTTTACAAGCCACGACATCGCCGAGATGAGCAACTGAGTATAATACTCACGCACCTCGTCTATATGCACAACCCGCTTCATAATGCATTCGGCATCCTGCATGTAATCATATCGAACAGAGACTATACAAAAAAGCCCCATGCCTATCAACAATCATAGCATCGAGTAACAAAACAAATTACCGAAAGATCGGAATTTGAATCCACACATAATGCGTCACCGAGAGAATGAATAGGAAGCCAGTGTGGACATCGCAATGGCATTCGGCGAGGAATTATGAGCCTGTAGTAGCTCAGTATGAACTAACGGTGCCTCGCGAGTATCTATTCACGAAAGATGGTGGCACGAAGGAAAGTCATTCTGTGCTCATTTTTGGTGACACCACCACATATCCGGTTTTCCTGAAGGGAAGAATTGAATTCGGTATTCCGGGGAGGAGGTATTACGAGAGAGATAAGAAAATGGTCGGGGCGACTGGGTTTGAAGGATAAAAATGCACAAAATCGCACGCTCCATTTCCTGTATAAAGTCGTGCAATTGGAGGGCAATTCCGGACATAAATTTCATTGCTCTTATAACTAAAATCTTCCATCTACGTGAGACTTAAGTCTTCATCAAAGCCCATGCGGACGAGGATGCGGTGTTTGACCAGATCTCGAACAAGATGGATTACGCCGTCCTTGATGCGCTGACCATCTATTTCCATCCAGGCAATACCCCGCTCGCAATGTTCCGGGTTTTCGACCCGTATCTCGTACAGCGCTTTACCGTGGCGATAGCTCAACTGGAAGCCATCCCACCAGCCGGGTATGACCGGGGCAAGCCGCAGAGTGTTGCCGCGTACCTTGAGACCTAAAATTTCCTCTACCCAGGCGCGGTACATCCACGCTGATGAACCGGTATACCAGGTCCAGCCGCCTTGACCGATCCGTTCCGGCAAGCGATACACGTCGGCTGCAATCACGTAGGGTTCGACCCGGTAGCGTAACACCATTTCCGGATCTCGTGAGTGCTCAATTGGATTGAGCATACGCAGGATTTTCGCTGCGCGTGTGCCGTCTCCACGACGCGCCATTGCCATAGCCATCCAGATTGCGGCGTGGGTGTACTGGCCGCCGTTCTCCCGCACTCCTGGCGGATAACCTTTGATATAACCGGGTGATGGTTCCGACTGATCGAATGGAGGCTCGAAGAGCAGTGCCAGACCTTCATCCTCGCGAACGAGGTGTTTCCATGCAGAATCGAGCGCCTTCTGTGCCCGGTCCGTGTCGGCAACCCCGGTCAGCCATGCCCATGATTGAGGTAAAGAAAAAATATTCGCTTCCGAATTTGCCGAAGAGCCAAGCGGCGAGCCATCGTCAAATGTCGCCCGCAGATACCAGTCGCCATCCCAGGCGAACTGTTCAATATGTGTGATTAGCTCCTTACTATCTTGCTCGTAGGATGCGCTCAGCTCGGACTTACCCAATGAGTCTGACATCTCGACCATACCCTTCAGAACATCTACCATGAACCATGCCAGCCAAACGCTCTCGCCCTTGCCTTCCATGCCTACCTGGTTCATCCCATCGTTCCAGTCACCGCTCCCCATCAGTGGTAAACCATGGACGCCAAAATGTTGGCTGTGCGTGATAGCCCGCTGGCAGTGTTCGAAGAGTGTGGCGTGGTCGAGCGAAACATTCGGCATTTGCAGGCTCTCTTGCTGATTGTCGTTCAGCAAGGGCGCATCGAGGAAGGGTACAACTTCGCGGAGGATGCTGGAATCAGAAGTAACCCTGAGGTATTGGGCTACCACGAACGGGAGCCATAAAAGATCATCGGAGATTCGTGAGCGAATGCCCATGCCACTCGGTGGATGCCACCAGTGTTGGACATCGCCCTCCTTGAACTGACGGCTGGCTGCGAGCAGGATGTGCTCGCGTACTAGTACGGGATGAGTGTAAAGCAGTGCCATCACGTCCTGCAACTGGTCTCGGAATCCAAATGCGCCTCCGGACTGGTAAGAGCCGGAGCGCCCCCAAATCCGGCAGCATAGACTTTGATAGAGTAGCCAGCGGTTAATCAGGATGTCCGCGGCGAGCTCAGGCGTGTGCACCTGGATCGTGCCAAGCCTGTTGTCCCACCATGCCTGGGTTTGACGCAGTGCAGAGTCAAGCGTCAGGCTATCCCGGTAGGCAAGCGTCAGGGCGCGAATCTGCTCCACGGATTGAGCCTGTCCGAGCATACAGATGATTTCCCCTTGCTCCCCCGGAGCCAGTTTCAGGGAGACGTGTACTGCGGCACAAGGGTCCATGCCCGCACCCGTTCGGCATGAAAGCTTGGTACGTTGCAATGCTGCCGGGTTGTTCATCGAGCGATTGCGTCCCAGGAAGGCTGTGCGGTCGCCGGTGTAAGACTTCATGGGAGAATTCACCGCAGCGAAGGCTATCCGGTCAGCATAATCGGGATGGTAATGATTACGGGCAAAGATGGCTCGGGCTTCATCGTCCCAGGCCGTCACAACATGCATCTGCGAAGACTCGCGCGATTCGCCCAATGTCCATTCCACATAATAAATTAGAGAAAGATTGCGCGGTCGGTCGGTGTCATTGCGCAACACCAGTTTTTGCAACTTGACTGGCTCACCCCCTTGATCATCCATGGGAACGAAGGCTGTAAGTTCCTGTTCGATGCCGTGGCTATTATGTTCGAACACGGTATATCCCGCCCCGTGCCGAGCACGGTACGCGGTCTCTTCACGGATGGGAGATGCGGTCGGGCTCCAATAGACCCCGGTATCCTCATCACGAATATAGATCGCCTCGGACGGTGGGTCAATGACTGAATCGTTTGACCACTGTGTCAGGCGGTTGCGCTGGCTATTGCCCTGCCAGGTAAAACCGGAGCCGGTTTCGCTAACAAGCGTGCCAAAGGTCGGATTAGCGATGACGTTGGTCCATGGTGCAGGCGTGTGCATGTCGGGACCGAGATAGATTGCATATTCGCGCCCATCCGGGGTAAAGCCACCCAGGCTGTTGAAGAAAGGGAGTTCCATAAAGGGAAGCGCAGCTGAAGGATCACGGAAGCCCTTTTTTCCAGCAATAGGTTCAGGTAGCGTGGCAGAATCGATTGCCGAAGCGGCGATTTGCTGAGACAAGGTGCCGCGGGCTGCTACCAGCACTACATTTGCCACAGCTCGAAGCAGATTCAGGTCTTCCTCCGGGATCAGGTTTGCGCTGCGCAAATAGATTCCACCTGGCCGGTCCACTCCCGTATTGGCTCCATGAAACTGGATCAGGTGTTCGAGTTTTTCGCGGAGCGGCTGCGTATAGCCGCTAGCCTCCTCGTTCAGGATCACCAAGTCTGCCACAAGCCCATGCATGCGCCAATAGGCATGCGCCTGGAGTATTTGACGAATGAGACCCAGATCCCGCGCCTCACCGATAGCAACCAGAGCAATGGGCAGGTCACCCGAGATGGCATAAGCCCACAAGCCGGCCTGACCCTTGCGGTTGTCAGCAAGGTGCTGCTTGGCGGAGCGAAGGAGGGCATTGGGATAAAGCATATGGCTTGCCAGTTGCTGAAAACGGCGCGCTTCGTCGGGCTGGATGCGCAGAAGACGCAGCTCGAGATGGGCTGATGCCCAGGCAAAATCCATTGCCCGGTCGACCGCCCTGGGATCGCTGTACTTGCTCATCAGACCGGCGACCTTTTCCCGGGAGGCGCCGGCGACAAGAATCATGGAAACCTGTCGCCGTTGTCCAGGAGCCAGGGTGATGTCCTGTCGCAGACTAAGGATCGGGTCAAGTACAAATCCCTGGCTGCTACCGGGTTCCTGCAAGACTCCCATCGGGTTGGCAAGCGTATGACCACGTCCAATGAATTGGTACCGGTCTGTTTCGAAACGCAAGGTTTCATCCATAGTTTCACCGGACTCCCGTTCCAGGGTAAAACGGTGAGCGACATAAACGGGTGTCTCGCCGCTGCTTGAGAGTCGGCGGTGGGCAATGAGCGCCCCCAGCTCGGGCATCGCCTCGGTCTGAACAAACAATTTATTGAACGCCGGATGCTGCCGATCCACGTTATGCGGTGCCAGCGCCAGTTCAATGTAACTTGTCAGCTCGAGCCTGCGGGTATGGGTAGACCGATTGCTCAGTGTCATGCGTCGGATCTCGACGTCATCTTCCGGCGCAACAATGATCTCGGTTTCGCTTTCGATGTCAAAATCAACTCGCCGGAACACAGCACGGTCCAGTGTAAAGTTGGTACAAAAATGCTCAACCTTGCCGCCAGTTGGATGATAGGTATTGCACCAGAAACGGCCGGAATCGGCATCGCGAATGTAACAAAACGTGCCCCGGGAATCTCGTGTCGGGTCTGACCGCCAGCGAGTGATGTCAAAATCATTCCAGCGACTGTAGCCACCACCGGCGTTAGTAAGCATGAGTCCATAGCGTCCGTTGCATAGTAGCTGTGTCTTTGGTGTGGCGGTATGAGGTGTCTCGAACTGGCTGACCGAGGGTGTGACTTCGCCCACGCTTGCCACAGAAGAGACTCGTTCGCGGGTAGAAACGTGGTGTAGCGACGGCAGGTGCGGGATACGTTCATAAAGCAAGGGCTCCATGGTACGCACATAAGGGATTGCGTGGAAATAGCGCCGGAGGCAGTCGTTATGCAGGAAGTTGGTCAGCGCTAAAAAACTCATGCTCTGGTGATGTGACATATAGGAGCGCACGATGACTCCAGGTGCAGTCTCGTGGCTTGGTTGCCGGCTGAAGTCCAGCGATTCGTAATAACCATAATTGCTCAGCAGCCCCAAATTGGCCATGCGTTTCAGGTTTTGAACGGTTTTACGGGGTGCGACACTTATTGCCAGCATGGTGGCGTAGGGTGCAACTACGATCTTGTCGGCAAGACCAAGCTTAAGCCCGAGCTCAGGTACGCCGAATGCCTGATATTGATAAGTTTTTTGAATGTCCAGATCCCCAAATGCACACTCCGAGATACCCCACGGCACGTGGTGTTTGTGCCCATAGGCAATATGTATTGCAACAGTTTCCCGGGCAGCTTTATCCATAAGTGTGTTACTATAGGATTGCTGAAAGAGCAGAGGCATAAGGTATTCAAACATCGATCCGGTCCAGCTGAGCAGAGCCCTGTGTCGACCGACGGCGCCATATGGCCGGTTCATTGCGAACCAGTGCTCGGGGGGAATGTCCCCACGGGCGATAGCGACGAAACTTCCCAGGCGCGCTTCACTCGCCAGCAGATCATAAAACGCACGGTCAAGGCGCCCTTCAGATACATTATAACCTAAAGAAAAAAGGCGACGCTCGACGTTATAAAGGAAGCGCATGTTGATGGACTCTGAGAGTTCGCCACATCCACGAATGAGCTGCTCAACTAAAGCCAGCATCTCACCAGCCAGCCACTTTGCTCGATCAAAGGCTTCACTCACACGTTCAAGCCAGTCCAATAGAAAACGCTCATGTGCGGGCGTATTTTCCTTGATAGACTTAAGGGACGCAATGCAGGCGATATTACCGTTGGCTAAATCCTGAAGCGAAGGCGCATGATGAAGGGACTCCCGAAAAGCAGGCAAGGCATAAGGAGCAAGATTGGCTATCTCCTCCTCCGTCTTCTCAGCCAGGATTTCTATCCAGGCAAGATAACGATCCGCAATGTTCAACCAGGCCGTCTGTTGACGCTGTACCTGCCGTGCCCAATATGCAACATCTCCTTGCTTGTTCGAGGTTTCAAACACCTTTTCAAATAATAGATTAGTGTTGGTTTCAGCCTGTCGCAATAAGCGCAATAAATCAGTAACAGAATCCGGAGGAGATTCCCACGCACGTATGAGACCATTCAGGTCATTAACATCCAGACCGGAAAATTTTTCTTCCCGGACGACTTCTCGCAGGACTTCTCCAGTGTCATACAGCCCCGCAAAGGCTTGCGCGTCCAGCACTGGAGCCTGTATGAGCGATTCCAAACCCCGGTCCAGTGTCCATAGGGCGCCAAGCAGATTCCCGCTGTCCACAGTGGAAACGTAGCGTGGCTTGAGAGGCGCAAGAGTTTGAATGTCGTACCAATTGAGCAGGTGCCCCTCATGATGTTCCAGATTCCGGCACGTCTCCATCGTCCGTATCAATTTTTTTGTGATCTCATCCACTGTTAAATAGCCGAATTCATGGGCGCTCAGCACGCTGACCAGATACAGACCGATATTAGTCGGGCTGGTCCGCATGGCAAGCCCATGCTTGTGGGAGACTTGGTAATTGTCGGGGGGCAGCCAGTGTGTCTCCTCATTCACAAAATCCGAAAAATAACGCCATGTGCGTCGCGCAACTTTCCGAAGGTATTGCCGGTCTTCTTCGGGAAGCAGATATTGCGGCAGCTTCACGTGCGGCCGGCGGATAAGCAACCAGCCGATCATCGGCGAGAGTAACCAGAGCATCAACCAAGGGCCTGCCACCCAGAAATTGGCCGGCTGCCTGTACACGACCACCCATCCTAAGAGCATGCTAAACACGCTTGCCAGGCTCATTGAAAGCAGGAACCTCTTTATTTTGGCTTGTGCCTTATTATGCATCGCTTGAGCCGAAGTCCACTCCAGTAGCCCCTGATGAGAGATGCAGCGGCGATACCAAACCCGTGCAATGGCATCCATCGCCAACCAGGCTTGATATGGTAGCAACGATGCTTCAACCAACACCCTCAGCAGGTCATGTCCCACCTTTGAGGGGGAGATGTCCTTTAGCCCTTTTCGTGTGGTCGCCAGGGTAAGGGGCTGCATCAAAGAGTGAAAGAGCAGCTGAGTAGCAACTACAACGCTGGCAATCAAGCCAGTGTGGTAGGAGATCAAAAAGGACACCACCAGAAGCACCAGGCTGGCTGCGGGCAGCAGGCTGCGGCGCAGATTGTCAAAGATTTTCCAGCGATCAAACCAGGAGAGAGGATTAGGTTTTCGTCCGCCGTCCGGTTGGGGAACACGCGGCACGATCCAGTCCGCGATCTGCCAATCGCCCCGGATCCAGCGGTGCTGGCGCTTTATGTAACTCAGGTAATCCTGGGGGAACTCGTCATAAAGCTCGATGTCACTTGCCAAACCTACCCGGACGTGAGCTCCTTCGATCAGATCATGGCTGAGCAACCGGGCTTCGGGGAACATGCCGGAAAGCACACGGCTGAAGACACGCACATCATATATGCCCTTGCCATGATAAGAGCCTTCATGGGTCAGGTCCTGATAGGCATCGGATACCGCATCGGTATAGGGATCAATGCCGACCGGGTACGAAAAGAGACGGCTGAACGGCGAAGCGCTCGTACTGGGCAAGGAAGGACTCACGCGCGGTTGGATGATGGTATAGCCGGACTTGACACGACCGGTACGATCCAAACGCGCCTGGTTGAGCGGGTGCGCCAGGGTCTCTATCATTCTGCGTGCTGAGCCTGTCGGCAATTGCGTGTCGCTGTCAAGTGTAATGATAAACCTTATATCGGAAAGTCTGTCAGGATCGCCGACGTAAACCATTTGCTCGGCTTCGCTCGACCGTGTACCCATAATCAGGTCATTGAGCTCTTCCAGCTTTCCGCGTTTGCGCTCCCACCCGATAAATTTTTGCTCGTCGTCGCTCCATTTCCGGTTTCGGTGGAACAGGAAGAAGCGCTCACCGGCGTAACGCTGGTTGAGGGCGGAAATGCATTGGATCGTGGTTTGCAGTAGAGGCTCGTCTTTGTCGATATGAGCACGGGGGGCATCCGTGTAATCCGAGAAAATAGCGAAGATAAGGTTTTCCTCTTTATTGGCGAGATATCGAATCTCGAGTTTTTCCACGTCCTCTTTAATCGTCTCCTGGTCTACCAACATCAGGGGCACAACGACCAGGGTTCGACAGGCGTCAGGAATCCCCGAAACTTTAAAATCCATCTTGGGTAGGGCAAACGGTGGAAACAAATTTATAATAAGGGTGTTCACCACCTCAACCGAAAGTTGGCTTGCGGGGATGAGCAAGAGTGTTCCCATGATCACTTGTATACCCAAACTGGAGGTGCGCAAGCCAAGTCGAAGTAGCAGGAAAACTAATGCGGCTGAGAAAAAGGCCAGTCCGAGGAAGTAAACCGCCGTGTGGTGACGATAAGCCCAGTGCAGTGCACGGAAACGCAGCGTCTCGCGGCACCCGATGTCCCGCGATAGAGCACCTCTCTTTTCGCCGATTAGATAGTCGCCGATATGAGCCGACCGTTCATCCACCGCTGAATCCGTGCAAGCGCTCGTTGTCAGATCAAGGACGTGTTGGGCGACCTGCTCTTCTTCCAAACCTGATCCACGATGCAGATCCTCAATCGCCCGGCGGTATTTGTCGCGTGTGGCAAAATCCATCTGCGGATAGATGCCGGCTGGATCCCTGCGAAGAATCTGTTCTACACGGCTGAGCTGCTCGAAGCATTCCTTCCAATCGAGCAAGCCCAGCTGGCGCAGGCTGGTAAAGGCATTCCCGATGGATAATTGATCCTTTGTCTGGCGGTTCTTCTCACGCAGGATGAAATCATTCAGGGATTTTTGGAATGTACGCTCCAGCCAACCTTGCAACGGAGCCAGCGCCGCCCCTTCGCCATACAGGCAATCGATCAATTGCGAGGCGAAATAGGGGCTTGGATTGGGATAGGTCTCGGTCAATTCACCCATGATCGAAAAAAGGTGGTTTGGATCGCGACGGTTGGCTGTAATCAACCGGTTTGCCCAGAAATCGGCAATTTCTTGCTCTCGCAGCTCGGTCAAGGCTCTGCCGGCGAGCTGCCCAATACCCTCAATGAGCACTATGCGCAGCATCTGGGGGACAGCCCAGAGTTCGCCAATCGAGAGCGGTTTTGCCGATTGATAGGCATCAACGAACGTCAGTATGTTCTCTTTGTCCAGGCGCAGCTCGGTGTGAGCAGCCATTTCCCGCGCAAGGCTGTAGATGCGCGGTAAACCCCGGTCGGGCTCACTCACGAGCGCCGGCAGTTGCCGATAATACTGCCAGGGTAGATTCATCCGAATGTCACGGGCGTTGCTTTCGAGGATGTACTCATTGTCGAGGAGCCACTCGACAGTTGGCGACACGCTTTGCTTTAAATGGCTTGCTACGGATAAATCCAGGCAAATCTGCTGCACGTACCGACGGACCTCTTCCAGATGCCTCAGCAGTTTAGTATTCCGCAATGGGTTGGAGTCAAGTTGGTGTATGTCAGCCAGGCGCCGTGCATGTTCCTGGAGCTGCGCCGGGCTCAGTGGCGCCTCACCAGGGCTTAGGTCCCCTTGCTCCTTGACTGGGATTTTGCGACGGGGATGCAGGACAAAAACTGCAGGCGGTATCTCGCCGCTTTCCAGCAAAATGGGCACGAGGATCCGTAATCTTTCAATCGGTGCTTGGAGAATCAGGGCAGTCTCCCCCGAAACGAGCCAACGCGAGTGATCCTCAATCAGTCTTCGCTCGATACCGAATCTCGATCGCCGTATCCAGACCACACTCAGCAGGCTCCCAATAACTCCAAACCCCACTGAAGCGATCAGGGTGAAGGGCAATCGGTTGAATATCGTCCCCCACCACTGAAAATTCATCGAGACCACAGTGGCAATCGTCCCAAACAGGATGAATGCCATCGCTGCCCCGAAAATCCGGCTCCAGTGGAAGGGATCCCCGGTATGGATTTCGCCATCTGCGTTCTTACTCACCCAAGCGAAGCGGCGGTAACCCTTCCTCCGCAATTTCCTGAAGGCTTCGCGAGCTTCCTCGCGCTTGCCGAAATATCCAATGAGGATGCCTGTTTTCATTCATTGTCCTTGAGGGAGGAACGCCATAGAGGGAAAAAAATTACATTATAGATACCACACCGGTATTCCTCATATTCCTTAATTTCCTTAGTTACAGTGATATGTTCTTTTATTGTTTCCGTCTCTTTAAAATTGCTTCTCTTCGACCTGTACTGCTTCGGCAAAAGTTGAACATTTCGCTTTTTAAAATAAATGAGTGATCACCTTCATTGTCAGGCATTAGTGTGCACAAAGGGTCGTGCCAGTGATCGCCTCCAACAAAGACCCAACACAATCGAGAGCGCGGTAAAGAAAATCGCCCCGATCGCACAGGCAATGCGTATCCGCCTTGCCATCCTCAACTGTTCCGCCCCCAGGCTTAGTTTCAGCTTGCCGGCGTCCAGTCGCTTTTGCCCATCGTCAACCAGGGCCTGTCCTTCGGCAATCTGCCTTCTACCCTCCTCGAAGCCCTTTCCGCCTTTTAGCAGCTTGTCCGCCAACACATATAACAGGTTGTCTTTAGCTTTCTTGTACTCCTTCTTACCATCTGCTAACTCTTGTTTGCCAGCATCGAGATTGGGTTGCCCTTTGTCAACCTTTTCTTGACCGTCGGCTATTTGCCTGTCCCCGGTAGTAATCTTCTCAGTGAGAAATATCCAGCCGGCTAACGACGCAAGCGCCAATAGGATTACGAACGATAGCACAAGCAGCTTACCCATTGTTTTCTCCTCTCTGTTTTACAGATTTAGTCAACGGTCTTCGAATCTTTCAGGAAGTTCAAACCAGAACGTTGCGCCGCGCTTTGGATTGTTCCGGGCGCCAGTCTTTCCACCCTGCATTTCGATAAGTTTTTTGCAGATGGCAAGCCCCAGACCGGAGCTTTTCTCACCGCCCGTGGGCAGGTTGCTGAGTTTCGCATATTTCACGAATAGATTCTTCATGTCTTCATCAGTGAGCCCTGGTCCTGAATCCTTGACTTCCACAAGGACATTCCTTTCTGTTTTTTGTGTGCAAGCGATGACCTGTTCCCCCGGCGGGCTGAATTTGATAGCATTGCTTATGAAATTTTCCAACACTTGGTTGAGTCGGCTCTTGTCCGCGTTCAGCAGGAGCGAGCCAGGCTCCAGGGCCAGGTGGAGCGTGATATGCTTCTTTGCCGCATAGGCAGCATTTCGCTCAAACATATTGCGCACCAGTTCATTTATATCCACCGTCTCCAGGGTAAGCTTGATCTGACCATCCTCCAGCGCATGAAAATCAAGAAAATCCTCGATGATCGCCTGCATAACCAGGCATTGCGTAGTAATTCTTGCGACCCAACTGTGTGTTTCCGCTGTCATCGTGGTGCCGGGTGGGGTTTGGGAGTCTATCATGGAAGCAAAACCGAGAATGCAGGTAAGCGGATTTTTCAGGTCGTGACTGGCCATTCTAAGAAACTCGTCTTTCAGCTCGCCCAGTTTGCAAAGTTGCTCGTTGTTCTCCTGCAAGAGGCGATTCCGCGTCTCCAGCTCCATCTGGTAGCGTTTAATGGTGTCCTGGGCTTCTTTCGCCTTCAGCAGTGAGTCCGTGCGCACTTTCAGCTCCGTCCTGTCAATGGGCTTGGAAATGAAATCGGTCGCGCCAGCTTCCACGGCACGCAGGCGATCTTCCCTGTCCGAGAGCGCCGTCACCATGCAGATAGGAATGTCGGGAACCGACGATTCGTTTCGAATGCGCTGCGTCACTTCAAAACCATTTATTCCGGGCATCATCACATCGAGCAATACCAGGTCGAAGGAGACATCAAGTATTTCCAGAGCCTCAGAACCATTGGCAGCCATCTCAACATCATGTCCCAGGGTCGTGAGATGCGTCTCGAGCAGTTCCCGGTTCAACACCTCGTCATCGACGACCAATAGACGTTTACGCCGTTCCATATGCCGGTCTCCTTTCCTTTTCAATAAACGCAGCGACAGTCTTGGCAAACCGGCGCGTATCAATGGGCTTAGCAATGTAACCACAGCAGCCGGCCAGTCGGGCTTTGTCGTCGTCTCCTCGCATCGCCGAGGCAGTGAGAGCCACGATGGGAATCCGGGTTGTTCGGGGATCCTGCTTGAGCCGCTTTGTGGCCTCCAGCCCGTCCACGCCCGGAAGCGCTATATCTATCAGAATAATGTCGGGCTGCTGAGCCACGGCAATGGCGATACCTTTATCTGCCCTTTCGGCCTTTAGAACCTGAAAACCGGCAACTTCTAGTATATCCGACGTCAGCTCCATGTTCAACTGGTTGTCTTCGATCACCAGAACGATTTGAGGATTCATGTCTTCCTCCTGTTGTCCGTTGAGACCGTGAGGTCGTTGGATGCCAACGGAAGTTTAAAACAGAAGGTGCTGCCTTTGCCTTCCCCCTCGCTCTCCACACAGATGCTCCCGCCGTGGAGCTCCACAAACTTGCGAGTGAGCGCCAGCCCCAGACCTGAGCCCTCATGCAAACGGTTATATCCGGAATCCAACTGTTCGAACTCCGTGAAAAGCCGGGACTGGTCTTCGTGCTTTATGCCGATGCCTGTGTCCGCCACGCTCACGCGCAGATCATGCCCGGCGCGTTCGGCGGTGACGGTGATCCGGCCTCCCGACGGAGTAAATTTCACTGCATTTGAGAGCAGATTGAACAGAATCTGTTTGAACATCCGTTCGTCAGCGGAGACCATGAGGTCGGACGGGCTTTCCAGACTGAGCGTGAGTCCCTGTTTTAGCGCTCGCTCCTTCACCAAAATCAACGCGTTGTTCAAAACCGGTTGCACCGCGAAAGTTATTGGCATTACGTTGAACTTGCCCGCCTCGATCTTGCAGAGATCAAGGATGTCGTTGATCAGGCTCAGCAGGTGCTGCCCGGCGGTCAACACATTGTTCACATAGTGTGTCTGCTTTGGGTTGAGCGGCCCAAAGGTTTGGTCGTAAAGCACTTCCGAAAAACCGATGATGGAATTGAGCGGGGTCCGCAGTTCATGGCTCATACTGGAAATGAATTCGCTCTTGGCCCGGCTGGCGGCCTCGACAGCCGCTTTGGCAGCGCGTAATGCATTTTCAATCTGCTTGCGTTCGGTGATATCCTCGATGGCAAGGAGGATTATCCGTTCTTTGCCCAACACTCTTTGAATCTGCCTTGCATTCAAAAGCATGATGCGCTTGCCGATGTCGGCAAAAACGTGTTCCACTTCATAGTTATCAAAGGTCGCCTTTTGGGGCAGGATACTTTCCAGCAGTTCACGCAGCTTGGGGATATCCCACTGTTTATTGCCGAGGTCATAGATATACTGTCCCACGGTCTTTTGAGGATTGACCTTAAAGACTTCATAGAAAGAGCGGCTGGCGGTAACCACCCTCAAATCCTGATCCAGAATGATCAAGGGTTCTCGCACGGTGTTGATGATGCTCTCGGCATATTCGAGGGCGTCTCCTGTGGATATTTTCGTCAATTTCAGTGTCATTGGTTAAACCTTTCGCCGAATTTGTCTGATTTACATGCCCAGCAGCCTTTCCATCCCTTCCATAATGAATTGCGCATTCTCCTATTTGATCAACATTTCCCAATCGACTTTTTCTGCTTCCCATTACAAGATGGTAAGCAAACGCCACGATACCCAGAGTGATCAGTATGATCGCGATTCTTGTCTCCCGATTTATCCTTTAATGCGTTTAACTTCACTTTGAGCCACGCACGAGTCCTGCCAGCCCGATAATGGTCGCTATAACTCCGCCGATCAGCATCCACATCTCCTTGTCGGTAGGAGAGCCAGTGAAAAATCGAGAAATGTCAGAACTGAGAGACTGCGATGCGATGACACCAAAGATGATAAGCAGGATACCACGGCAAGAATGGCGATGGAAACGGTTTTGTTCATAGTCAATTTCTCCTCTTGATTTTCAGAGATAAGCCCGCCAAATGGTTACAAAACTCTTCGTCCGCTAATTACTCTAATCAAGACAACCACGATGGCGATTACCAGAAGAACATGGATAAAACCGCCGATAGTGTTGGAAGTTACCATCCCCAGAAGCCAGAGAATAAGCAATACAACGGCAATTACTGTCAGTAAGTTACTCATGATTCTATTCCTTTCTTGGGCGAGACATGCGATTCTAAGGTTTTTCCGGGATTGTCGGTGGCACAGGATTCATCACCTTCCGCTGGCCGCCCGTTATCCCTCAATATTTCCAAAGACAAATGATTCCCGGCCCCATGATGCAGCGTATGATTGATGGCCATGGTCTCATTCAAGATTTCGCGGGCGCGTTTAACCTCCTCCAGAGTGCCGGAGACAAAAAGCAGGATCTGATTATTCATCAGCGCCTTTGCATATTGAACGATGCTTTCTCCCGGAATCCCCAGGCTTGAAAGGCCCGTCTCAAAAGCGTTCCCGTTGATCGAGTCCTGCTCTTGCGCAGCAACGATTGCTCTTACCAGAGGACCTGCGATGAGCATCGGCCCATCCTTATCGTAACAGAAAACCCCCCGTCCCAGCAGAACCGCCCAGAGTTTCTCCCAGAAAAGTCCCAGGGGACCGCAGTATCTGGATTGATTCCCCGTAACGTAGGAACCCACCGCATTAGCCCAGGTATCCCGACCGGCAAGAGAAAGATGCTTCATTCCAAAGCCTGCGAATTGCAGTCGCGAGAACGCCTCGTCCGCATGCGTATTAGTCTGGTAAATCGCCACGCATATATTTTTATTAGCCATGAGAAATCTCCTACTTTCAGTCTTTATAAGCAACATAATAATCCAATGGCAATGTTTCGTCTGCCACATAGGTTGCAGTGGGAAATAAAGTATACAGAAATTTCTAATTCCTGAACTCTATAATTAATTGGCTCACAGCACAATTTGATCATATCTTTCATTTGGCGACTGGGTTCAATTCTTTCAATCCCATCCAGTCCAACGCATTTTGCGTGAGGATCGTGACGCCGATTACCTGGGCGAATCATTCCCCTTGCCCCAGTGGCCAAGGTATTTCATTACTACGTTACGTGCGAGGTCGCGCGAACCGATGCCGAAGGCAATCGCCGCGGCGACAGCCACCGCACCAAGCGTCAGCCCGAAGGCGAGCCGGATGATATCCCGGCCGATGCCCATCTGCTCCAGCCCCATCGCGCCCATGAGGATGATTATTGCGGTTTGGGCTATCGGAGCCAGAATGTTAGCGTTGCTCAGGTCGCTGCTGCGGATCAGGCGCGCTGCCAGAGCACCCAGATATAGTCCCGCGCCGATGACAATCAGCCCT